>JBBSGX010000021.1:0-22146 GCA_038253685.1 Candidatus Limnocylindrales bacterium | reverse complement strand
TTGATTACCGATCGGTGGGCCAGGGAGGAGCAGCAGATGAGCCACCCCGTCGTGAGTGACACGGGCGCAGACCTCGAGCGCGCAGAGGGAACCGAGCGCGAGGGCGGCCGGGCAGGCTCAGGCAAGCAGGGCAAGGAGAAGGGCGCCGGAAAGGCAGCGAAGGCCGCCAGCAAGGCTGAGGCCAGGGCCTCCGCGAAGACGGCGGCCGCAGCCGCCGCGACCAGCACAGCCCCCGCCGGCACCCCCACCCACACGACGGGCCCCCCCGGTCACGCCATCCGCCCCGTCCCGCCTGCGATCGACGACCAGGCTCGCTTCACGGGTATCGGCACGCGCGGCATCCCGTTCGAGCGCCGCTGGACCACTCCCGGCACCCACCCCTACGACGAGGTCACCTGGGAGTTCCGCACGGCCAACATCTCGAACGAGTCCGGCAAGACCGTCTTCGAGCAGACGGACGTGGAGGTTCCGACCTTCTGGAGCCAGCTCGCCACGAACGTTGTCGTCAGCAAGTACTTCCGCGGCCACGTCGGCACTCCGCAGCGCGAGAACAGCGTCCGCCAGTTGATCGACCGCGTCGTCAACACCATCACCGCCTGGGCGGCGACACAGCACTACTTCGCCACGGACGGGGACCTCGCTTCCTTCAAGGCCGAGCTCACCCATCTGCTGCTGCACCAGAAGATGGCCTTCAACTCGCCGGTCTGGTTCAACGTGGGCGTGGAGCCCAAGCCCCAGTGCTCTGCCTGCTTCATCAACTCGGTGCAGGACAACATGGGCTCGATCATGGATCTCGCCAAGACCGAGGCCATGCTCTTCAAGTACGGCTCCGGCGCCGGCGTCAACCTCAGCCCCATCCGCGGCTCGAAGGAGCGCATGTCGGGCGGTGGCATCGCCAGCGGCCCGGTCAGCTTCATGAAGGGCTATGACGCCTTCGCCGGCGTGGTCAAGTCGGGCGGCAAGACTCGCCGTGCGGCCAAGATGGTGATCCTCGACGCCGACCATCCGGACGTCCTCGACTTCATCGAGTCGAAGGCCAGCGAGGAGCGCAAGGCATGGGCCCTCATCGAGCAGGGCTACGACCCCTCCTTCACGGGCGAGGCGTACGGCTCGGTCTTCTTCCAGAACGCCAACCACTCTGTGCGAGTGACGGACGACTTCATGCACGACGTCGAGGCCGACCGCGACTGGACCACCCACGAGGTCACCTCGGGCGAGCCCGCCGGCACCTACAAGGCGCGCGACATCTTCCGCAAGATGGCGGAGGCCGCCTGGATCTGCGGCGACCCCGGCGTTCAATATGACACCACTATCAACGATTGGAACCCGGTTTCCAACACAGATCGACAATATGCGACAAATCCGTGCAGCGAGTTCAGCTTCTTGAATGATACGAGCTGCAATCTCGCAAGCTTGAACCTGATGAAATTCATCGATGGTGACGGTGAATTTGACATCGATGCTTATCGCTATGCATGCCGCGTGACGATCACAGCACAGGAAATTCTCGTTGATAACGCGGGTTACCCGACGCTGAAGATCGAAGAGAATTCACACAAATTCCGGCCTCTTGGATTGGGTTATGCCAATCTGGGCGCTCTCCTGATGAGTCGTGGCCTCGCATATGACTCGGATGAAGGGCAGGCCTACGCCGCAACGCTGACCGCGATCATGACAGGTGAGGCGTATCGCCAGTCCGCGACCATTGCTCGCGACCACGGCGGACCGTTCCTCGAATACAAGTTCAATGAGGCGCCCTTTCTCCGCGTCATCAACAAGCACCGAGACGCGGCGTACGCCATTCCCGAGGCACATGCGCCGCAGGCATTGATCGAGGCGGCACGGTCCACCTGGGACGGGGCGCTTGAGCTGGGCACGCAGCACGGGTACCGCAATGCCCAGGTGACCGTGCTCGCCCCGACTGGCTGCCTGGTTGGTGGGAGTTTGGTGATCACCGATCGCGGCTTGGTGCGACTTCGCAGCCTCGGAGCCCCGGACGGAGACAAATGGCAGGAGCTCAATCTCAAGGTCGGGACCGACGACGGCCCTCGGGAGGCCAGCAGGTTCTTCGTCAACGGCGCAGAGCCGGTGGTGACGGTAAAGACGCGTCGCGGTTACCGGATCCAGGGCACAACCATGCACCGCGTGAAGGTCGTGGATGCCGGCGGAGACTGGCGGTGGCGCCGGTTCTCGGACGTTCGCGCTGGCGACCGCATCCCACTCATGCGTGGCGGCCTCATCGGTGAGCCTCGCGAGGTTCCGCTGCCCCCGCTCGCCGAAGCGTACTGGACGTCCGATCACACGACATTCGTCCCACGCTTCATGAACTCGGACCTGGCCGAGTTGGTGGGCTACTTCATGGGCGATGGCTCGCTCCATGCCAAGGGCCTGAGGTTCAGTGTCGACAGCAAGGACACGGATGTCGTCGATCGCTTGGCCGAGCTGGGGCGCCGGCTGTTTGGCCTCAAGGCGACGGTCACGGCCAAGACCGGCTACACCGAGGTCTCCCTCAATTCTGTCCGCCTCACGCTCTGGTGGGAGGCGTGCGGGTTCGCCAAGACAGCTCCGACTACCGCGCCCCGTGGCAAGGGCTATGAGCCGTATGTCCCCGATGCGGTCCTGTATGCCAACGATCCGGCCACCTACCGCGCATTCGTGCGCGGCCTGTTCGAGGCCGACGGAAACACCAACCACGAGTATGCGTACTGGTCGACGACCTCCGAGCAGTTCAGCCACGACGTTCAGTCGATGCTCTTGGCGCTCGGTTTCGTGACCACCCGCAAAGTCGACCAGCCGGGACGTGGACACCTGGGCAGTAATCCGGTGCACGTACTCCGCGTGCTGAACGCGAATGAGGGCGGCCGGTTTGTCCAGGAGATCTCGTTCATCTCCGAGCGCAAACGAAATGCCCTACAGGTCGCGACCCATCCCCAGGCCGGTCGCTATGACCTGGTGCCGGTCAGCCGCGCGATCGTGGACCGACTTGCGCCGGAGAACAATCAGCTGCGCAAGACCATGCTCCTGTCGCTGTCGAGGACCGGCCTCGTCAGCCGTCGATCGGCAACAGCGCTCCTCGAGCGGACGGCCGACCCTGATCTCCAGCAGACGCTCGGGTACTTCTACGACGAGGTCGCGAGTGCCGAGCTTGGTGCAGAGCAGTTGACATATGACATCTCGGTGCCGTCAAACGTGACATACGTGGCCAACGGGTTCGTCAGCCACAACACGATCGCCTTCATGATGGACTGCGACACCACCGGAATCGAACCCGATATCGCGCTCGTCAAGTACAAGAAGCTGGTCGGCGAGGGTTTCCTCAAGATCGTCAACCAGACCGTGCCCGCCGCGCTCAAGAAGCTCGGCTATTCGCCGGAGCAGGTCGAGGAGATCGTCAAGTACATCGACGAGCGAGAGACGATCGAGGGCGCGCCCGGACTGAAGCCCGAGCACCTTACGGTCTTCGACTGCGCCTTCAAACCGGTCAACGGCGAGCGCTCGATCCAGTACATGGGACACGTCCGGATGATGGGCGCCACGCAGCCCTTCCTCTCCGGCGCAATCAGCAAGACCGTGAACATGCCCGAGGCCGCCACGGCCGAGGGCATCGAGGACGTCTACCTGCAGGGCTGGAAGCTCGGGCTGAAGGCCATCGCGATCTATCGCGACGGTTCCAAGCGCTCGCAGCCGCTCAGCACCGGCAAGAAGAAGGGGGATGGAGAGCAGGACGCGCAGGCAGCGGCGCTGGTGGCAGCTGGGCTCACTGGGGAGCCGAAGCCCTATCGGCGCCGCTTGCCTGATGAACGTCAGGCGATCACCCACAAGTTCCAGGTCGCCGGTCACGAGGGCTACATCACGGTCGGGCTGTATCCCGACGGCCAGCCCGGCGAGATCTTCCTCAAGATGGCCAAGGAAGGGTCTACGGTCAGCGGTCTGATGGACTCGCTCGCGACCATGACCTCGATCGCGCTCCAGTACGGCGTGCCGCTGCATGACCTGGTCAACAAGTTCGGCCACGTGCGGTTCGAGCCGGCCGGATTTACCGGCAACCAGGAGATCCCGATCGCGAAGTCGATCGTCGATTACGTGTTCCGGTGGCTCGGCTCGAGGTTCCTCTCCCGCGACGAGCGGGACGAGCTCGGCATCATCAGCCGCGAAGCTATGGCGGACGTGCCCGCGGGGTCGTCGGCGGATCCGTCCCCCTTCGCGAGCGCTCCGCTGGGCGCTCCGCTCGGAAGCGGCTTCAGTGGCACCAACGAATCCGGCTCGGCCGCCGCTCCCCACTCGCTACAGGGGACGGACACGCCGCCGACCCTCGCGACCTCCAGCACCACAGACTCGGCTTCAAAGGAAAGTGACAGCTCGCCCTCCGCCGGCGCGGATGGGGGGAAGGAATACCGGTCGCCGGCCGCTCCTGCGCAGTCGCCCTCGTCCTCCTCCGAGGGTGAAGGGAGCGGGGAGCGGCCGACGGCGACCCTGGCGGTCGAGCCGAGCTCGGGGAACGTGGTGCTACCGGTGCTGTCGAACGGGCATGCAACCGGGAACGGCAACGAAAACGGGAACGGCCATGCCAAGTCCGCGGTCGCGGCGATCACGGCGGCCTTGGGCGCCAACACCAAGGTCGCTTTCTCAGTGAGTGCCGACTCCCCCAGCTGCGCCGACTGCGGAAGCATCATGGTTCGGAATGGTTCTTGTTATAAGTGCCTAAATTGTGGTTCGACGAGCGGGTGTAGCTAGAGGCTGATGATGACTACGAGCCGCACCGAGGAGGTTCCTCCGCTGCGCGCGCTACACAGCCGCGATGCAGACGCGGTCATTGGTCGAGCCATTCCAGATGAGTGGGAATGCGGTGTTTGCAAAAGCACTTGCTCAGATCCTCCAGCAGCCTACGTCAAGAGGCGGGGCGGTTTCGAGTTCTTGTGCATCTCATGCTTGTTGACGTATCGGATATGAAGGCCCGAGCTTCGAAGCTCGTTGGTACTCCTCGTCGTGCCGTGACAGCTTTGGTTGTTCTGTCCGGAATGATGGCCGTGTTCTATGCGACCTTTCCGGTGGTGCGGGATGGCCGGCGCTGGGTGTAACCGCGATCCTTGGTCTCGTGCTCGTCGTACAGAAACATCCTAAAGAAGCCAAACAGCTGGCTGGTCGCATTTTGGGTCATCTCGCATGGGTGAGCCACAGAATCGAACGGGAAGGGATCAAGCAAGACCACGAAGGGACTCTGTCGGCAGGTCTGCACAACTTGACGAGGCCAGCCCTCAGGCTGCGCCGAGCTCGGTTAGAAACCTCGTCGCGGCTGCATGGGCATTCGCTCGGCGTGGCGTCTTGGTCCAATCGAGGCGCCACCTCGACTCGGACGTCTCCACCGGTATCGACTTCGTGGTCACAAAGTCGATACTGTCCCGCGCCGATGTTCGTGCTGTGAATGAGTTCATAGGAGCGGTCTGGGTCCCGACAATTCGCGATCAGGCCAGGCTAAAGGCCCTGACATCTAAGCTTGAGGCCCTAGAGGATGACGCGCTGTTCGGTCCAGTTGTACTAGAGGAATTCGCAGAGCTCGGGATGCGCTTGTCGAACCGCTCGCCGTCGGACGAAGTCGCCGAGGAGACTGCCGCGTTCGTTGACCATCTCTACGACCTCTCCCAACGTGAACCGGGTGTCACCCAGCCAACCCACTTCGATGGTCGATGGATCCGGTGTGCGTTCGTCTTGGTGGCAACGCCCACGGTGGTGAGCACACACGGAACCAGTCCGTATCGAAATGCAATCGACGGGTGCATTCGCAACGCCTTCCCGCGCGTCTACGTGGTCGCCCGTGGGTCTCGAATTGAGGTTGCACGCGAAGTGGTCAAGTCGATGGAGGGCGATACCCGGATACTCCACGTTCGCGAATACACGGCGCCAATTCCCGGGCCCCACGGAGGAACCATGATGCGGCTTGCCACGCGGTTCCGGATCGACGTTCGCGAATACGTTGGGATCGGCCAGCGGCCCATCGTGGCGGTGGGTCCGGGATTTGAAGCAGATATTGCGAGACAGCGCGCGAAGCAGCGCCAGCGAGTGGCGCCCTAACGCCAAACCGCTGGACCGCTCACGGGCCATTCCACGCGACTCCTACCTCACCTCTAGCTCAGTCCGTGCCAGTTAACCAATCTGAGGGCTGGCCAATGGTCACGCTCGCATCCTCGGAATTGAGCGGCGCATACGGCGGCCCAGCCTCCGATCGCGGAGTACCTCGTAGGCCTGCCAGGTCCGCTCGTGGGGCAGTTGCAAAAGGCGGTCGGCGAGGGCCGCGGCCTCAGCTATCGCCCCTCGTCTCAGTAAAGCATCGACCGGGCCGATTGCAGCTTCGAGCGTGGCCGCGTCGGGCACGACCGGAACCACCAAGCGTTCTGCCTCTTTGGTTTCCAGCTTGAGCACACCGCCACCGTACGCGCGACCCTCTATCTCGGCGCTCAGGAGCGTCACGGAGCTGGCCATCGCCACTGCAAGGGCAACCGCGGCGGGCGCGCCGGGCGTTAGGGACACGCCGTGGACGAGGTTGCTGTTGCGAAATTGGTCACGGTTCACGATCAGTCTAGGGGCCTGGTGGTGCATGTAAGGAAGAAAGGCGTCGGGCAGTTGTTTGGGTAGCGGAACGCTGTACCACGGGGTGCGGTGCCGGCACTTGTAGCGCTGCGAAATGCCGGCGCGCTCTCCTTTTGCCAAATACGCCTTTGTTGCTCTATCCAACTGCGCATGGCGTGGAATCTCTAGCAGCAGCCTCGCTTCCTCGTCTCGAATCACGACGCCAGGCACGTCACGAGGGCCTCGGATCGCGGGAGTCAAGAACCCTACGGGAAGCCCAAGTCTTGCGGCGTCCGCACGCGTCAGGATAAAGAAGTCATTCGCACCTGACACAAAACCGATATCCACGCGGGCGAGCGACCCAAGTCGCCCGATGCTCTCGCTGGCCAAGAGTTCGGAATACACGCCGTGCGCATCTTCATCAACCGCCGAGCTCCAACGTGCCTCTCCCGACTGCGAAGCTACTCGGCGAACGTCAATTCCCTCCAAATCGTCGCCATTACGCACTCGAACGACCCTGAAGCCGGCTGGCTCGTCGTTCGAGGCAAGGAGGAGCACCGCATCGACTTGGGCCGACTCGAATACCGCCTGGTCGAAAGCGATGACCGTGATGGATCGAAATCGTGATGTCAGGAACGCTCGGACCGGCCCGGCGTAGTCGGTGTGCAGCAGTTCGGCCGGGAGCACGAGGCCGAGGCGCCCGCCTGAGTCGAGAAAGCCGGTCGCGTGAACAACGAAATGGGCCCAAGAGGAAGCAAGGTTGGTGAGATCGACTCCTTGGGCTCGCGCTCGTTCGAGGGCTTTCTCTCGGACCTCTCCAACAAAGCCGTGATACCGGATGTAGGGCGGGTTACCGACAACGACATTCACGGGCGGAACAGAGTGAGGTTCCACGTCGAAGAAGTTGTTAGTCAACACCCGTGCCAGTGGCGCGATAGTCCGCACCTTTGCCGCTTCGTCGACCTGGCGTTCGACGGCGAGCAGAGGTGCCCCGCCTGATAGACCCCCGATGTCAGCAAATCGGTCAAGGAGCGCCTGAACAAATGCACCGTCGCCGGCGGCGGGCTCCAGGACTGTGTCCCCTGGATCGCGCACAGCCCAACGGACCAAGAATCGCGTCAGGGACTGGGGCGTATAGAAGGCGCCCCGCGCCTTCGCATCCTCCGTCACGTCTATCCGAGCAACAGCCATGATGCGACGCTAACGCTCCCGTGTGACAGCTTGCGTGGCACCCGCGGCAGCTTGCTCAGCCGCAATCGCTGGGGTCTCGCCAGCCGCGATGGGCACGGGTGGCTCGTGTTTCAGTGCGGCAAGGTCCTGGCAGGCCCGATAAAGGACGCGGTCGATGCTCAAGTCCACCGGGACCGGCATCGCACGGTATGTCGTGGGCTTGCTTAAAACCGATGGACCGAAGCAGAACACGCCGACCCCGTCTTCGACCTGTGCTGCCGTGTGGGCGAACGCCACGACCGCCTCAAGATCGCGCGGGCTCACAACGCGAGCCGCTATGAAGAGATAGGCGCTTGGACGAACCGACCGGAGCCACGTCGTCAGATTGCCGCCGGGTTGCACCTCCGGCGACTGTCCCTGCATCGCCATCAGCCGGCCGTGCTCGGCCTTGAGGTCGATCGTCTTGAAGGCCACCTCCTTGACTCGCTTCGCGAGGTCAGCGGATCCTGGACGCCCAATCGGCTTCTGCTTGGGCGACAAGGGGTGGCGGGGCGTTCCGACGGCCTTGGCCTCGAGCGTGAACTTCACTACCCCGGTGTTGGGGTAGGTCACGTCCAGGTTGTGGTTGGCAAAGATGAAGCCCGGGACGCCGCCCCTGGCGTACAGGTCGACGCCGGCGCAGTTCTCGAGGAGAAGCGACAGCAGGTCGTTGAAGAAGTCGCCCTTGCCGTTTTGGAGATCGCCGATGTCCGCCAGTCCGGACGCAACATTCGCGTCGAAGGCCTCCATCGCCCGGACGAAAGGCTCGTGGATCTCGTTCCAGGTCTTCGGGAGGCCGGCCTCAGCCCACGCGTACATGTCGCGAAGGGGCTTGCAAGCGGGCTTGATAGCTACGAGCGGGCTTGTCGTCCGTCGCTTGCTCGTCCCGATCGCCATGGCCCCAGCATGGCACCTGAGGGAACCTACGGTGCTGTCGATCCCGGGAACTGGTGAGGACCAGAGCGCGACGGGCGACCTCGACATACGCGGCCGGGTCACGATCCAGGGCGCCGGTGCCCGGAAGACGGGTATCGACGGCGGCGGCATCGACCGCGTGGCGGACGTGCCATATCAGTTCGCCTCGACCCCGTTCGTCGTGACCATCAGGGGCCTGGCGATCACGGGCGGGCGAGCCGGCCGGGTATCGGTGGCGGTATCGCGCTCTCGGCGCAGGACGCGACCCTCAACCTCATCCGTTGCTCCGTGCGTGACAACCGGGCGAGCCAGGGCGGCGGGATCGCCACATCGGCGACGGGCACGATGACGATCAACCGCAGCACCCTGCGAGGCAATCGGGCCGGGAATGGTGTGGGCGGCGCGATCCTCAGCGGTGGCACGCTGGGCATTGCGGATTCTATCGGTCGCGTGCGTGGGCCACAACCCTGTTCCGAACGTTCCACCAGCCTCGGTCGCGACCCGCTTTCGCGATCTCGGTTAGGCTTGGTACCTCGTGTTCGATGGGCGCTCCGGTCCGCGCCCCGGTCTTCTGCCGCTGACCTCGATCCTCAAGCGCCTTGACCGGGCCCCGCAATGTGGCGGGTGGGCCCTCGTCAGGAGTATTTCTCTCATGTCCCTCGATAAACTCCGGGTTACGCCCGGCTTAGCTTTCGATCAACTCGGGCTCGCCCCGGAGTTGCTCCACTCGGTCGCGAAGCAGGGCTACACGGAGCCCACGCCGGTCCAGCGCGAAGCCATCCCGCTCGTCCTTGCCGGTTCGGATGTCCTCGCGGGTGCCCAGACGGGTACCGGCAAGACCGCCGCGTTCGTGCTTCCGATTCTCCAGCGCCTCACCTCCACGCGGGGCATTGGGCACGCCAACGGCCGGCGCGCGATCCGTGTGCTCGTCCTCACCCCAACCCGCGAGCTCGCGCTCCAAGTCGAGGAGAGCTTCCGGACCTACGGCGCCCAGCGCCCCGTTCAGTCGACCGCGATCTACGGCGGCGTCGGGTTCGACCAGCAGGTTCGCCGGTTGCGCCAGGGCCCGGACGTGGTCGTGGCCACTCCCGGTCGCCTGCTCGACCATGTCGGCCAGCGCACCATCGACCTGTCGCTGGTCGAAGTGATGGTGCTGGACGAGGCCGACCGCATGCTCGACATGGGCTTCATCCATGACGTGCGCAAGATCCTTGCGCTCGTGCCGGCCAAGCGGCAGACCCTCCTCTTCTCGGCCACGTTCTCGAACGAAATCCGCCGCCTGGCCGCCGACTTTCTGCGCGATCCCGCGATGGTCCAGGTCACGCCCCGCAACACCGCGCCAACGCTGGTCCGCCAGGTTGTCCTGCCGGTCGACCGCGAGCGCAAGCGCGAGCTCCTGAGCAAACTGATCCGCTCGGGCCGCATCGAGCAAGCGCTGGTCTTCACCAGAACCAAGCACGGTGCCAATCGCCTCGCCGAGCAGCTCGTGCGCGACGGCATCGCCGCCGCGGCGATCCATGGGAACAAGAGCCAGTCCCAGCGTGTTCGCGCCCTCGCCGACTTCAAGCAGGGGCGGGCGGCGATCCTGGTCGCGACCGATATCGCGGCGCGCGGCCTGGACATCGACGCGTTGCCGCATGTCGTCAACTTCGAGCTGCCGATGGTGCCCGAGGACTACGTCCACCGCATCGGTCGCACGGGTCGCGCCGGGATCGATGGCGATGCGGTCGCCCTGGTCTGCGTCGACGAGCGCCCGCTCCTCGCGTCGATCGAGCGCCTCCTTGGCCACCCGATCGAGACGGAGATCATGCCCGGCTTCGAACCCGATCCGAGGGTCCGGCCCGAACCGATTCGCCTGCGCTCAGGCATGGCGCAGGGCCAGAGCCCACGAGGCGGCCGGCCGGGTTCGCGGCCGTTCAACGGGCCGAGGCACCCCCTGGATCAGCGTCCCGCCACGGCCCAGCGCCACGGCATCGATCAGCGTCCTTCCGCCGGTCAGCGGCACGGACTCGACCAGCGCCCCGCCGCGGCGCAGCGCCAGAGCGGCATGCCCTACCCGTCCATCGGGCAGCGCCCGGTTCAGGGTCGCCCCAATGGCAACGGCCCATGGCGATCGAACCGGCCCGGCGGTCCCGGCCAGCATCGACCCTCCGGCAACGGTGGCCAGCATCGACCCGCCGGCGACGGCGCCACGCATCACGCTAATCGCGGCTCAGGCCCACGCCCGGCTCACCGACCGGCGGAACAACGGCCCTCGGGCTCGTGGAATCCGATGCCCGGAGAACGCCTCGCTCGCGACTGATTTGCGGTGGAGGCACCGCCGCTCCCGCGCGGCGCGATGGGTGCACGGCGGGTACCTGTGGAACCATCGACTGAGCGGCTGGAATCACCGTCCCGCAGATCCTGGAAATGGAGCTGATACCCCGCTGCGCCCACGGCATCACGCACGCCGGCCGAGAGGCGCCCACCGGGACGATCTCCCGGCGTTTATGGCAAGGTAAGGACGAGGGAGTCGCGCGCGGTGCCGTCTCCCCGCGCGATCCAGGGAGAGCCCATGCAGGTGATCACGGCCGAAGGCCTGGTCAAGATCTACAAGTCGCGAAAGTCGGAAGTGCGCGCCCTCGACGGCGTCGATCTTGCCGTTGAAGAGGGCACGGTCCTCGGACTGCTCGGGCCGAACGGCGCGGGCAAGACGACCACGGTCCGCATCCTCGCCACGCTCCTGCGGCCGGACGCGGGCCACGCCACCGTGATGGGGTTCGACGTCGTCAAGCAGGCGCAGCAGCTGCGAAGGGTCATCGGCCTGTCGGGACAGTACGCGGCGGTCGACGAGAACCTCACGGGCCGTGAGAACCTGTGGATGTTCGGCCGCCTGTATCAGCTCTCGTCGCCTGAGGCAAAGACTCGCGCGGACGAGCTCCTGGACCAGTTCGAGCTCACCGACGCGGCCAATCGTGTCGTCAAGACGTATTCGGGCGGCATGCGACGTCGCCTCGACCTGGCGAGCGCACTCATCGGCCGGCCGCGCCTCCTCTTCCTGGACGAGCCGACGACGGGCCTCGACCCGCGCAGCCGCCTGGGAATGTGGGACGTCATCCGCCGCCTGGTCCGCGAGGGCACGACCCTCCTGCTGACAACCCAGTACCTCGAGGAGGCGGACGAGCTCGCCAACACGATCGCGGTCGTCGACCACGGGAAGATCATTGCCCGCGGGACATCGGACCAGCTGAAGTCGCAGGTGGGCGGCGAGCGGATCGAGGTCGTCATCCGCGATCGCTCCGACCTCCCGGAAGCCGTCGAGCTCCTCGCGGCGCGGTGCGGTGGCGCTGAGCACGTGACCGTGGACGAGCACACCCGCCGGCTGACGATTCCGTCGAGCGGCGGCGCCCAGGCGCTGGTGGCGGTCGTCCGCGAGCTTTATGAGAGCTCCATCCACATCGATGACATCGGTCTCCGGCGGCCTACGCTCGACGACGTCTTCCTCGAGCTCACCGGCCACGCCGCCGAGGAACGCCCGCCGGATCCGGACGGCGCCCGCGCCGGCACCCCCGTTGCAGCAAAGCCGGAGGCGACGGCATGACCGCCGTTGCTCAATCCCGGCCGGCCGCCGCCGGAGGCGGCTTCCGCCAGGCGCTGCGCGACGGCTCGATCGTCATGTGGCGCAACCTCAAGCGCATTCCGCGCATCCCGGAGCTTGCGATCTTCGCGGTGCTCCAGTCGATCATGTTCGTGCTGCTTTTCTCGTTCGTCTTCGGGGGCGCGATCCCCATCGCCGGCGGGAATTACCGCGAGTACCTGATGCCCGGGATCTTTGCCCAGACCATCGTCTTCGCCACCGTGACCGTCGCGATCGGCATGGCGGACGACATGACCAAGGGCATCATCGATCGCTTCCGCTCGCTGCCGATGGCGCGCTCAGCGGTGCTCACAGGACGGACCTTCTCCGAGGTGATCTACCAGTCGGGCATCCTCGTCGTGCTGATGCTCTCCGGGCTGGCGGTCGGTTGGGGCATCCACACCGGCATCCTCGAATTCCTCGCCGGCTTCGGGCTCCTGCTGCTGTTCGCCTTCGCGATGGCCTGGGTCGGTGTCTGGGTAGGGCTCTCGGTGCCGACGGTCGAGGTCGCGCAGCAGGTCGGCTTCACGGTGCTGTTCCCGCTTACGTTCGTGTCGAACGTGTTCGTCCAGACCCAGACGCTGCCGGATTTCCTGCGACCCATCGCCGAGTGGAACCCGACCAGCACGCTCACCGCTTCCGTCCGCCACCTGTGGGGCAACCCGATCGGCGCCACGACCGGCGGCTTCCCGACGGAGCAACCGATCCTTGTGACGCTCGGCTGGATCGTCCTGATCCTGGCGATCTTCATCCCGATGGGGGTGCGCAAGTACCGCTCGGTGAGCCGCTGATCTTCGTCAGCCTGCGAGGCGACGACCGAAAACTCCCGACTGGTACGCCCCCAAATCCGCGCGAGCCCGACGGTGCCGGTCACTCCGGTAGCAGGACCGGCGCCTGGGAGCGTTCTTCATCCGGATCACGCTTGGGCACCAATGCGGCCACGAAGAACGCAGCGGCCACGCAGGCCGCTACCGCGACGATGATGGCAAGGTCGAGCGACGTCGTGGCGAGCGCCCCGGCGATCGCCGCACCGATGGGGAACCCCGCCGAGTTGACGGCCATCGAGATCGCGAACGCGCGACCCATCCAGGCGGGATCGGTGCGCCGCTGCCGGATGGTGAAGAGCCCGATGTCCTGCGGCCCGCTGAGCAGGCCGATGAACAGCATGGAGAGCCCGATCACGGCGAAGCCGATGACCGGCGTCGAAACGGCGAGGCTGGTGTTGGCGAGCAGGAGCAGTCCGTATGCCGGCGCCATGAGCGTGATCGGGTAGAAGAGCATGCGCCACTCCCGCTCGCGCGAATCCATCCGGGCGGAGACGAAGACCGACACCACCCCCGCGACGCCTGCGACGGCGAACGCCAGGCCGACCAGGAGCTCGGAGCCGTGGAGGCGCTCGAGGACCAGCAGCGGTAGGACGATCGTGACGATGCCGCCCGCCAGGTTGACCGTCGAGATGGCCGCCGCAAGGCCGCGAATCGTGAGGTTGCGCCACGCGTACCGGATTCCGTCCAGCACGTCAGTGGCCAGGCTCCCTGATGAGGTCGCCTCCGTGCGAGGCTCGCGGACCCCGAGCAAGGCAAGTGCCGCGAGCCCATAGGGAATGCCGATGGCAATGATCGCGACCTGCCCGCCGAACAGGGTCACCATGCCCGCCGCGATCGGCGGCCCGAGGATGGATGCCACCAGGTAGCCGTTCGAGTCGAGCGCATTGACACGTTCCCACAGGGGCTCCGGCACCATCAGGGGAAAGAGGCTGCGCAGCCCGGTCTGGCTGAACGGCGCCGTGAGCGACGAGATCGTGGCGATCACGATGAGCAGCAACGGCGAGAGCTGGTGGGCCATCGCAAGCCCGCCGATCAGGACCATCGTGCCGAGCGCGATCAGGTAGTCGAGCCGGATCAGTCGCAGCCGGCCGTGCCGGTCGAGCAGCGCGCCCGCGATCGGGCTGACGACGATACCCGGGAACATGCTCAGGAAGGTCACGAGCCCGGTGAGAGCCGGCGAGTGGTACTCGGCAAGCGTGAACAGCACCATCGCCACGCCGACCATCTGTTGTGCGACACGCGCGAGCTGCATGGACAGCACGACGCGCCCGAGGTACGGAATGGCCAGGAGGGTGCGGTAGGACCGGTCGGTCGACTCCCCCGGTATCACGCGGCCGTCCGAAGGGCCGGTGCCACTCGTCAGGGTTGCCCCCTGAGGGCATCCTCCCGGGCCTGGAACTGGCCGACGTCGAAAGGCATGGCCGGATCATAGGGCCTCGAGCGCCTGCCGGCCGAGGTCCCTCCGGCCAATCCGAAACGGATAGTTGCGCTTGCAAGCATCGTGTGGCATCCTAGTGGCATGCCCGCGATCACCGTCGACGACATCACGGTCCTTCCCCGCATTCCCGAGCCCGATCCCACGATTGCGCGTCAGCGCCCCGTGCGGGGCATCACCGTCGCTCCTCGTGGTTTCGAGGGCGAAGGCTTTCCGGTCCGCCGTGCCTTCGCCGGCGTCGATCTCGCCGACCTCGACCCCTTTATCCACCTCGACCAGATGGGCGAAGTGGAGTACGCACCGGGGGAGCCCAAGGGGACGCCGTGGCACCCGCACCGCGGCTTCGAGACCGTCACCTACATGATGGACGGCACATTCGAGCACCAGGACTCGAACGGCGGCGGGGGCGTCATCACGAACGGCGACACCCAGTGGATGACCGCAGGCGCCGGCATCCTCCACATCGAGAAGCCGCCGGAGTGGCTCGTCGCGAGCGGCGGCCTCTTCCACGGCCTCCAGCTCTGGGTCAACCTGCCGCGCGACCAGAAGTGGACCGCGCCGCGCTACCAGGATCTTCGCGCTTCCGAGGTTGCGCTCCTCTCCTCGTCTGACGGCGGCGCGCTGGTGCGCGTCATCGCCGGCGAGATTGCGGGCCACGCAGGACCCGGATCGACCTACTCGCCGATGACCATGGTCCACGCGACAATGAGCCCCGGAGCCCAGCTCCCCCTCCCCTGGCGAGCCGACTACAACGCGCTGGTCTACGTGCTGGCCGGACATGGCTCCGTCGGCGTCGAGGCGACCCCGGTCCAGACCGGACAGCTGACCGTCTTCGGGCCCGGCAACGCGCTCACCGTATCGGCCGCGGTCGGCCAGGAGAGCCGGAGCCCGACCCTGGACGTGTTGATCCTCGGCGGTCGCCCGATCGGCGAGCCCGTCGCGTGGATGGGTCCCTTCGTCATGAATACCCGCGAAGAGGTGATCCAGGCCTTCACCGACTACCAGGCGGGGCGGCTCGGTAGCATTCCCGCGGTCCACAACACGCCGAGCGGCCTGGTCGAGACGCGCCAGGACGAGGTCACGCCCGACCGGAGCTCGCCGCCAGGCTGAGACTGCGGCGGGATCTCGCGCCCGTACACTCCGGCGCATGCTCCGAACGGTCCAGGCCACCCGTTACGTCACGCCGCTGCGCGAGGGTGGGTCGCTGCCCGGGATCGTCGAGGCGGACGACGACGGGCTGTACGTGCTCAAGTTTCGAGGCGCGGGCCAGGGTCCGCTCGCGCTCGTGGCGGAGCTACTGGCCGGTGAGATCGGGCGCCGGATCGGCCTGCCCGTACCGGAGATCGTCCTCCTCGAGCTCGATCCCGTGCTCGGAGCGGCCGAGCCCGACCCGGACGTGCGCGAGCTGATCGACAAATCGGGCGGCACCAACCTGGGCATGGACTTCCTGCCCGGCTCTCTCGCCTTCCGGCCGGGCGTGGGGCCTGCGCCCGATGGCGCGCTTGCCGCTGCCGTGGTGTGGTTCGATGCGCTGGTGACAAACCCCGATCGAACGATGCGCAATCCCAACATCCTTGTCTGGCACGGTCGGCAATGGCTGATCGACCACGGCGCGGCGCTCTACATCCATCACACGTGGCGCGACGTCGACCGTCACGCGTGCCGGCCCTTCGAGCGCAGCCGCGACCACATCCTGCTGCCCTATGCCGACTCGATCGCTGAGGCCGACGAGCGCCTGGCCCCCGGGCTCACGCGGGAAGCGCTCGAATCGATCGTCGAGCTGGTGCCCGAGGCCTGGCTGGCGGATGACGCGCTCAGTCGCCGGGCCCTTCACACGCCGGAGGAGCAGCGTCGGGCCTACGTCGAATACCTGACCCGGCGACTGGAAGCGCCGCGTGCGTTCGCCGAGGAAGCGGAGCGCGCCCGGGTGGAAGCGCAGACGGCCGCATCCGGTGGTGGCAGGCGTGGCTGAGGCACACCCGTTCCAGTACGCGATCGTGCGCGTGGTGCCGCGAGTGGAGCGTGGTGAGTCCATGAACGCGGGCGTGATCCTGTTCTGCAGGCCGCGGCGCTACCTCGCGGCGCGCGTCGATCTGGACGAGAAGCGGCTCAAGGCCCTCGCGCCGGACGCGGACCCGCAGAGCGTCCGCGCCCACCTCGACGCGATCGCCCGGATCGCTGCCGGGGACCTGGCGGGCGGTCCGATCGCGGCACTCCCCAAGCCGGAACGCTTCCACTGGCTGGTCGCTCCCTCGAGCACGATCATCCAGCCGAGTGCCGTCCACACGGGCATGACCGAGGACCCCGCGACCGAGCTCGACCACCTCTTCGATGCGATGGTGGGTTGACACGACGCTTGACGTCTGGAATTCACCGGTTGTAGAGTTCAGCACCTGATGACTTCCTGAGATCTCCCCCAAGCTGCGCGACGAACGAGCGATGTTGGCCGTCGTGATCCCGGCGGCTACGGGGAGCTGACCGTCGCGGAGAACCTCGAGTTCAGCGCGGGGGCGTACGGGGTCAGCCGAGGCGAGCGGGCGGCCCGCATCGCGGAATTGCTGGATCGCACGCAGCTCACGATGGCACGGGGGCGACTCGCGGATCAGCTCTCGGGCGGCATGCGACGCAAGCTTGCCGTTGCGATGGCGGTGGTTCACCGGCCAGTGTTGCTGGTCCTTGACGAACCATCCACGGGAATCGATCCCGTGGGTCGGGCCGAGCTCTGGCGCCTCCTCGGGGGCTTGGCCGTCGAGGGAACGGCGATCGTCCTGAGCACCACCTACCTTGACGAGGCGGAGCGCGCCACCTGGGTCGTGGTGCTCTCGGAAGGCCACGTGCTGACGGCCGGTACCCCGGATGAGCTGCCGGCCGCGATCCCCGGCCAGATTGGCGAGAGCCCGGAGCGGCCTGCGACAGGCCTGAGCTGGCGCTACGGACCGGCGTGGCGCACTTGGGTCCGAGAGCCGGATCTGCCCGCGGGCGTGCGACCCGTGCGTCCCGGCCTGGAGGAAGCCGTCATCGTGGCTGAACTGGCACGGCAGAGAGAAGGCCCTGAATCGCGGAGCCAACCGCCCTCCGGAGTTCTCGGTTGAAACAGCTCGAGGGACGCGGGATCGTCCGTCGTTTCGGCGATCTGGTGGCCGTGGGTGGGGTGGACCTCAGCGTCGAGGAGGGCGAGATCGTTGGACTGGTCGGCGCGAACGGCGCGGGCAAGACGACCCTGATCCGGGTGTTGCGCGGCGTGCTGGCGCCAACCGAGGGTAGCGTTTCGCTCTTCGGTGCCCCTCCCACGCGGGAGGCGCGCGCCCGGGTCGGCTACGTTCCGCAGAGTGGCGGCCTCTACGACGACCTGACCGTCGCGGAAAACGTCGACTTCGTGCGGCGGGCATACCACGTGAGCTCGGACGGCGAGCTCCCCGGCGACCTGACCCAGGCCGCCAACACACTGGCCTCGGACCTCTCCCTCGGGGTTCGTCGACGTGTCTCGTTCGGCGTGGCCATGTCCCACGACCCAGGGTTGCTGGTCCTTGACGAGCCCACGTCCGGCGTCGACCCGCTGCAACGCAGCCGGCTCTGGGACACGATCCGCGGAGTGGCCGAGCGCGGTCGCGGCGTCCTGGTGACGACACACCCCATGAGCGAAGCCGGACAATGCGATCGCCTGCTGGTGATGGCCGACGGGCGGGTCGTGGCGACGGGCAGGCAGCAGGAGATCGTCGGTGACGAACAGGTCGTCGATGTCGAAGCGACCGACTGGGCGGACGCCTTTTCTGCGCTCGATCGGGCAGGACTGATGGTCAGCCTGAGCGGCAGGAGCGTCCGCGTGATCGATGCAGACGTGGGGGAGGTCACACAGGTCCTCGCCCAGGCGGGGCTCGAGGCCCATGTCCAGTTGCTACCGGCCACGCTGGACGAGGCCTTCGTCAGGCTCACGGCCGCCCGCGCGGCCTGATGCCGAGGACGGGCAGGCGACCCGGCACCACCGACACCCGCGAACGCATCGTCGCAGTCGCTCGCGGGCTCTTCGGGGAGCGCGGGCTCGACGGAGTATCGGTTCGCGCGGTCGCGTCGGAGGCGGGCGTGGACCCGGCGCTCGTCCACCACTACTTCGGGACCAAGCAGCGGCTCTTCGTGGCGGCGATGGAGCTGCCATTCGATGTGCAACGGATGATCCCGATCCTGCTCACCGGCCCTCCGGAGGAGACCGGGTTGCGCCTCGCGCAGATTTTCCTGTCGATCTGGGAGGACCCGGTCACGCGCGCGCCCCTGCTGGGCATTCTGCGGTCTGCTGTCACGGATCCCGGTGCCGCGGAGATGGTCCGCGAGTTCGTATTGACCCACATCGTCGGCCCGATCGTGGCCGCGCTGGGTACGTCGGACCCGGATCTACGGGTCACGCTGATCGGGTCGCAGGTGATCGGGCTCGCGCTCGGGCGCTACATCCTGAAGATCGAGCCGCTCGCGTCGGTCAGCCGCGAGACCATCGTCGCGGCGCTCGCCCCGACCCTGCAGCGCTACCTGATGGATCCGCTCGATCTGCCCTGAGGCGCTGCAGCTCAGCGCAACCGGCTTGCTATTCCTTGTCGGTGGGACCCTTGTGATCGCCCTCTTGCTGGGACGCCGGGCCGCGCGAACCGGTCCCCGCGGTTTCGCCAGGTGCCGACGTTCCGGTCGCTCGCGGTTCGGGCGTGGCGTGACCCCTGATCCCGGGATCCCAGCCGCTGCGGGATGCCGTTGGATCCTGCGGCGCCGGCGGCTCGGGTTCGTTCGCGGCGTGCGCGGGCCCGGCGGGGTTCGTGGCGTCGCGCCACGTGCGGTTGCGGCGGCTGCTGCCGGACTTTGGTCGTTGGGGCATCGGGTGGTTATCTTCCCGGTCAGCGCGCGTAGGCGAGGGTGAAACGAGTGTCCTGGAGATGCCCCGCGACATTGAAGCACCGGACGCCGACCTGCTGCGGCGAGCCGCTGGAGCGGATGGAGGCCACGATGCAGTGGCCCCTGCCCCCACCGAAGGACGTGACCTGCACTCCACCGCCTGCCCCCATGCCGGGGAGCGTCACGAGATAGTTGCCGGCCCCGAAGCGGTGGATGAATGGCGGTGCCGCCCCGACGGTCGAGAAGGTGAAGTCGGGATCGGGGTGATAGTGCGTCCTCGTGGCCTGATCGGCCCACAGGTAGTAGGACCGCGTCCCGTTGAAGCCCCTGAGCGCGAGGTCCTTCATGTAGGTCACGGTGAAGCGTGTATCGACCAGAAATCCGCTGATATCCCGGCACAGGACGATGGCACTCAGCGCACCTGCGGCAGGCGCCCACTCCTTCACCCGGCACACGGCCGTGGCGTCGTACGCGGAGACCTGGACGTCGCCGTGGTTCGCGTTGGTGAGCGCTGGCATGTTGATCTCGTACCGGCCGGTGCCGTCGCGATGGATCGTGTTCTCACCGCCCGACGAGTTGTAGCTGTAGTTGGGGTCGGGCGTGTAGTCCGTGGAGCCCTCGTCGTTGGCCCACAGATAGCCGAGGCGACCGGATGAGCCGCCGCTTCCCCCGGTCACCGCCAGATAGTTGACCACGAACGCGAGTCGGCAGGGTCTCCGGACCGCGTGAAGCAGCGCAGGAAGATGGCCTCATCCGGACTGCCCCCCCATTCCTCGATGATGCAGATGTGCGGCCTATGGCCGAGCGGACTGACGTGCACGATTCGCCGCCTGCGCCCAGACCCGGCATCTGACCGTATACCGCCCGAGGCCGGTCCGCCTGACCTTGTTGATGCCACCCGAGGAGTTGCCGCGGTCCTTGAGCGCTGGCGTGTAGCGAACGGTCGACGGATGGCGGGCGACGACCCAGCCCCACGTCGACGACGTCACGCCGGCGGGAGTCACATTGTGCGCCGTGACGCCAGTGGAGCCGGTCACGAGGAGGAGTGCCGCCGACGCCAGGACTGCGAGGAACCGTGCTCGGCGCGGCAACAGCCGGCCGCGGCAAGGAGCGACATCAGGGACCTCCGTGGGCTCGGGTCAGGGCCGGTCCGGCCACTATCACGGTCCGGCATCTCGGCGTCAATGGTGCGGAGCACCAGCCTGCCGGCTGCTTCCAGCGTGATCCGCGAGTGGCGCCGTGAGCCCCTACGGCGAGCCGAACTTCTGCTTGAGCAGGCGGTCGAGCTCCGGGTGCGTGCCCTCGTAGCCGAGGGCCCAGATGCCGACGCCGCGCAGGTTGCGCTTGTTGACGAGGTCGAACTTCAGGCTGTAACTCTGCACGTCGTCGTAGTACAGCTGGCGCCACGTCAGCGGGCACGATCCGCAGGCCCGGTACCGCCAGCGGACCCACGGTGCCTGCTCGAGGGGGTCCCAGCGGCGTCCATGGGCCGCGGCAATGCCGAGCGCCGTGCGGTACAGGATGCTGAACGGGAAGCCCCAGGTGCTGCCCGCCGGACGAGTGTCCGAATGCACCTTGCCGGTCACGGTCGACCACTCGTAGCCGTAGTAGGGCAGGCCGAGGATGAGCTTGTTCGCGGGCGCTCCGTCAGCCTCGAAGGTGTCGATCGTGTCACGCAGGTCGTACCCCGGGCGCTTCAGGGGCGAAATGTTGCCCGTCGAGCTCGACCAGTTCCCGTGGTAGTGATACGCCATGACGAAGATCGCATTCGCGCCGGCCGAGACGATGCCGCCGGCGTCGTAGTTGGCGATGTAGCCGGTGGCGGCCACGGTGAGGTCGAAGCCGGAACGTCTCGCGTCCAGCGCTCTGCGCACCTGGTGAACGAACGTCACGAATTGCCGTTTGACGGCGCGCGGGATCGGTTCGAAGTCGAGCGCCACGCCGTCCACCCCGCGCCTCACGACCTCCGCGCCGATCTCATGGGCAAGCCGGTTGCGGGCCGTCGCATTCTCGAGCAGATGCACGCTGGATCGGTAGGTGCCGTTCGTCCAGCCGAATCGCGTGACGGTCAGGAGGACCTTCGTGCCGGCGGCATGCGCTTTGCCGATGATCTGGTCCATCTTCGCGCCGTTCCACGCCTTCCAGCGGTAGTCGAGGCTTCCGCCGTGGTCGGTCCTCTTGAGCCGTCCGGTCGAGTGCGAGGAGATTCCGAAATAAGCGACGGTCGATAGCGCGCTGAAATCGGCCTGGTTGAGCATGTAATCAAGATCGCCTGGGTGAAAGAACCCGAAGACTTCGCGGCTGAGCCCCTTGCCCGCGGGCGTCGCAGCGGTGGCGCCGGTCGTCAGGGGCACGGACCCGGCGTGCCCTGCCGAAGTGAGGAAACCTGGGGCGGCGTTCACGGGGACCGGAAACGCCACGGACAACATCAGGAGGAGCGCGGCGAGCCGAGTGGCGGAGCGGCCATGGCTGAGCTGCACCGCGCCACCCTACACTGTCCCGCCGTCGACGGACGGTTCACCAAGCAACGAGTCGCAGGGTGCGCTCAGTCGGTTCGGTCGCCCCGCAGGTAGCCGATCGTCAGGTTCTTCAGTCGGATGCCTGTGACCGCATCACGGTCGACGCACGTGCCGATGCCGGGCACGTGGCCGCACTGCGTCCACTGCCAGACCGTCCAGCCGTTTCCATCCCAGCCCCTGGCGGGAACG
>JBBSGX010000020.1:0-22281 GCA_038253685.1 Candidatus Limnocylindrales bacterium | reverse complement strand
GCAGAGGGGACCGACGGAGCCGCCTGGCGCCATTTCCCCTCGCTGCATCCCGGGCAGGACGCCCGCGGCTGCCGCACCGTCTGCGTGGACGATCTGCACGACCGAAGCGGCCGCGTGATCGAGGGCGCTACGGATCGCGTTGCGTTTCTCATCGACGACGGCATGGACGAATCCCTCCTTCCAGCCCGCGGAGACGCCGCCGCGGCCTGAAATTTCGCCCAGCCCGCCGAAACGGATCGAGACCCGCGGTCACACGCCGCGGGTCTCTTCCTGTCCCGGGTTGCCTGACGAGGGCTGGCGGTGCGTGCCCGTTCCTGCGCCGCGTGCCGGACCGGGGTTGCGTGTTGGGCCAGTCGCCGCGTAGCTGCCCACGTCAAAGCGAGAGATCGCTCGTTTCTGACAGATGTGCATGCCAGGCACGTATGCCTTCTTTCGACCCTCAGATCGGCTATCCGGGCCCGCGTGCCCGAGGTCGCGCGTGCTCAGTCACCGTCGCGGACCCGTGTCGGATCCTCTTCGGCTGAGCGTCGATCTGGCTAAGGCGCCCCGGGCGCACATCTGTCCAGAACGAAAGAGCCGCGACACGCCCGACCGGTCGTCGTAGCCAACTCCGCATTGCGCGGCCATCGCTCGGAAACGCCGAGCGCAGCATGGATGCGTGTGCTGTGACGCGCCGCCGGTTCGTCCGCGTGTCGGTTACGACGATCCAGGCACTGACCGTCAGCGGATCCCAGCCGCGCTCCTGCGCCACTTGGGCCGCGAGGCGAACCTTGCGATCCATGACTCCCACGAGTTCCTGGAGGTGCACATCTCGGTCTTGAGTTCAATCACCAGAAGACTGCGAGTGGCGGCGTGCCACGCAAGGATGTCGATGACCCCGCGCTGGCCGTAGATCGAGAAGGAAACTTCAGGCATGGTCTCCCAACCGGCCAGTTCTCGAAACTGTCGGGCAATGGACTCATGCAAAGCCGAGTGGCCGGCGTTGAGCTCCTGTCCATGTCTCCTCCGCGCCAACGCGGGTGGATGTCGATTCGAATGTCAGGCACTGCGGCGATCTGACGCACGGTGTCCAGCGAGAGGCTCCCGAAGTGCCCGCGCTCGAGCCGCGACACCGTTGAACGGTGGACCCGCGCGCGGTCCGCAATGTCCGACTGTCGTAGACGACGCCTGATGCGGATGCGCGGTACGTTGCGCCAACCCTGCCATCGTCCACGGTCGGCTCATGGTCGCGAAGCAGACTCATCGCCGGATCGACCAGCTCTCATCCGCGGGTCAGCGATGGCCCTTTTGTGCGATGCCCGCGCGCCTGATCGGCCGCGCCGATCCCTGCGCCGCGTGCACGTTCCTGCGCGGCGCGCCCGTCCCTGCGCCACGTGCCCGTCGCTGCGCCGCCTGCCGGACTTGGGCCGGGGCCGCGTGCCTACGACGTCAGGGGCAGGTCGAGCACGAATTGGCTACCGGCCGGGACGCGAGGCTCCACGTGGAGATCGCCACCCATGACGCGGGCGAGATGGCGCGCCGCGAACAGCCCGATGCCGGCGCCGCGCGGTGAGTCGTCAAGCCGCACAAAGGGCTCGAAGATTCGCTCGCGCCACTTCACAGGAATGCCCGGCCCATCGTCGGTGATGGCCAGGAACGCGCGGTCCTCCTGGCGCCAACCGTAGATGTCGATCGTGCCGCCGACCGGCGCGTATTTCGAGGCGTTCTCCAGCAGGTAGCCGAGGAGCCGACGCAGCATCTCGGATGAGCCGCGCGCCATGATCGGCTGCTGCAGGTAGGTCGTGGCGACCGTGTGGCGTCGCAGGATCGGGGCCAGCTCCTTGGCAACATCGTCGGCCACGGTGCACAGATCGACGGGGCCGAGCTCGAGCGGTGCGTTCGGGAAGACGCGGAGGCTTTCGAGGATCGAGTCGACCGTGCGATCGATGCGGTCGACCTGCTCCAGCGCCTGGTGCTCCCACTCGGCCGCGTCCGGTTGCTCGGTCGCCTGGATGCGTCCGCCGAGCAGCTCGACGTAGGCGCGGACGACCGCCAATGGGGTGCGAAGCGCGTGCGTCACGACCGCGATCAGGTTTGCCCGCGCCTCGTCGATGGCCCGCAGGCCTTCGATCTGGGCCTCAGCCTCGCGCTGGAGACGACCCTTCTCGACCAGCCCGGCGAGGAGAGCGGCCAGCGTCTCGAGGAAACCGACATCGGCCGCGCTGAACTCGCGGCGCTCCACCGTCTGGACGTTGAGCACGCCGACCACCTGGCCGTTCCAGACGAGCGGCACGGAGCACATCGAAGTGAACTGCGCCTGGTCCACGCCGCGGATCCACGCAAACCTCGTGTCGTCGCGGACATCGAGCGAGGTGATCGGGTTGCGATCCCGTGCAGCAAGCCCGGTGATGCCCTGACCAAGGACGAGGCGCGCGACGCCGATGGCATCGCTGTCCAGGCCGTTCGTGGCCGCGAGCGTGACACCGGTGCCGTCTCGATCCATGAGGTAGAGCGAGCACACGTCGGCTCGGGCAGCGGCCTTGGCGCCGTCGATGATCGTGACCATCAGCTCGTCCCAGGTCCGGGCGGTCGCCGCCAGGTGTGCGACCTCGGCGAGGAAAGTGAGCTCGTCGAGGCGCCGCGTCTCCGGCGATGGGCTTGAGGTCTCGACCATGCCTTCGATGGTGGGCGAGGCGCGACGAACGGTCAACCGCGGCGCCATTCCCCGCACGCCTCGCGACCGAAGGGATACCCAGCCGCGACCGTCGAGTCGCTGACCCAGAACCGGCACGACCGGTACGGTCGAGTTCCCCGTACATCGAGGACCTGGCGTGGCCCCGAACGACCTCGCATACCCGCTCTACGATGCTCGATTCGAGCACGACGCCTGCGGCGTCGGGTTCGTCGCGGACGCCGGCGGGCGCTCGCGGAACCGGGTGCTGCCGCTGACCCTGACGGGCCTCGCGTCCCTCGGCCATCGCGGCGCGTTCGCCGCGGACGGAGAGTCGAGCGACGGCGCCGGCGTGGCACTCCCCCTGGAACCGGCGCTCGTCCGGCACCTCGCGCCTGCATTCCGCGGCCGGCCCGGGGTACTGATGCTCTTCCTTCCCGTCGATCAGGACGCAAACAGGCAGGCGCGACAGTTCGTCGAGTGCGCGCTGCGCGCCGAAGGGCTCGACCCGGCGATCTGGCGCGACGTCCCCGTGGAACCCGACGCGCTCGGCAGCCAGGCCCGTCGGTCGATGCCGGACATTGCGCAGGCGATCGTGCCTCCGGTCGGGCCAACCCGGCTCGCCTTCGAGCGGAAGCTGCTCCTCGCCCGTCGACGCATGGAGCTGGCGGCGGCAGAATCGGAGTTCGGCGACTTCGCGGTCGCTTCGGCATCGTCGCGGACCGTCGTCTACAAGGGCCTCGTGTCCGGGGAACGGCTGGGCGATTTCTACCTCGACCTCCGCGCGCCGAAGCTGCCCCTGAGCCACGCGGTCTTCCACCAGCGCTATGCGACCAACACGACCCCGAGCTGGGGCCTGGCGCAGCCCTTCCGGCTGATCTCCCACAACGGCGAGATCAACACCGTGCGAGGCAACCGCGAAGAGCTCCGCGGCCGGCGTGCGCGGCTGGGCGGCGTGATGGGCGCACCGCTAACGGCGCTCGGCCCGCTCCTCACCGAGGGGGGGTCTGACTCACTCTCCCTGGATGAGACGCTCGACCTGCTGCTTGCCGCCGGCTGGCGACTGGACACTGCGCTGCTGCTGGCGATTCCCGAGGCCACGGAGATGCGCGGCGAGGCGATCCCGGAGCTCGATGCCTTCCGGCGCCGCACGGCGGGCATGCTTTCCCCGTGGGACGGCCCCGCGGCCATGGTCTTCAGCGACGGCCGCCGGGTCGGCGCGTTGCTCGACCGCAACGGACTGCGACCGGCCGCCGTCACGGTCACGCACGACGGTCTCGTGGCGGTCGCGTCGGAAGCCGGCGCCGTGCCGATCACCGCGGCCGAGACCGGGGAGCGTTTGCGCCTTGGCCCGGGCGAGATGCTCGTGGTCGATCCCGCCCGCCGCTCGATCCACCGCGACGTGATGGCCAAGAAGCTGGCGGCGCGCTCGGTCGGCGGTGGTGGTCCTGGCGCGAAGGCCCCGCGAACCACGTTCTTCGATCACACGGCGGCGGCGCTCCCGGATCGCACCACACCTCGCGGGCGCTGGCTGGCCGGGCTCGACGCGGAGCGGCAGCGCCTCGATATCAAGACCATGGCACTCGAAGCCCACGAGCCGCTCTGGAGCATGGGCGACGATACGCCGACCCCTGCCCTGTCCCGCCTCGACCGCCCCGTCGCGGACCATCTGCGCCAGTCTTTCGCCCAGGTGACGAACCCGGCGATCGACCCGGAACGCGAGCGCATCGTCATGGACATGGCCGTCGAGCTCGGGCGCCGACCGCAGCTCCTGGGGCGCCTTCCCGCGGAGCCGCGGACCTTGCGCCTCCCATCGCCGTTCGTCGTCGATCTCGCGGCGCTCAAGCGGTCCTTCGCGGGCGGACGCGGCGAACCCCGCCGCCGGCTGCGCACCCTCGATGCCACGTGGGATCCGTCCGAGGGCCGGCTTGGCCTGTCGGCGGCGCTCGAGCGACTCGCGGCCGAGGGCCGGGTTGCGGCCGCGGACGGCGTCGAGCTGCTCATCACCACGGACCGTGCCCTAGCCGGCGGTGCGCGGCTTCCGATCGCGTCCGTGCTCGCGGTCGGGGCCGTGCACACGGCACTCACCGACGCGGGGCTGCGCGGCGAGACGGACCTGCTGGTGGACGCCTCGGACATCCTCGACGTGCATGCCGCGGCGATGGCACTCGCGTCCGGTGCCGCAGCCGTGGTGCCGTGGCTCGCGATCGAACTGGCCGCAGAGCTGGCGGGTTCTCGCGGCGCCGAGACCCTGTCCGCCGCCGACGCAATCACGAACCTCGTCCGTGCCCTCGAGAAGGGCCTGCGGAAGGTGCTCGCCCGCATGGGAATCAGCGCAGTCGCTTCGTATGCCGGGGGCCAGTTCTTCGAGATCCTGGAGCTGGCTCCGGAGGTGACCGAACGCTGCTTCCCGGCGGCCCCCGCGTGGCCGGGAACGGTCGACTTTGCGGCCATCGCGGAGCGGCAGCTGCGCCGCATGGCGGCCGCATCAACGCTGCCCTCCGGCGACCGTCTGCCTGACCCCGGCTTCGTTCGTTTCCGCGCCGACGGTGAGCACCACTTCTACGCGCCGCCCATCGTCAAGGCCGTCCAGACGCTGTCCGGCGCGATCGAGGCCGAAGTCCCGGTCAACAACCCGCTGGCCGCCTATCGCGAGAGTCTGAGCCGATCCGCCGCGACCGTCCGCGACCACCTGGAGCTCCGCTCGACGAGCGCGTCCATCCCGCTCGAGGAGGTGGAGCCCGCGGCGCCGATCCTGCGCCGTTTCGTCGGCGCGGCGATGAGCCTGGGCGCTCTCAGCCCGGAGGCGCACCAGGCACTCACCATCGGCCTGCGGCGCATCGGCGCCGCGTCGAACAGCGGCGAGGGTGGCGAGGATCCCGCCTGGTACGAGGATGGCCCTGACGGCATTCGACATGACACGGCCATCAAACAGGTCGCCTCTGCCAGGTTCGGTGTCACGGCCACGTACCTTTCCCGCGCCGAACAGCTGGAGATCAAGATCGCGCAGGGCTCGAAGCCCGGCGAGGGCGGGCAGCTCCCCGCGAAGAAGGTCACGGTGCTGATCGCGTCGCTCCGGAAGGCGCAGCCGGGCCAGTCGCTGATCAGCCCGCCGCCGCACCACGACATCTACTCGATCGAGGACCTGGCCCAGCTGATCGCCGACCTTCGGGCCATCAACCCGGGCGCCCGGATCGGGGTGAAGCTTGTCGCCGCGCTGGGCATCGGCACGATCGCCGCGGGCGTTGCCAAGGCGGGCGTCGACTACATCATGGTCAGCGGCCACGCCGGCGGCACCGGCGCGAGCCCACTGAGCTCGATCAAGCATGCGGGCATTCCCTGGGAGCTTGGCCTTGCTGAAGTCCACCAGGTCCTCATGCGCAACGGCCTGCGCGACCGGGTAGCGCTGCGTACCGACGGCGGCCTGCAGACCGGCCGCGACGTGCTGGTCGCAGCGTTGCTCGGCGCGGAAGAGTACGGCTTCGGGACGGCAGCGCTCGTGGCGCTCGGCTGCGACATGGCGCGCCAATGCCACCTCGACACGTGCCCGACGGGCATCGCCACCCAGCGCGAGGACCTGCGCGCCAAGTTCACAGGGACGCCCGACCACGTCGAGCGCTTCTTCCGCGCGATCGCGGAGGACGTGCGGCAGGAGCTCGCGGTCCTCGGAAAGCGGTCCCTCGCCGAGGTCATCGGCGATCCGAGCCTCCTCGCGCAGGCGCCCGAAGCGATTCCCACCCTCGACCTCGCACGCCTCCTGGGCGCGCCCGCCTGGCGGGTCCCCGCTGCCCGTCGAGCGGACCCCGCCCGTGCCCGGCTCGAAGTCGAACGAGCGCCAACGTCCGCTGTGGAGGCGCGGCTGGCGGCCGGCTACGCGCAGCTTCCGCGCGTGCATCCCGACCCCGCCATCCCGAGCCTCGAGCATGCCGACTGCGGCGTCGAGGATCACCCGTTCGAGGTGACCTCTGCGATCACCACGGCCGAGCGGTCGTTCGGGGCGCACGTCTCGGGCCTGATCGAGCGAAAGATCGTCCGCCGGCCCGTCGTCTGGACGCTCGAGGGGTCGGCCGGCCAGAGCTTCGGCGCCTTCGCCGGCCCGACTGTGAGCCTCGAGCTT
Source organism: Candidatus Limnocylindrales bacterium (assembly GCA_038253685.1). Classification (GTDB taxonomy): domain Bacteria; phylum Chloroflexota; class Limnocylindria; order Limnocylindrales; family CSP1-4; genus JAFMJV01. Next base: position 15,514 of record JBBSGX010000020.1, on the reverse strand, counting down.
GTCGGGCAGGCCAATGACTACGTCGGCAAGGGACTGTCGGGCGGAGTGGTCATCGTTCGACCGGAGCCGGAGCTCGCTGACCGAGCCGGTGACCTCGCCATCGCCGGCAACACGTGCCTCTACGGAGCGACGGGTGGCCGCCTGCACGTGGTGGGACGCGCCGGAATGCGCTTCGCTGTGCGCAACAGCGCCGCAACTGCGGTCGTGGAGGGCGTCGGCGCCCACGGCTGCGAGTACATGACCGGCGGGGCCGCCGCGATCCTCGGCCCCGCCGGGCGCAACCTCTGCGCGGGCATGACCGGCGGCCGGGTCTATCTGCACGACCCGACGGGCGAGCGCATCGAGGCGCTCGACCTGACGTCCGCGCGGGCGGTGCGACTCTCAACGCTCATGGGAGCACGCGAGGACGCAGCCGACCGGCTGGATGAGTTCCGAGGCCTGCTGGAGATGCATCGCGATGCCGGCTCGCGCCAGGCACGGGCATTGCTCGCGCGCAAGGGCCGCCTCGGCGACGAGGTCTGGCTCATCGAACCGGTCGATTCGGTTCCGGCAGGCGTGGTGGACGCCGCGGCCGAACCGCTGACCGCGCCGGAGCTTACGCCGTTGAACCGGCCGGTGGGGGCAGGGCCCGCCCGCTGATTGCGCCCTGGGAGCGTCCGGTCAGGAGCGAAGCAGCCTCCCGAACCAGCGCATTCGCTCGGCTTCGTGGAAGGCCTGGCCACCCTCGTGCTCGTTGAAGGCGTATTCGCGGATCTCCTTCGGTCCTCCGTAATGGTTGAAGGCCGCGTACACCGTTGACGGTGGAGTCACCTCGTCCATAAGGCCAACGGAGAAGAGCCCCGGAGCGGTGGCCCGCCGGCCGAGCACCGCCACGTCGAAGTAGGCGAGCGTCCGGAACGCGCGCTCGACGTGGTCGCGATGCGTCTTCAGGTAGCGCACGATCTCCCCGTATGGATCGGTGTCGACGATGGTCGTGGCACGCCGAAAATCGCTGAGGAATGGCACGTCAGCTGCGACCGCGACCACGTCGGGGGCGAGCGCGGCGACAGCGAGGCTGATGGCGCCTCCCTGGCTTCCGCCCGTCACCGCGACGCGTGCCGGATCCACAGCCGGATGGGTCCGCGCCGTCTCGAAGGCGCGAACGGCATCCGAGTACAGCCGCCGGTAGTAGTACGTCTGCGGATCGAGGATGCCCCGCGTCATGAAGCCTGGATGGGCTGGCGCGCCACTGGCGTCCGGGTCGGGGGTCTCGCCAACCGACCAGCCCGAACCCTGGCCGCGCGTGTCCATGACGAGGTGGGCGTAGCCCGCCGCCGCCCACAGGGTACGTTCGTGCGGGAGGCCGCGGCCGCCGCCGTATCCCGCGTACTCGACGATCGCCGGCAGCGGCTCGTGCCTCTGCGACGGCAGGTGTAGCCACGCGCGAATGGGCGCGCCGCCGAACCCATTGAAGCGCACGTCGAACGTCTCGATGACGGCGAGCCCGGTGTCGACCGGGTCGAAGGTGGCCTCGGGCTCGAAAGCCCGAGTCTCCGCAAGGGTGGCCGCCCAGAAGTCGTCGAGATCGGGCGGGACATCCAACGCCGGCGTGTATCGCCGCATCTCGTCCAGGGGCATGTCGAACTGTGACATCTGAGCCTCAGTCTGCCTTTTCCTGCGGATGCTGGGACCGGTGACTGGCTTTGTCCAGACGAGGGCGGCCGCGGGCGCAGAGCGGCGCGGCGGAGCCTCAGCCAGAGCGGGTTCTCAGCCCGAGCCGACAACGCGGACGAGCAGGGCGAACCCGTCCGGGGTTCCAGTCCATCGAGTCCGCAGGTCCTCGATGCCGACGCGCCGCCGCACGTAACGCATGGCGACGGCGGCCACGATCACGTCGTCGAGCGGACCGAGCACGGGGATGAACTCCGGGATCAGGTCGATGGGCGAGACGATCCAGGCCACGAGCCCGATCAGGACGATTCGCACGTCGAGCGGCGCGGTGCGATCGCCGATGAGGGACCGCAGGAGTCGCAGGACGTCGGGGATGATCCGGACCAGCTCCTTGACTGACACGCCCTTGGGCCGCACCGCCCAGAAGACGAGAAGCATCAATACCCATACCGCAGCGATGCCGACCGCGATCCCCACGATGACGCTCAAGTCCATCGACCGAATATCGCACGTGTCTCAGCGGTGAGCGTCGACGCTGACAGCTGGCAGAAGCAGGAGGGTGCCCTCGCGCTCGCCGGCTGGGTGCACCAGAACTTCCCGCCTCGCTGAGGTCCGGCTACCCGCGGCGGGCAGCGTACGATAGGCCGCGCACAGGAGGATCGCGACCATGACCGAGACGCTGGAGCGCAACCAGGGCGCGGCCAACCAGAGCGGCGCGCACCTCAACAAGGATGCCTTTGCAGAGGCCGAGGACTTCGTCCCACTCAAGGGCATCGATCACGTCGAATTCTGGGTGGGCAACGCCAGGCAGGCCGTGGCCTACTACCGGGCGCTGTGGGGCTTCACCCCGGTCGCCTACGCGGGTCTTGAGACGGGCGTTCGTGACCGCGCCAGCTACGTCATCAGGCAGAACGACATCACGTTCGTCATCACCGCACCGCTCACGCCCGATGGGGAGATCGCCGAGCACGTCCACCGGCACGGCGACGGGGTCCATGACATTGCCTTCGCGGTCGACGACGCGGCCTCCGCCTGGCGCGAGACCACGACCCGCGGCGCCCGCAGCTACCTCGAGCCCGGCGAGCTCGACGGCGCAGAAGACGGCATCCTGCGTCAGAGCGCGATCCATGCCTACGGCGAGGTCGTGCATTCGTTCGTCGAACGCAACGACTACGACGGGGTCTACGCGCCCGGGTACCGCAAGGTCAAGAAGCCCGGAAAGGCAGCCAAGGGCCTGAACCTGCTGGAGATCGACCACTGCGTCGGCAACGTCGAGCTCGGCCAGATGAACCAGTTCGTCGACTTCTACAAGCAGGTCCTCGGCTTCGCGCAGCTGATCCACTACGACGACAAGGTGATCCACACCGAGTATTCGGCCCTGATGTCGAAGGTCATGACCAACGGCAACGGCCGGGTCAAGTTCCCTATCAATGAACCCGCCACCGGCAAAAAGAAGAGCCAGATCCAGGAGTTCCTGGATTGGTACCTCGACTCGGGAACGCAGCACATCGCGCTGCGGACGGAGAACATCGTGGCCACCGTCCGCCAGCTGCGCGAGAACGGCGTCGAGTTCCTCGGCCTGCCGCACGAGTACTACGCGACGCTCTCGGAGCGGGTCGGTGACGTCGGCGTGCCGATCGACACCCTGGAGGAGCTCGGCATCGAAGCCGATCGCGACGAGGAGGGCTACCTCCTCCAGATCTTCACGCGGCCTATCCAGGACCGACCGACGTTCTTCTTCGAGATCATCGAGCGCCACGGATCGCGCGGCTTCGGCGTTGGCAACTTCAAGGCGCTGTTCGAGGCCATCGAGCGGGAGCAGGCCAAGCGGGGAAATCTCTAACCGGCCGAACGGCGTCGGCTCGAGGGGTCTGAGAGGCCGGCGCTCAGTGGGCGTCGCGCAGTCGAAGGAAGTGCTCGATCCCGACCGGACGGAACGCGGCTGATTGCCAGCCGGCAAACGCGCTCTTGGCAACCTCGGGATCCACGATCTCCGGATCCGTCAGCTCGTAGCGGCGGCCCTTCCAGCGAATTGCGGCCCCACCGGCCGCGATCACGTTGCGCGTCCAGTCGGTTCCCTCGCCGAACGGCATGGGAATGAAGAAGCCGTCGGACGTGCGCCGCGCAACGATCGGTGTCCTGAAGACCCGGCCGGACTTGCGGCCCCGGTGCTCGAGGACGCCCCACAGCGGGAAGAGGCGTGTCCCCGAGAAGTGGGTCATGAGGCCGTTGGTGCTGTGGATGAGCCTCCGGGCCAGGGATGGGCGGGCCGGGGCGGCCTTTTCGGCCGCGGCGGGAGCTGTCAATGGAGGGGTTGAGTTGATCGCGGACATGAGATGACTCCCGGCTGAGATGTGGTCATGTCCACGCTACCGGTGGACGGCGCGGGCGACTTCCCTGCTTCCATGTAGGAGGGCATGGCGGAAAACCGCCACGCGGTCAGGCAATGCCTCGTCGGACCGCAAATGCGGTGGCGTCGGCGCGGCCGCGCGCGTCGATCTTCCGATAGAGATTCGCGACGTGCCTCTCCACCGTATGCACCGATATTCCGAGCCGGCGGGCGATCTCGGCATTCGTCTCTCCCTGCGCCAAGAGCCGGAGCACGTCCAGCTCACGCGTCGTCAGCGCGCGCGGCATCGGCCACTCGGCCGCGTGCCTCGGCCGGCCCGACGTGTCGGCAACACTCGAGGAGATGCCGAGGAAGGCATGCAACTCTCGCAGGACCGAGTCGAAGTCCTCCACGAAGAGCGAAGCCGCTGAGCCTTCGAGCACGCAGAGGCGGCCGTTGGGAAAGCTTTCGGCGAGCGCACGCGACGTCTCGATCGGGATCTGCTGGACGCCGCGCTGATGGAAGACGAGCACAGGCACCGTGATCGAGGAGAGCTGGTCAGTGAAGTCCAGTCCGCTGGTCGCCTGGAGCATCGCACGTGTGATCAAGGGCGTGGTCGCGTCGCGTGCCGCCTCAGTTTCCAGGCGCCCTGCCTCGCCGGCGGACCACCCCATCCAGGTATGGATCGCCGAGGTCACGAATGTGTCCCAGTCCTGCTCGATGAGACTCAGCAGCGCCTGTGTCTGGCGCGCGCCCATCGCGTCCCAGCCTCGCGCCGAGCCGCCGAAGAGCACCATGTGGGACACGCGCTCCGGGTGCGCCAGCGTGTAGCTGATGGCGTAGGTGGAGGCCAGGTACATGCCGAACAGCGCGAATCGCTCCACGCCCGCGGCATCCGCCACCGCGTCGAGGTCGCGCAGCATGGCCTCCGGTGTGATGTTCGAGACGTCTCGTTGCGAATGGCCGCTGCCCCGGCTGTCGTACTGGATCAGGCGCAGATCGTCGGCGATGCGCTGGTACGCGTCCCGGTGGACAGGGACCTGCCACTCCCCGACGAAGTTGCCGAGCGGCAGGCTCGGCATCAGGACGAGCGGCGGCCCGTCGCCGGTGCTCGCGTAGGCGATTGAAACGCCGTCAGTCGTGCGCGCGGTCTGCACGCGCGGCATGTTGCGTCCCGGCGCGTCTTCTGCTGGTGTGTCGCTCACGCTCCGAGAATAGCCCGCGTCGGGCTGGGCCTCCGTCAGCGGTCGAGACGCCCGGAATATGCCGCCAGCGAATATCAGTGTGAGCACGGATTCCACGGGCGGATCTCCAGTCGAGAGAGGTAGGAAAGAGCCGCCGTCCCCCAGGACAGCGGCTCTGGTCAAGTGGGCGGTTGCGGTACCGCGTTCGCGGTCCGGGTTATGGGCGCTCGAGTCGGACGATGTACAGGGAGCCGCGGTCCCGGCGCATGAGGCGGAGTGAACCGCGCTGCGGGCGATCGATGCGCAGCTGCTCTACCAGCTGGCGCTCCTGCAGTTCCCTCATCCGGTCACGCTGCTTTGTCTCTGTCATCTCGTGGCTCGCGATCCAGTTCATCTCTCGACCTCCTTTCCCGGTGCCGGCTGGCGCCGTCGAGGGGAGGTACTGTGGCTGATTGCACCGTAGCTTCCATCCGGAAGGCATCGCGATCTGCTTTGCGACAGTCGCCCTGTCCGTTCTACGTCATTCGTCCCGGCTGCGCGAGCTTGTTCTCGACCGCCCAGAACGCCGCCTGGGTGCGGCTGCTGAGGCCGAGCTCGCCGGGGATGAGATCTGTCAGGCCGCGGGGCTGGCCGCTCCCTGCGGCTCGTCGGCGAGATTGGGCGCCAGCCAGCGCTCGGCCTCCAGAACGGACCAGCCCTTGCGACGAGCGTAGTCGAGCAGCTGGTCCCGCCCGATCCGGCCGACGCCGTAGTAGCGGGCCTGCGGGTGCCAGAAGTAGTAGCCGCTGACCGAGGACGCGGGCAGCATCGCCATCGACTCGGTGAGCTCGATTCCCGCACGCTGCTCTGCGTCCAGAAGGGAGAAGATCGTGCTCTTCTCGGTGTGGTCTGGACAGGCCGGGTAGCCAGGCGCCGGCCGGATTCCCTGGTACGACTCCGCGATCAGCGCCGCGTTGTCGAGTGCCTCGTCCGGGGCATAGCCCCAGAGCTCGCGGCGCACCTTCTCATGGAGCCGCTCGGCGAAGGCCTCCGCAAGGCGGTCCGCCAACGCCGTGAGCAGGATGGCGGAGTAGTCGTCATGGGTGGCCGTGTACTTCGCGCGTGCCTCTTCCAGGCCGATTCCCGCCGTCACGGCGAACGCGCCCACATAGTCCGGCACGCCCGAGCCCTTCGGCGCCGTGTAGTCCGCCAGCGCCACGTTCGGTTTCTCCGAGGCGCGACCCGTCTTGGCCATCTGCTGGCGCAGCGAGTGGAAGCGCGCCATCACCTCGGAGCGCGACTCGTCGGCGTAGAGCTCGATGTCGTCGTCCGGCGTGGAGGCCGCGGGCCAGAAGCCCAGGACGCCGTTGGCGCGCAGCAGGCGCTCGTCGACGACGCGCTTGAGCATCCCTTGCGCGTCCGCGAACAGCGACGAGGCAGCGTCCCCGACGACGGGGTCACTGAGGATCTCCGGGTAGCGCCCGGCGAGCTCCCAGGTCGAGAAGAACGGCGTCCAGTCGATCCGATCGATCAGCTCCGCGAGCGGGAAATCCTCGATCGCCCGGATGCCCAGGAAGGTCGGCTTGGGCGGCGTCACCGTCGACCAGTCGATTGCCACGCGGTTCCGGCGGGCCTCCACCAGCGACAGGCGCCGTTCGGTGGTGGTGCGGTTCTCGTGTGCCTTGCGCACGTCCGCGTACTCGATACGTGTCCGCTCCACGAACGGGGCTCGGCCCTCCGCGCTCATCAGCGCGCCTGCCACGCCCACCGCGCGCGAGGCATCGAGGACGTGCACCACCGGGCCGCTGTAGCAGGGATCGATCTTGACCGCGGTGTGGGCGCGGGACGTCGTCGCGCCTCCGATCAGCAGCGGCAACCGGAAGCCCTCGCGCTCCATCTCCGAGGCGACAGTGCGCATCTCCTCGAGCGACGGCGTGATCAGTCCCGACAGGCCGATGAGGTCCGCATGCTCGTCACGTGCGGTCTCGAGGATCTTCGTCCAGGGCACCATGACGCCGAGGTCGATGACCTCGTAGTCGTTGCAGGCCAGGACCACGCCGACGATGTTCTTGCCGATGTCGTGGACGTCGCCCTTGACGGTGGCCATGACCACCTTGCCGGCGTTCGTGCGACCGCCGCCCAGCGACTTGCCCGTGCCGATGCCAGCCTCGGCCTCCGCCTCTGCTCGGTCCGCGCCGGCCGCCATCGAATCGGCGACGCGCTGCTGCTTCTCGGCCTCGATGAAGGGGATGAGGTGGGCAACGGCCTGCTTCATGACGCGGGCGCTCTTGACGACCTGGGGCAGGAACATGCGGCCGCTTCCGAACAGGTCGCCGACCACGTCCATGCCCGCCATCAGCGGCCCTTCGATGACCTCGATCGGATGGTCCGCCGCGAGGCGTGCCTCCTCGGTGTCCGCCACGATCCACTCGGTGATGCCCTCGACGAGGGCGTGCTTCAGTCGCTCCGCGACGGGCGTCTCCCGCCACGAGAGATCCGGGCCGCCGCTGCCGGCCGCGCGCCCTCGAACCGTGTCCGCCACCTCGAGCAGGCGCTCCGTGGCATCAGAACGGCGGTTGAGCACCACGTCCTCGACGCGCTCGCGCAGGTCGGCGGGGATCTCGTCGTAGACCGGCAGCGCGCCGGCATTGACGATGCCCATGTCCATGCCCGCCGCGATCGCGTGGTACAGGAACACGGCGTGGATGGCCTCGCGCACCGGGTCGTTGCCGCGGAACGAGAAAGACACGTTGGACACACCGCCGCTGACCTGGACGGTCGGCAGCTCCTTCTTGATCCGCCGCGTGGCCTCGATGTAGGCGATCGCGTAGCCGGCGTGCTCCTCCATGCCCGTGCCGATGGCGAAGATGTTGGGATCGACGATGACGTCCTCGGGCGCGAAGCCGACCTCCTCCGTCAGCAGCTTGAAGGCGCGCTTGCAGATGTCGACCTTGCGCTCGATCGTGTCGGCCTGGCCAGCCTCGTCGAAGGCCATCACGATCACCGCGGCGCCGTAGCGACGGGCGAGGCGCGCCTGCTCGAGGAACGCCTTCTCGCCTTCCTTGAGCGAGACCGAGTTGACGACCGGCCGGCCCTGCACGCACTTGAGCCCTGCCTCGATGACCGACCATTTGGACGAGTCGATCACAAACGGGATCTTGCTGATATCGGGCTCGGTGGCAAGCAGGTTCAGGAAGCGGGTCATGGCCGCCTCCGAGTCGAGCATGCCCTCGTCCATGTTGATGTCGAGCATCTGGGCACCGTTGTCGACCTGCTGGCGTGCGACCTCCACGGCGTCCGCGTAGCGGTCCTCGGTGATGAGGCGCGCGAACTGCCGAGAGCCGGTGACGTTGGTGCGCTCGCCCACATTGACGAAGAGGCTGTCCGGGCCGATGTTGAGCGCCTCGAGGCCGGACAGGCGCGTGAGCGGCTCGAGCGTCGGGACGCTACGCGGCCGCTTGCCGGCGACCGCGCGCGCCACGGCGGCGATGTGCTCTGGCGTGGTGCCGCAGCAACCACCGACGATGTTGATCGCGCCCGCGTCGGCCAGCGCGGAGAGCATCTCGGCCGTGTCCGGCGGCAGCTCGTCGTAGCCGCCGAAGGCGTTGGGCAGGCCGGCGTTCGGGTAGCAGCTCACCGGCACGTCCGCGATCCCCGCAAGCTCCTGGATGTAGGGCCGCAGCTGGCGCGCTCCGAGCGAGCAGTTGAAGCCCATCGTGAACGGCTTTGCGTGCCGCAGGCTGTTCCAGATCGCGCCGACCGTCTGGCCGCTCAGGTTGCGGCCGGACGCGTCCACGATCGTTGCGCTGATCATCAGCGGCAGCCGGTAGCCGAGCTCGTCGAAGAGCTTCTCCACCCCGAAGATCGCGGCCTTGCCGTTGAGCGTGTCGAAGATCGTCTCGATGAGCAGCAGGTCCGCGCCGCCCGTAACCAGGCCGCGCGCCGCCTCGTGGTACGCCACGGCCAGCTCGTCGAAGGTGACGCTGCGGGCGGCCGGGTCCTCCACATCCGGGGAGAGGGACGCCGTCCTGGTGGTCGGGCCGAGTGACCCCGCCACGTAGCGCGGCCACCCCGGGTCGCGCTTCTCTGCTTCGTCCGCGGTCTCCCGCGCGAGGCGAGCCGCCGCCGCGTTGATCTCCTCTGCGACCTCCTGGAGTCCGTAGTCGGACAGCGAGACGCGGTTCGCGTTGAAGGTGTTTGTCTCGATGATGTCCGCGCCGGCGTCGAGGTACTCGGCGTGGATCCCCCGGATGACGTCCGGCTGCGTGATCGCCAGCAGGTCGTTGGAACCGCGCAGGTCCTTCGGATGGTCGCGGAAGCGATCTCCCCGGAAGGCCGCCTCGTCGAGCTGGTGGCGCTGGATCATGGTGCCCATCGCGCCGTCGATGATCAGGATCCGCTCGCGCAGAAGCTCGGGCAGCCGCTCGAGGCGGCGCTCGTGGCGCGCGCGGAGATCAGGTTGGGCAGTCATCGTCTCGCGAGTGTAACCCGCAAATCCCCGCGAACCGGTTGCGCGACTCACACTCGGCCCCCTCGTGGCGCGGAGGCGCACCGGCCCCGAAACCGCAACTCGCCACGTGACGTACCAAAGCGAGAGAAGACGGGCGTCGGAGGAGACGCCGTCAGCAACCCTCGGAGCACGGAGTCACTCTTCGCATGAGCGTTCTCGGTATCGAATCCAGGTCCATCCGATTCCTCGGGCTCAGCGCCGCGACGGCAGTGCTCCTCGTCGCGTGCGGCGGGTCCGGCAGTCCCACCGCCGTCACCCCAACGATCGGCCCCTCAGCCGCGGCCAGTCCAGCCACCAGTGCCGCGACCGGCGCACTCACGATTGCCACCGGCACGACCGCCAGCGCGGGCACGCTGCTGACCGGCACGGGCGGCATGACCCTCTACACGTGGAAGAAGGACACAGCACCGAACACCAGCGCATGCAGCGGCGATTGCGCGGGGACATGGCCACCGACGACGGTCGGCGCCGGGCAGACCGCGACCGCAGGGCCAGGCGTGACCGGCACGCTCGCCACGTTCACGCGCACCGACGGCACGACCCAGGTCAGCTACAACGGAGCCGCCCTCTACTACTTCTCCGGCGACAGCGCTGCCGGTGACGCGAACGGGCAGGGCAAGGGCAACGTCTGGTTCGTCGCCACTCCGACCGGCGCCTCGGGCGGCTCCCCCGCACCGTCGACGGGGGCTTCGCCCGCGGCCTCGAGCGGCAGCCCGGTCTACACGATCGGTCTGGCGACGGGCTCATCCGGCTCGTACCTGACCGGCGAGGATGGCAGGTCCCTGTACGTCTACAAGAAGGATTCGCAGTCGAAGAGCGCCTGCACGAGCTCGAATTGCACGACCAACTGGCCGCCGCTCACCATCGACGGCAGCGGGACGGTCGCCGCGGGCAGCGGCATCACCGGGAAGATCGCCACGTTTGCCCGTCCGGACGGTTCGATGCAGGTCAGCTGGAACGGAGTGCCGGTGTATTTCTTCGCCGGCGACACCAAGTCCGGCGACACGAACGGCTCGGGCGTCAGCCCGGACTGGAGCCTGGCAGCCCCGAAGGTGCGACCCGGCTACTGATCGGGGCGAAGTTCCCGTCAGGCCGCAGCGAGCAGCGTGGCGTCGTCGAAGACGACCTCGATCAACGGGCTGTCAGCCACGAAGACGTCCAGCTGAGCCTCACGGCGCCACTGGCGGGTAATGCGTGCGAAGAGCGCGCGTCGCGCGTCCTCGTCCGTAATCGGGATGGCGCGGGCGGCCAGGTCTGCCGACACGCGGCCCTTCAGGTGGAACGTGAACTTCGGGTTGTCCAACAGGTTGGCATACCAGCCGCGCCGGCCGGGCAGACCGCTGATGTAGACGCGGCCTCCGAAGTTGAAGAAGACGATCTCGATGCGCCGCGACTGCCCACCCTTGCGGCCATGCGTTGTGATGTCGATCGTTCCGCCCTGGGCAAGGGCAGCCTCGATGCGCTGTCGTTCGGACGTGGTTGAGGCTGTTGAATCGGTAGGGGCCATGCCTTTGAGCTTACACCGTAATCGGAGCACTCCGTCCCTCGGCGCATAGACTCGGGATCGTGAGGATTGCCCACGTCCGCGAGGCGCATGCGCCGGCCGGATCGCCGTTTCGTATGGCCGCAGCGCTGTCGGATGGCCGCCTGCTGGACCTGGAGACTGCGCGCCGCCGGGTCGCGCGCGAGGAACCGCGCCTGGCCCACAACGATGCCCTGTTCCGGGTGCCGCTGACCACCCTCGACGCCCTCCTGGCCTCCGGCTCTCGCGTGGAGGCCCTTCGCGCCGTGGTCGAGCCCTTCCTCGATCGACCCGACCTTCTACCGGCGATGGACGAGGAGGACGACGATCTGACTCTGGACGCCGACGACCTTCGCTTCGGCCCCCCGATCCTCCGACCAACGAGCTTGCGCGATTTCTACGCCTTCGAGGGACATGTCGCGACGATGTGGGCACGCCGCGCCTCGGAGGTTCCGGAGGCGTGGTATCGCTTGCCGATCTTCTACTTCTCGAACGTGTCCGAGATCCGCGGGCCGGGCGACGGCGTCTGGATCCCGCGCGGGTCGCAGGAGCTCGACTATGAGCTGGAGATCGCGGCGCTCGTCGACACGCCGGTCCGCGACCTGCGTGCCGAACGGGCCGAGGAGGCCATCGGCGGGTACACCATCTTCAACGACTGGTCGGCGCGGGATCTCCAGCGCGACGAGACCACCGTCCGCTTGGGTCCGGCCAAGGGAAAGGACTTCGCGTCGTCCATCGGTCCATGGCTGGTGACGCCGGACGAGCTGGTGGACGCACGCGCCGGCAAAGGCTACGCGCTCGCCGCCACGGCAAGCATCAATGGCACCGAGCTCAGTCGGGGTACCTGGTCGGACATCCAGTTTTCGTTCGGGGAGATGGTGGAGCGTGCCTCGTCGGACGCGCGGCTCGTTCCGGGCGACCTGATCGGATCGGGGACCGTCGGGACCGGGTGCCTGCTCGAGATCCGCGAGTCCTCCGGCTTCGGGCGCTACCTGAAACCTGGCGACACGGTGACGCTTGCCGTGGACCGCCTCGGCGAGCTGACGACGCCGATCATCGAACGTCCGGGGTGATCTCGAAGGTGGGCGGGACCAGGAAGGAATCGCGACACGAAACGCGACATTTGAGACAGAAGCGCCCGAATGGGCGGCTTGGGATGCCGCGCGCCGCCCGGATTGCCGGCTGGTCGCTCGCGTCGACAGCCCGGTCGTCGGCTGGGCGGCTCCATGCCGCGGAGGGCTTCCGTGTTGTTGGTCGGCGGGAGCGCATCGGCCAGCTCGACGGGCAATGGCGCAATGTCGTATTGATGGAGCGCCGCGGCTCGTCGGTCGGCTAGATTGCCGAGCGTGCTCCTCCGCATCCTCGGTATCGCCTGCCTGTTCAGCGGCGTGGCGCTGCTCGGCGTGATCCTGGCGCGGCTCTCGCTGCCGCTCACCCTCGGCTTGACGTCGGCGATGTTCCTGCTGACGCTCGCCGGGGTCTGGTTGCTGGCTGGCCCGGACCGGCGCGAGCGTCTGGGACGGGTGCTCCTGGCCGGCATCGTGACGGGCATCGTCGCCACGATCGCCTACGACATCACGCGCTACGTGCTCTCGCAGCTCGACCCGTCCCCGTACAACCCGTTCGAGCTGCTGCGCATCTTCGGGTCGCTGCTGCTCGGGGAGAACGCGCCGACGGAGACGCAGCGCATCGCCGGGACGGCTTTTCACCTGCTCAATGGGACGATGTTCGGGCTCTCGTACGTGCTCCTCTTCGGCCGTGGCGGCGACACGACCCGTCCCTGGGCAGTGGTCACCGGCGTCACCTGGGGCCTCTTCCTCGAGACGTTCCAGATCGTGCTGTACCCGTCCTGGCTGCAGATCCAGTTCGTCTCGGAGTTCGCCGCGATCAGCGCCTTCTCCCACGTCTTCTTCGGCCTGACGCTGGGTGTCGTCGGGCGCGCCCTGCTGCGGCGCTGGGTGCCGCCGGAAATCGACGAGGGCAAGGACGCGAACCTGGACGAGCCGCTGCCGACGTGAGCGGCTGCGTGCCGCTCGGACCTAGACTGAGCTCTGAGGAGGACCTGAGCGCCGATGTTCTACGCGTCCCGCGGAAATGTGCCCCACAAGCGCCACACCCAGCACCGCGCGTCCGATGGCTCGCTGTACGCGGAGGAGCTGTTCGGCGTCGAGGGGTTCACGGGGCGATCGTCCTTGCTGTACCACCTCAAGCCGCCGACCGAGACCTGGAAGATCGAACCGGTGGGCGAGGTACGCATCGAAGCCGTGGACGACGGCGTGCACCGCCATCGCCTCATAAAGACGGGCGCAATCCCCGCCAGAGGCGACATCGTCAGCGGGCGGATTCCGCTCTTCTTCAACCACGACGTCCTGATGGGCGTGATCCGGCCCGTGGACGCGCTGCCGCCGAACCGCTTCTACCGCAACGGCGAGGCCGATGAGCTGCTCTTCTTCCACGAGGGCAGCGGCACGTTCGAGAGCAACTTCGGCATGATGCGCTACGGCGCCGGCGACTACCTCGTGATCCCCATCGGCACGACCTGGCGCCTGTCCCCCGATTCCGTGGCGCACCGCGTGCTGTACCTCGAGTCACCGACCGAGATCGTCGCGCCCCACCGGTATCTCAACAACTACGGGCAGCTCCTGGAGCATTCTCCGTACTCCAACCGCGACCTGCGCGCCCCAGAGGAAACGCCGCCGCACACCGAGGCAGGCGACTTCGAGATCCACGTCAAGGTGCGCGGCAAGGTCACCGCCTACCACTATCGGCATCACCCGTTGGACGTGGTCGGCTGGGACGGCTACCTCTTCCCGTTCATCTTCAACATCGGCGACTTCGAGCCCATCACCGGGCGCGTCCACCAGCCGCCGCCCGTGCACCAGACGTTCGCCGCCCGGAACTACGTCGTCTGCAGCTTCGTGCCGCGCAAGTTCGACTACCACCCGCTGGCGATTCCTGCGCCCTACAACCACTCCAACATCAACAGCGACGAGGTCATCTACTACGTCGCCGGCAACTTCATGAGCCGCCGCGGTGTCGAGATCAGCTCGTTCACGGTTCATCCGGCCGGCATCCCGCACGGGCCACACCCGGGCACCGTCGAGGCGTCGATCGGCAAGGAGGCGACCGAGGAGCTGGCGGTCATGGTGGACACGTTCCACCCGCTGAACCTGACGAAGGAAGCCGCGGACCTCGACGACCCCGCGTACCCGTACTCGTGGCTCCCACCGGAGGACGGCGGCGATTCGGCCCGCCAGCTTTCCGAGCGCGGGCCGGAGGCGTTCCCGGACTGACTAGTGCGCGGTCAGGATGAAGACCGCGAGTCCCACGACCATGGCGATCAGGATCAGCAGCGTCAGGATGCCGACCCAGCGGCCCTTGCGGAGCTCCTCGGGATCGACGTCGGCGAGGCCGTGTCCGCGCCGACGTGTCTTGGAGTCGAGCCACGGGCTCACGCGCGAATCGAGGTGGGGGTCACCGCTCATTCCCGAAGGGTAGCGGAATCCTCGGCGAGGCTACACTGCCGAGCGTGACCGAAATCCAGTCCGGGACGCCCGAAGCAGGTGCTCGATTCAGCGGGCGCCTCGACGACGCCGAGGTTCGCCTCCTGAGCCTTGCGACGCGGCCGTTTCCGCCAGGGCTTACCGAACCCGATCCCGGGGGCGAGGAACGCTGGGACGCCGCTCGCGTGTGGGCGCACCTCGCCGAGTTCCCGCCCTACTGGGTTGGCGAGGCGCGAAAGGTCATTGCCGCACCAGCCGGTCCACCGGTGCCATTCGGTCGTCTCCACGATGATCCCGGACGGATCGCTGCCATCGAGCACGACCGCCTTCTGCCGCCGGATGAGCTCTGGCAGCGGGTCCGCGCCGGGATCGCGCAGGCCCGTGACTACGCTGCGGGCCTCACCCTGGCCGACCGCGCGCGCGCCGGCGAACATCCCCGGCGGGGCATGGTGACCGTGGCGTTCATCCTCGACCAGTTCGTCGCCAATCACCTCGAGGAGCACGCCGCGCAGCTGGAGGGGCTCGCCGGCTGAGGGCCTACGATTGTCCTCATGCGGAGGATCGTCGTCGCCGGCGGTGGGTTTG
Source organism: Candidatus Limnocylindrales bacterium (assembly GCA_038253685.1). GTDB lineage: Bacteria > Chloroflexota > Limnocylindria > Limnocylindrales > CSP1-4 > JAFMJV01. The sequence continues at coordinate 252 of JBBSGX010000020.1, read as the reverse complement.
CGGGCGTCAGCGCGGCCCAGGAGCTGTCGAGGCGCCTGCGGCGCGAGGGCCGGCTGGCCGGTCAGCGGGGCGTCGCTCCGGATGACGCCGTCGAGGTGCTTCTCCTCAGCCGCGACAACTACTTCGTCTTCCAACCGCTGCTGGCCGACATCATCTCGGGCACGATCGAGACCACGCACGTGGTCGTGCCGCTGCGGCGGATGCTTCCACACGTCAACGTCGAGGTCGGCCTGATCGAGGCCATCGATACCG
>JBBSGX010000019.1:0-22441 GCA_038253685.1 Candidatus Limnocylindrales bacterium | reverse complement strand
GTCGCGCTCTCGTAGCCCATCATCGAGTAGGGGTCGCTCAGCTTCCAGTGGTCGCCACCAGTGGGCTCGTTCGGGTACTGCGTCTTGGGATCGCCGCCCCACCACGGCGGGTAGGCGGGATTGTCCGTGCTGAGCGTCAGCCGGCCGGAATTCTTGGTGGCGACGGTGCCCTTCATGCAGTCGGCGGAAACGGTCGGCAGGGGGCTCGGGGACGGCGCCACGGTCTCGGCCGGCGTGGCCGCGGCGGTCTCCGTGGCTGTCGGCGTCACGGCTTCGGTCGGGACCGACGTCGCGGCCTCTGTCGGCACCGGCGTCTCCGGTACGGGGGTGGCGACCGGTGTCGGCCCAGCCGCGAGCGTCGGCACCGGGGTCTTCGCAGGTTGTGTCGCAGCTCCCGAGGCGCTGCACGCGGCGATCAGGAGCGACACGACGAGCGCCACCGCCGCCGTAGGGAATCTCGTGCGCATGCTTGGATCTCCTCTGGGTCGAATCCTCTGTCGAACCCTCTTGGCAGCACATTCTGCGATACCGCGGCCCCACGCGTCACTGAAGGCCACGAATTCTGCCTGCGGCGGGCATCGGGACGAGTAGCATCGCGCCGCTTCGGCTACAGCGGCGGCAGCTCCTGCTCCAACTCGAGCGCCTGGTGGAAGAGGTCGCCGCGCTCCTCCACCCGCGGCAGGATCGACTGGATATTCCAGCCGTCGGGCCGCAACCGGGGATCGTCGAGCTCCTCCCAGGCGATCGGCGCGGAGACCGACCCGTTGGGCATCGGCCGCACCGCGTACGGGGCCACGAGTGTCTTGTTGACCGCGTTCTGCGTGAAGTCGAGACGAGCCCGTCCCCGGCGCGCCGCCTTCTCCCACTCCCAGCTCACCAGGTCCGGGACGATGCTGCCGACCGCCCGAGAGAGGCCGGCGACCCAGTCGCGCGTCTCGTCGAACGTGTAGCGCGGCGCGGTGGGCACCCAGATCTGGACGCCGCGCTTGCCTGTGACCTTCGGCACACCCGTGACGCCAAGATGCCCGAGCGCCGTCCGATAGAGCTTCGCCAGCATCACGACCTGGTCGAAGGTCGTCTTCTCACCCGGGTCGATATCGATCAGCGCGTACGTCGGCCGGAACCAGTGGGGCAGCCTACTGGTCCACGGATGGAGGTCGATGACCGCCTGATTGGCGAGCCACGCCAGCGTCGCGAGGCGGTCGGCGACCACGTACGTGTGCGATTCGTTCTTGCTCGCCTCCGGGTAGTCCCAGCGAGCGATCCACGGCGGCGCATGCGAAGGAATCTGCTTCTGCCAGAAGTGGGGTCCGTTGACGCCGTCCGGCCAGCGGTCGACGTTGAGCGGCCGGTCGCGCAGGTAGGGCAGGAGCACCGGAGAGATGGTCACGTAATAGCGGATCAGGTCGCGCTTGGTGAGGCCCACTCCCGGAAAGAGGACCTTGTCCAGGTTCGAGAGCTTGATCTGTACGCCGCCGATGCTCCAGAGCCCGTCCTTGGTCATGGCGTCGAGCTCGTCGAGCTCGGCCTGGGTGACGGCCTCCGGCGGGTCGCCGACCTCTCCCGGCGATCGGACCAGCTTCAGCCCCTTCGACACGGTGTTCGAGCTTGCGGCGCGGGCCTTTGCGGGCGTCGAAGCCTTTGCTTTGGCCGAGGCTCCGGCGACCGCCTTCGCCACCGACGCGGTCGCTGACGTCTTCGACACGTTGGCCGAGGCTCCGGCGACTGACTTCGCGACTGACCCGGTCGTCGACGCTTTTACGCTGGGCTGAGCCGCCGCGACTTCCGGCTCCGGTCCCGATTCGCGTTCGGCTGCGGCGACCGCCTTGTCCGCATCCTCCGGGCGCTCGCGACGCACTGACTTCGGGTCGCGGCCGACCTCCAGGCCCTTGTAGGCCGCCTGGCGCAGCAGGTTGTCGCTGGTCCACTCGCTGAACTCGGCGCGGATCACGATCTTCGGCTCAGCCCAATGCGCGCCGCGGATCGCTGGAGCCCCGGTGCATGGCGGATCTGGCCGGGCCAGTGCGTCCAGCTGCTCGCGAAGGGTGCGGCGCATGCGCTCGTTCAGGCCGCTGCCGACCTCGCCGGCGTACCTCAGCTCATCGCCCTCGTAGACCGCGACGAGCAGCGAGCCGAGGTCCGCGTGACTGCCTTTGCCCGGCTCGTAGCCGACGACCACGAGCTCCTGGTCGCGACGGATCTTGATCTTGAGCCAGCTCCTGGACCGTCTCCCGGGCTCGTACCGGCTCCGACGCAGCTTGGCCACGATCCCCTCGAGGCCCTGCTTGCGTGCCGCGGCGTAGAAGTCCTCCCCGTCGCGCTCGATGTGCGCCGCGTAGTGGACAACTGCATGATCCCGCAGCGAGATCTTCAGGAGCTTCTTGCGCTCCTCGAGCGGCACCCCGACGAGCGACTGGCCGTCGAGATAGATCAGGTCGAACAGGAAATAGGCCAGCCGGGCCCTCGGGCGATCCTCCGACGCCCCGTCCGTCTCGGCATGGGTCCGCGGGGTGCGTTCGCCCCGTTTGCTTGTGAAGCCGCGCATCCCCGTTCGGTCCTGGAGCAGGCTGAAGTCCGGGAGCCCCTCGTCGTTCAGCGCCACCACCTCACCGTCCACGATCGCCGTCGTCGCATTGATCCACGTCGGCCTGGCCTCTGCGAGGTCCGGGAAGTAGCGCGCCGCGTCCTGCTTGTTGCGCGTCCAGAGACGGACGCGCCCGTCCTTGATCACGGCCTCCACCCGGTAGCCGTCGAGTTTCATCTCGTAGAGCCAGCTCTCGTCGCTGAAGGGCTTGTCCACGGCCGTGGCCAGCATCGGAGGGACGAAATCGGGGAGGGGAGCCTTCTTGGCACCCGCCAGATCGATCGCCGCTTCGGCCGCCGGCGCGCGGCTGTCCCAGACTGCGGGGGCGCCGGCCTTGACCTCGTCGTTCGTGCGGCCGCTCTTGACCGACTTCGGCAGCTTGTCGACGTCCCAATCGGGATCTGCGAACTCGTCGCGCTTGTGCATGAGCAGCCAGTCTTCCTCCCCGCCGCTCGCGCGCGTGCGCACCAGCACGAAGCGGCCCTTGAGCTTCTCGCCGTGAAACACGAACTTGAGCTCGCCGCTCCGGACGGCCGCGCCCGGGTCGTCGGTCTCCTCGGGCTCCCAGGTGCCCCAGTCCCACACGATGACGTCCCCGGCACCGTACCCACCGCGCGGAATGATGCCTTCGAAGTCGAAGTACTCGATCGGATGGTCCTCGACATGGGCGGCCAGGCGCCGCTCCAGCGGTCGGAGCGAGGGGCCGCGCGGTACCGCCCAGCTCACGAGCACGCCGTCGATCTCCAGCCGGAAGTCGTAGTGCAGCCGCGTCGCGCGGTGACGCTGCACCACGAAGCGGCGCGTTCCCGTCGGCGGGGCGGTCGCCCCCGACCCATCGCCGGAGGGCTCCGGGGTCTTCGCGAAGTCGCGCTTGCGTCGGTACGTCTCGAGCGGCATCCGCGCCAGCCTAACGCCGGTGCTCAGCCGCGTGCAGCAACGCCCGGGCTGTCCGGCGTCCCCTGCTCGAGCCGATCGCGATCCGCTTCATCCGGCGATTCACGGCCCGTACCTGACCCCAATGGCACCGGGGAATCTCGGGCCTGGGCACGCTCGAGCATCACCGTGAATGCAGCAGCCAGCGGCACGGACAGGAAAGCGCCGACGATGCCGCCGACCGCCGCGCCCACGAGCAGCGCCGTAACGACGAGGAACGGGGGCACCCCAATGGAGCTGCGCATCACGATCGGCACCAGCACGTTCGCTTCGACGATCTGGATGACTGCATAGATGGCGACGACCAGCAGCACCAGCTCGACGCGGCCGGAGATGGCCGCCACCAGCAGGGCCGGGATCGCGCCCAGCGTCGGGCCGACGATGGGGATCACTTCCGCGATTCCAGCAAGCAGCCCCAACAGGAGCGCGCCCTCGAGGCCGAGCAGGAAGTAGGCGATCGAGGTCGTGACGAACATGAAGCCCATCAGCGTCAGCTGGCCGCGGACCCACAGGCCGAGTCGCGATTCCACCTCGTTCCATCCTTCACGCACGCCACCGCGCCTCGACGCGGGCAGCAGCGCCAGGGCGAAGCGCTGCATGTGCCGGTGGCTCGTGAGCCAGAAGAAGACGAGCGCCAGGACGCTCGAAACGGAGATGAACGCGTCCGCAAGGGCGGCTCCGGCGTTGAAGAGGTCCTGGGGGTTGGCTGCGACCGTGGCCTTGGATGTCGTCGCGGCAATCGCGTCGACCAGCCGGTTGATTCCCTCCGCGATGGGAGGTGACTGGGTCTTTGCCCAGGCGCGGACCTGGTCGAGAAGATCCGGCAGGCGGCTACCAAGGGCCTGCAACTGGCCGACGGCCGTGGGAACGACCAGGACCAGCAGCACCACGACCAGTAAGAAGAAGGCTGCGTAGACCAGCAGGATCGTGATGCCGCGTCGCATGTGCGTACGAGCCCGCAGCCAGCCGATGGCGGGCTCCAGACCGGACGCGAGAAGCACGGCAATGACCACCAGCACAACGACATGGGCTGCGCTCACGAAGGCGACCGAGATCGCCAGCACGATGGCAGCCGCAAAGGCCACTGCCACCCCCCGCACGAACCACTGCCACGCCTCGGTACGCATCTGAGCCCTCTCGCTCCCCGCTAGTGCCCCAGATGAGCTCCCCCCGCACCGGGCGCGACTGTGGTCATCAGCCGATCCCGACCATGGCAGCCGCGCCGCGCGCGGCAAAGGCCGCACGAAGTACGTTGCGTTGCAGTCTTGTTACGGGACTGCCTCGCAGATCGCCTCGCCGGTCCTCGCGGGGCCGAAGCTCACCATCAGTGCCGGCGACGCCTCCGCCGGCCGAGCCGCACCGGGTGGGTGGTCACCGGTTCCGGCAGCACGCCCGGCTGGATCAGCCCAGACACGTCCCACGGAGCGCGGCCGCCCGACGAGATCGGCGCGTCGCCCGACGTCGAAGCCGGCTGTGCACCGGGCTGGCCGGCAGGCGGTGGCGGCGGGATCTTGTGCTTGTGTGTCTTCTTCGGGGTCGGCGTGACCGCGGGGGGCTGGGTCACCTTCGGGGTCCGCCTAGGCGTGTGGCGCGGGGTGACGCCCGGCGTCGGAGTGGGCCGCGGCGGGTGCGTGAAGCGTGGCGTTGCCCTTGGACCCGGCGGTGGCGGGGCAGCGCCACTCGGCAGCGGCGCGGGCGTCGGGGCGACGCACGTACCGCTGAAGACGTGCCCGCCCCAGCTGCTCTGTCCGCGCAGGTACGCCGTCCGTGTCCCGAACTTGCTGGATGCCACTCCGGGGCCGTGCGCGGCGCGGCGTGCCCAGTCCTTGTCCGCCTCGAGCCAGGTCGACGGCGCACCGGCGTTCTCGACCTGCACCGGATCGACATAGTACGAGCCGCATTGCTTGGTGTAGAGCAGACCGGGTGGATCGACCGGGTTCTGGCTGCTGGGCTCGGTGCCCTGGATGTACCACTCGCTCACGGTATTCTTCGTCCAAGGTCCGGGACGACCGCCGGAGTACGCGTCTGTCGTCTCCTGGACGAGGCCCTTCGAAGGGCGCGCGAACTCGGCCACGGGCTTGCCGCGCATGTAGTCGCGGAGGAAGGCGTGCCATACCTCGCCGGGGCCGTCCGAGGAGAAGATCGCCGCGGTACCCCTGGATGGCGGCGTGTGATTGCTGTTGCCCATCCATACCCCGAGCGCGATGGCCGGCTGGTCGGGGTCGTTCGGTTTCGGCAGGAAGCCATAGGCGGACATGTCCCGGACATCGTTGGTGGTGCCCGTTTTGAGGGCGGCCGGCCGGTACGAGCCGCCGGGTCCGTTGTTCAGCTGGAACCGCGGGCCCCAGTCGAGGTTGTCCCTGGGGTTGGTGTTGCCTTCGAGGATGTTGGCCATCAGCCACGCCGCCTGTGGGGACCAGACTCGACGCTTGATGGGATCGCCAGCCTTGTAGACGGAGTTCCCGTTCGAGTCGGTGACCGAAAGGATCATGCGCGGCTCCGTGACGACGCCGCTGTTGCCGAACGCGCCGTAGGTCGCCACGAGCTCCATCTGGTGAACCTCGACAGTACCGATTGCACCGGCCAGTCCGGCCAGCTCGAGGGCATTTGAGCCTTCCGGGAAGGTGAGGTATCCGCGTGCCGCGGCCTGATCAACGGCTGCGGGTCCCACGCGACCCATGGCTCGGATGGCCGGGATGTTCAGCGAGTACTGGAGCGCCTTCCGGGCGCGGATCGGGCCGCGCTCCAGGAGATCGGCGTCCTTGGGATCCCACGTCCGGCCAAAGGACGTGGTGACATCCAGCAGGACCGTGGCAGGCGTCATCTTGCGCTCGTCGAAGGCCGTGGCATAAACAACGGGCTTGAAGGCCGATCCTGGCTGGCGGTAGCCGACGCCCGCCACGTCGTACTTGGGATCGAACTTGTGCGAGCGCAGGTCATCGCGGTAGTAGCCGGCGCTGCCCACGTAGGCGAGCACGTCCCCCGTCTTGTAGTCGAGAACGGTCATGGCACCGTCGTAGATGCCCTTGTCCTGGAGGAAGTTGATCCAGCCCCTGTCGCCGCCGAGTTTGTACTTGCGGATGGCGTTGTTGTACGCGCTGCCAAGGAGCTGCGGAACGATGGTCGCGGCCGTGATGACGCGCTCAGCCTCCTGCTGGGCGTTCATGTCGAGCGAGGTGATCACCTTGTAACCGCCCGTTTCCGCCGGGTCGCGGTCGCTCAACAACTGGTCGAGCTGGATCTTCATCGCCCACACGAAGTGCGGCGCCGTGAAGAAGTTCGGCTTCTCACCCGCCAGCACGATCGGCTCGTTGATCGCCTCGATGTACTGGTCCTGGGTCAGGCTCGTCCAGCGGCCGAAGCCGACCGGGTTGGCCGGGATGGTGTTGGGGCAGGTGCACATCTGGTTGAGGATGTAGTTGCGCCGCTGCACGATGTCCGTGGTCTCGGACGTGCAGCCCGACGTCGGCCTGAGGGCGCCGGTGAGGGGGACGACCAGTCGGCCCTGGTCGTCCTTGACGTACTGCCCCTTCTCGTCGAGCGGCACCCAGCGGTACAGGTCGTAGCAGGCGGGCGTCTGGGGAATGGCTGCCAGGAGCGCCGCCTGGGCCGGTGTCAGCTGTTCCAGCGTCTTGCCGAAATAGACGTCCGCCGCCGCCGCGATCCCGTAGGCGTTGTGGCCGTAGAAGATCTGATTGAGGTAGGCGGTGACGATCCGTTCCTTGCCGGCCTCCTGGCCGTACCTGGTGTTGACGTAATCGGTGAGCTTGGCCGCCTGGATGATCTCCTTGGCCTTGCGGATCTTCTGGTCATAGGAAGGATCGAGCAGCTCCGGCGGAAGCAGCCGGGCACGCACGAACTGCTGGGTGATGCTCGAGGCGCCGCCGCGGTTGCCGCCACTCGTGAGCTGCGCAAAGATCGCGGCCAGGATCGCCTTGGGGTCGTAGCCGCTGTTCGTCCAGAAGGTGTGGTCCTCGGTGGCGACCGTCGCGTCGAGCACCAGGTGCGGGAGCTGGTCGAAGCTGACGACCATCCGATGCTCGGCCTGGAAGGTGGCCAGCTTGGTGGTGCCCTTGCGGTCGTAGATCACGGTCGGCTGCGAATAGGTCAGCTGCTCGAACTGCTGCACGTCCGGCAGTCCCTGCTCGAGCTGGGCGAGGGTGGTCACGGTTGCGCCGCCGACGGCCAGCACCGAGGTCGTCAGCGTGACGATCACCAGGAAGACCAGCCCAAGGGAAATCAGTCCTATGGCGCCGCCGGCCCCGCCGCCCTTGGCCTTGTGTCTGGTCGCGCGCGCAATCGCGATTCGGCTGGCGGTCGACGGGTGATGCCGGTAGCCGTTGCCACGCTTCGGCGCGATTCGGCTGGGACGCGCGCGGTAGGCCACGGTCAGATCATGCCGGACAAAGCTTCAGAACGCTCCAGAGACGGATTCGTGCACCCCTGGACCCACGGGTGTGGATACGCAGCCAGACGCAAGGCGGATGCTAGCCCGGAGACGCGCGAAGGGTCCCATTCGTGACGGGGAGATCGTCCTGACTGACGGACTGGACACGGGGGGCTATCCTTCGGGTGTCGGTCACGGCGACCGCCTCGCTCAGACAATCGAAAAGACACGCCCCAGCGCGTCAGCCGCCTACCGCCGTTCGTTCGAGCCTCGCGTCGATCGTGCCCCTCGCGCGGTCAGGGTGGCCGGGCCCCAGCCCGTCGCACCCATCGGCCCCGCCATGTGGCCGTTTCGCGAAACCCGAGCGCTCCCGCCGTGATCGCACCCAGCGCTGGACCAGTCACTACGTCACCGCGCGCGCCCGCGCGGTGTTCCGGTAGAGAGGAGCAAGATGTCGCGCGCTGAAAAGGGCGTCCAGAGGACGTCGCGTCGAAGATCGTTGGGAGTACTGCTGGTCGGGGCTCTCGCGACGCTCATTGCCGCAGGCGGCGTGGTTGCAAATCCGCAGCCCGCCCAGGCAAGCTCAAAGAGGGTCGTCATCGTCGTCGGGGCCACGGGCTCCACAACATCCTCGTATCGATCCATTGGTCGCAGCCTTGCGCGGCAGGCCCGCTCATATGGCGCCCGAGTGATCCAGGTCTATAGCCCACGTGCCACCTGGGCTCGCGTGCAGCACGCTGCCCGTGGCGCCAACCTGCTCGTGTACCTGGGTCACGGCAATGGCTGGCCGAGCCCGTACGCTCCCTTCCAGACGCGGACCAAGGACGGGATGGGCCTCAACCGCGCCCTCACCGGCAGCGACTACAACACCGAGTACTACGGTGAGCACTTCCTCCATACGAACCTTCACCTGGCCAGAAACTCGATCGTCCTGCTTCTCCACCTCTGCTACGCGTCGGGCAACCCCGAGTGGGGCGGCCCCATCCCGCGGCTGTCAACCGCAAGGGCGCGCGTCGACAACTACGGAGCAGGCTTTCTCCGGACAGGCGCCAAGGCGGTCATCGCGGAGGGGCTCGGCAGCGGCCACTACCTGCTGCACGGGCTGTTCAAGACCAACTGGACGATGAAGCGCATCTTCTGGAGCGCGGGGTCCGCCACGGGCACGTACGCGGTCCACTTCACGGCAAGACGTTCTCCCTCCTGGGCCCACGCCGTGATGGATCCGTTCAAGCCCGGTCGCTACTACCGCTCGATCATCGGCAAGCTGTCGATGCGCGCTTCCGCCTGGCGCTGATCCCAAAGGTTGATCCTGGCGCCGGTCTCCGGCGCAACTACACGCGAGCGACCCGGGTCGGGGAGATCCGGGTCGTTTCGCGTTCGGCGAGGACCGAGCGATAGATCAGCTCGTATCCGTCCGCCATTCGCCACGAGGAAAAATGCTCGATGACGTCGCGCCGGATGCCAGCGCGGTCAAGGTCTGCCACGCCAGGGAGGCTGGCGGCCATGGCCTCCGCGTCGGGACCCAGGAATCCGTCGCGGCCGTGACGAATGAGCTCGGGTAGGGCACCGACCGGTCGCGCGATCACGGGTGTCCCGCAGGCGAGCGACTCGATCGCGGTGAGCCCGAATGGCTCGGGCCAGTCGCTCGGCATCAGCGTCGCGTAGCTGGCAGCCATCAGCGCGTCGCGCTCGGCCGCGCCAAGCTCGCCGACCTCCTCCACGTCGGCGCGACCGCGTGCCGGCGCGAAGGTCTCCGCGTAGTACTGCTTCTCGCGTTCGAGGAATGGCTCCTTGGCCGCGATGCGCAACCGTCGACCGCTGATGCGGGCGATCTCGATTGCGTCGAGCACGCCCTTCTCGGGGGCGATCCGGCCGACGAAGCAGAGATCCTCTCCCGGGTCGGAGCCGTACGGCATCCGATCGAGCGACAACCCGTTGTAGACGACGTTCCATGGGAACCCGGGACATTGGGCGGCATGTCCGCGGCTCAAGGCCACGAGCGCAGAGCGCTGATCCCGCAACGCGTCGGCGGCGTACGGTGCGTCGAGCCGGCCGTGGAACGTGACGACCACGGGTTTCCGGGCCGCGCGACCCAGGGCCAGGCTCCAGAACTCGATGTGCGAATGGATCAGGTCGAAGCGGTCCTCGTGCTCGAGGACAAGCTCGAGCGTGTGCAGGAAGCCGGCGGTCGCGTCCGTCTCCGGGCCGTTGTTGCGCAGCGAATGTGCCACCGTGGGCACCAGCTCGCCCGGCGCTTCGGAGTCACCGCTGGCGAACAGGGTCACCTCATGGCCACGCCTCGCCAACTCGCGCGAGAGCTCGTCCACGATCCGCTCCGTCCCGCCGTAGGCCGGCGGCGGCACGCGTTCGTAGGGCGGCGCGACCTGTGCGATGCGCAGGCGCGGCAAATCGATCGTTTCAACCAAGGGCGTGCGCGACCTCCCGTTTTCCTGCCTCGGGTTGCAATGCTAGGCCCGGTCCGCGTCGGGCGCCTGTGCTTGCAGGCGCTGCGCCGATACAGCCGCCTTGCGTCGGATCTGCCGGGACCCGCGGCCACGGTTCGCGGGTGCGGTTCGCGGCCGGATTTCGCCACTGGCACAGCTGGCACTCGTCGCTTTACGGAGTTGCGGGCGCGACCGTCAGCCCCAGCTTGCCGGCCAGGCTGCCGGTCAGGTAGGTCTCGATCTCGTAGTGGCCGGGGTTGGCGTCGAAGTTTGCCCGGCCGAAGGGCGTGATCAGATCGACGGGCACCGTATCCACGCCCGGCCAGCTCCACAGCTGCGAATAGCCATTGTCGATCAGCCCATCGCGGCGAACTCGCACCGCAACCGCCTGGCCGGCGACGCCCGTGCCGGACAGCGTCAGCCTGAAGCCGGCCGCGCCCTTCGTCGGCACGATGGCGCCATCGGCGACCGCCGCGCCGGCCGCCAGCGAACCGTCAGCCTGGAGCGCGACCGGCGAGATCGAGACGATCGACAGCATGCCCGTCGAGGGAGCCTCGCGGGCCTGGCCGTTGATGCTGATCGAGACCTCTGCCTCGCGCACGCGCTGGAGCATCTGCTGGAGCACGCCAGCCTGGTCGGGCAGCAGCTCGGCGAGGCGGCCGATCTCCGCTGCATCACCCGAAGCGCGATCGGCCTCCGACAAGCGCCACGCGATCAGGGCGCCGAGCAGGCCGGTGAGGGCGAGGAGGATGGCCAGCAGGAGGCCGAGCCGGTCCGAGTTGCGTCTGGAATCGACGGTCACACTCGCCCCTGGTGCGCGGGGATGACGGGCGGCCGATGATATCGCTGTGAGGGCGCCCATCCGCAGCGTTGCCGACACGGGCGGGGACGCCGGATTCGCGGAGGCGGCTCGAGGTCTGATGACCTGGTACGAGGCGCACGGACGCCGGCTGCGCTTCCGGGAGACGCGCGATCCGTGGGCGATCCTGGTCTCCGAGGTCATGCTCCAGCAGACGCAGGCAAGCCGCGTCGAGCCGGCCTGGGAGACCTTCATGGCCGCCTTCCCTGGGCCTCGTGACCTCGCGGAGGCGGCGCCTGCAGCGGTCCTGCGGGCATGGGCCGGCCTCGGCTACAACCGCCGAGCGGTCAATCTCCAACGAGCGGCACGTTCGATCTGCGAGGGACACGGCGGACGCGTGCCGCACGGCATCGAGGAATTGCAGGCGCTGCCGGGTATCGGCGCCTACACGGCGCGAGCCGTCGCGGCGATTGCCTTCGGCGTTCCGGTGGCGGCCATCGACACCAACCTGAGGCGGGTACTCGGTCGCGTGCTGGCTGGGCACGGAGGGCACGCCGGCCCCGGCGTCGCGCTGCCGCCCGCCGAGCTGCAACGGCGTGCCGACGACCTCGTGGATCGCCGCGCGCCGGGCGCATGGACGCATGCCCTGATGGACATCGGCGCCACGATCTGTCACCCGCAGGCCCCCGACTGCGACGCGTGCCCCCTTTTCGCCGCGTGCCGGCACGCCGCAGCCGCCACGATCGGGAACGTGCCGAGGGCTCTGACCGGGGTCACCACGTCGTCATCGCGGCGAACCTCCCGCCCGTCCAGGGGCTCCCGTCGAGCGCCCACGCCGCCGTTTCCGTCGACCACGCGCTGGCTGCGCGGCCGGATCGTCGATCGCCTGCGAGGCGCCGAGGAGGGCGGCTGGGTCCGCCTCGACGAGCCGATCGGAGCCCACGGGAGCGAGGCTGTTGCCTCCGCGATCGCCGCACTCGAGCGTGACGGCCTGCTGGAACGCGGCCCCGACGGTGGCGTACGCCTACCATCGAGGGCGCAATGACCACCCATCCGCTCGACGCGACCGACGAGCTGCTCCCGACCGAGGATCCGTCCCTGGCCTCACCGCACCTGGATCTCGATGCGCTGGCCGAGCACTGGGCCGCACGGAGCACGCTTCGGCCCATCACGGCCGAGCAAATGCGTGGCGCTGACGCGCGCGCACAGCGCATGGGCATCAGCGGCGACCGCCTGATGGAGCAGGCCGGCGCGGCCGTCGCCGTGGCCGCGCGCGCCCTCATCGTGACCGCCGAGCGGCCGCGAACCGGGGTCGTGCTGATCCTCTGCGGTCCCGGCAACAACGGCGGGGACGGGTTCGTCGCGGCTCGTCACCTGGCTGCCGCCGGCTATCGCTCCGCGACCGTGCTCGTGTCGTCAGAGAACCGCCCGTCCACGCCGGACGCCGCTCGCAACTGGGACCGGCTCGGTGGAATCGGGGACGTGGAGCGCATCCACGCGGCCTCCTCGCGCGACGTCGGGATGCTGCTCCGGGGAATCGAGCGCGCGGCGATCGTGGTCGATGCACTGCTCGGAACGGGTGTGCGCGGACCGCTTCGCGAGCCGATCCGGGGCGCCGTCGACCTGATCGCCCGTGCGCGGATCGCCGGGGTGCCCATCCTCGCGGTCGACACGCCCACCGCCCTCGACCTCAGCAGCGGAGTCCCCTCGGATCCGTGCGTCCGCGCCCACGCGACGATCACCTTCCACCGGCCAAAGCAAGGGCTGCTCAGCCGGGACGGCCGACTGCTCGCCGGCAGGGTGCTGGTGGCGCCCATCGGCATCCCGGCGCAGGCAGACCCGTCGTGACCGAGTCGCCCCGGAAGATCAGCGACCGCCGGGTCATCGTCCTCATGGCGGTGGTCGTGGCGGCTGTGCTGGCGCTGAATGTTCTTAGCGGGATCGTGCCGGGCATGGACCGTCTGCTGGCGGTCGCTCCGGTCCTGCTGATCGTCCTCGTGGTCGGCACCGGCTACGTGCTGTACCGCAGCCTCCGCCCGCGCTGAAGTCGTGGGCGACACGACTGCCAGCTCCCGGCCGCCGGCCTTTGCCAGCCGCCGCGCCGTCAGCTCGTCTCGCGATTCCCGAACACGAACTTGCGCTCCTGTCCACGTACCAGGCGGCCGATGTTGTCGGAATGGGCGACCCACACGATCGTCACGGCGGCGATCCCGTAGACCAGCCAGACGGGATGCGCCAGGCCGAGCAGCACGAAGCACGCCAGGATCACGATCGCGGCAGCCGAGCCGATCAGCGACCCAAGCGAGACGTACTTCGTCGTCCAGATGACGGCGAAGAAGACGGGGGCCGCGAGCACGATGGCCAGTGGCGAGATCACCAGCAGCGCACCGACGCCGGTGGCGACGCCTCGTCCGCCGTGGAAATGGAGGAACACCGAGCGCCAGGCACCGACCACGGCCGCGACGCCGGCGAGCGCCTGGATGAGCTCATCCGCGCCTGCGAACCGTGCCAGGAGCACCGGCACGGCCCCCTTGGCGATGTCCAGCAGGCCCACCATGAGCGCCCGCCAGACCCCCATCGCGCGAAGGACGTTGGTGCCGCCGGTCCGTCCGCTGCCCACCGTCCGCGGATCGCGCCCGCCGGTGAGCCGTGCGACGAGCACCCCCATCGGCAGCGAGCCCAACAGGTAACCAAGCGCCACCAGGAGGACACCGACTACCAGGCTGCGATCCATCGAGGCGGGAGTATAGGACCGCGGCTCCACCCGGCGAGGGCCCTGCCCTTTGGTACGCTACGCGGCGTGACGCCCCTCTCGATGGTGGCCTGACCCAACGTGGCCGTCGGCTCCTCCAACAACTACGACCTCGTCGTGCTCGGCGCGGGCACGGGCGGCTACTCGGCGGCCTTCCGCGCGGGCCAGCTGGGTCTCAAGGTCGCGCTCGTCGACGAGGGGAAGATCGGCGGGACCTGCCTCCACTCGGGTTGCATTCCGACCAAGGCGATGCTCGAGGCAGCCGACTTCTACGCGCGGATGGCCCATGCCAAGGACTTCGGAATCGAGCTGAATGGGGCGCCAAGCGTGGACTATGAGGCCGTGGCGGTTCGCCGCCAGGCGGTCGTCGATCGGCTGACCAAGGGCCTCATGAGCCTGGTCAAGAAGAACAAGGTCGACTTCATCCGCGGTCGCGGGACCCTTCAGGGCGGCAAGAAGGTCAAGCTCTCCAAGCTCGATGAGGACGGCAACCCGGCAGGCGACATCGTCATCGAGGGCACGGACGTGATCCTCGCCACGGGCAGCAAGGTCAAGAGCCTGCCCGGTCTCAAGCCGGACGGTGAGCACATCGTCACGAGCGACGACGTCCTGCGCAGCCGGACGCTGCCGAAGAGCCTGATCGTGGTCGGTGCCGGTGCTGTGGGGGTCGAGTTCGCGAGCTTCTACCACGACGTCGGGGTCGCGGTCACGCTGCTCGAATACCTCCCCGCGGTGATTCCGCTCGAGGACGCCGAGCTGTCCCAGGGACTCGAGCGCTCATTCTCGCGGCGCGGCATCAAGGTCATGACCAGTGCCCGCTTCGATCCGGCCTCGGTCAGCGTCGACGAGAAGGGCGTCTGCCTGATGGTCGGCAAGGAGGGTGAGGCGCCGGCCGAGCTGCGCGCCGACCAGATGCTGGTCGCCGCCGGCCGCGCCATGAACACGGATAACGTCGGGCTCGAGACCACGCGCGCCAAGGTCGAGAAGGGTTTCGTGAAGGTGGACGGGCGCATGCGGACCGCGGAGCCGCATCTCTACGCCATCGGCGACATCGTCGGCGGCCTGCTGCTCGCGCATGTGGCTGCCCACGAAGGGATTGCCGCGGTCAATGCGATTGTCGGTACCGAGGGCACGCCGGTCGACTACCTGAAGATGCCGCGGGCAACGTATTGCCGGCCCCAGATCGCATCCATCGGCCGAACCCAGGCCGAGTGCGAACGTGACGGCCTCCCGGTCAAGATCGGCAAGGTGCCCTTCCAGGCAATCGGCAAGGCGCTCATCGGTGGCGACTCGGAGGGCTTCACCAAGGCCATCGCCCACAAGGAGACCGACGAGCTGCTCGGCGTCCACATGATCGGCCCGCACGTGACCGACCTCATCGCCGAGGCGAGCGCCGCCATGCTGTTCGAGGCCACGGCCTGGGAGATCGGCGAGGCGGTCCATCCTCACCCGACCCTGTCGGAGGCGCTCGGCGAGGCCGCACTCGCCGTCGACGGCAGGTCGATCAACTTCTGACGCAGCGCCGGCCACGAACGGGCAGCACGGAGAGCGGGGCAGAAGGCATGGCGACACGCACGACTGAACCTGAGGAGCCGAAGGCCCAGCCGCGCAAAGGCGCCGCGGCCCCGGACCTCGGCGCGGACCTCGGCGCGGACCTTGGGCTGAGCCGCGAAGACCTGCTCGAGATGTACCGCCTGGTGGCACTCGCGCGGGCACTCGACGAGCGCATGTGGATCCTGAACCGCGCCGGCAAGATCCCCTTCGTCATCAGCGGGCAGGGGCACGAGGGTGCCCAGGTCGGCATCGCATACGGGCTCCAGAAGGGCCTCGACTGGATGGTGCCCTACTACCGCTCCGTGGCCAGCCTCATCGCCTTCGGTATGACGCCGCGCGAGATCATGCTTGCCCAGTTCGCGCGGGGCGTGGATCCGAGCTCCGGTGGCCGCCAGATGCCGGGCCACTACGGCGTGGCGGATCGCAACATCCTCTCGGTCAGCTCCCCGGTTGCCACGCAGGTGCTGCACGCGACTGGCATCGCGCTGGCCGCCAAGCTGCGCAAGACCGGCCAGATCGCCATCACGTACACGGGCGAGGGATCGAGCAACCAGGGCGACGTCCACGAGGCCATGAACTTCGCCGGGATCCACAGGCTGCCGGTGATCTTCGTGATCGAGAACAACGGCTATGCGATCAGTGTGCCGTGGGGCCTCGAGAGCGCGGTCGAGGACATCGCGGTCCGTGCGGCCGGCTACGCGATGCCCGGCGTCATCCTCGACGGCGTGGACGTGCTTGGCTGCTACCGGCTCGCGAAAGAGGCGATCGAGCGCGCACGGTCAGGCGAGGGGCCGACCCTCCTGGAGGCCAAGGTCTCCCGCATGACCGCCCACTCGTCGGACGACCAGCAGACGAAGTACCGCAGCGCGGACGAGCTCAAGGAGCAGGGCAGCCGCGATCCGCTGCCACGCTTCCACGGGGAGCTGCGCGATGCCGGCGTGCTGGACGACGAGGCCGAGGAGCGCATCAAGGCGGACATCAAGTCGGTCGTGGAGGACGCCACGGACTGGGCGGAAGCGCAGCCTGACCCCGATCCGGCAACGGCGCAGCGGCACGTCTATGCCGAATCGCCTCCGTCCCGGATGGACGACCCGCTGTGGGGCAGCGCCCGCTTCATGGGCGACGGCGGCCCCCTGGGCGGCGGAGAGGCCTGAGCCATGGCCGTCATGACCTACATCGAGGCGATCCGCACGACGCTCCAGGGAGAGATGCGCCGCGACCCGACGATGATCATCCTGGGCGAGGATGTGGGCAAGAAAGGCGGCGTCTTCCTGGCCACGGACGGCCTGTACGACGAGTTTGGCGGCGACCGGGTGCTGGACACGCCCCTTACCGAGTCGATGATCGTGGGCGCCTCGATCGGAGCGGCGGTCAACGGCTTGCGGCCGGTGCCCGAGATTCAGTTCGCGGACTTCATCATGCCCGCCTTCAACCAGATCGTGAGCGAGGCAGCGCGCATGCGCTACCGCTCCAACAACGCCTTCGGCTGCCCGATCACCATCCGCGCGCCGTATGGCGGCGGCGTCCACGGCGCGCTGTATCACAGCCAGTCCGTGGAGGCCTTCTTCTCGCACGTGCCCGGCCTCAAGGTCGTCATCCCGTCGACGCCGTCCGACGCGCGCGGACTGTTGCGCAGCTCCATCCGCGACGACGACCCGGTGCTCTATTTCGAGCACAAGAAGATGTACCGCTCAGTGCGCGGCGACGTGCCTGACACGGACTACACCGTTCCGCTCGGCTCTGCCAAGGTGGTGCGCGAGGGCAGCCAGGTATCTGTCATCGCGTACGGACTGATGGTGCAGTACGCACTGGAGGCCGCCGAGCTGCTCGAGCCGGACGGCATCAGCGTCGAGGTGGTGGACGTGCGTACGCTTCGACCGCTGGACGGGGCGACCCTGCTCGACAGTGTACGCAAGACCGGCAAGTGCGTCGTTGTGTACGAGGACAACCGCTTCGGCGGCTACGGCGCGGAGATAGCGGCGATCATGGCCGAGGAGGCCTTCGATTTCCTCGACGGGCCTGTCATCCGCGTCACCGGCCCAGATGTGCCGGGGGTTCCCTACAACCACAGCCTCGAGGAGTGGTTCATGGTCAACCCGGATCGGATCGCGGCCGCGGTCCGGCGGCTCGCGGCGTACTGAGGAGCCGGGCAATGAACACGCCAGTTGCAGGGGACGCCGCACACGATCTCGCCACAGCCGAGCGCAGGCTCCGACAGATCCTCGAGCCGTATCGCGGTCAGCTCGAGGTCACGAAGGAGGGCCCTGGAGGTTTCGCGCTGGAGATTCCCGGCCTCGCCGGCAAGCCGTTCGGCTACGTGGCCGGTACGCGCCTCGGGAAGCGGTACGTCAGCCACAGTCGCAAAGAGGTGGCCCTCGCCCACCGGGCCGAGGTCGGCAGCAGCGGTCAGTAGCTGAGGCCGCGCCCGAAGCGGTACAGCGCCGTCGGATGCCCGGCGTGGGGGACCATGACCGGCAGCTTGCCAGTTGGATGCAGCACGCCGCTGATGACGTCGGCGACCGCCCGCATGGACGGCGTGGACGTGGCGTACGCCGCGAGGTTGACGGGCGCCTCGGTGTAGTAGGCGACGTCGTACGGCTCCCGCACCGAGACCGTGACCACCGGCGTGCCGGTGTCGACGAGCGCCCGCACGAACTGGCGCTGGCGGGCGTCGCCCGAGACGTACGCAGTCAGCACGACGACCAGCCTGCGCGACCGTGCCGCAGCGACGGCGGCGTCGACGTTCGATTGGGAAGGCGCGTACCCGGTCCAGAGTGACTTGACGGTCGCGCCCTGGCCGTGCAGGGCCGTCGCCAGGTCCGCCACGCCGGAACTGCTCCAGCCGGTGACGAGGATGCGTTTTCCGTTCACGCGAGTTGGCAGCAGGCCTCCCGCGTTCTTCACCAGCGTGATCGACTCGTTCGCGTCCTTCTGCGCGACGGCAAGGTGGTTGGACGTGCCGAGCACGGAGGAGATCGCCCCGGGGTCGACCAGCGGGTGATCGAAGAGCCCGAGACGCCCCTTCAAATCGAGGATGCGGCGGACGGACTTGTCGATCCGATGCTTGGTCAGCTCACCGTTGTGGACGGCTGCCAGCACGGCATTCCAGGCGCGCTTCAACCGGGGCGGGTTCACGAGCATGTCCACCCCGGCCTTGAGTGCCAGCACCGGGACGCGAGCGTCGCCATAGGTCTGACGCACGCCGGCCATGCCCAGCGAGTCGGTGATGACGACTCCCTGGAAGCCGAGCTGTTTCCGCAGGATGCCGGTGATGATCGGGTGCGAGAGCGTGGCGGGCATGCCCGACGGGTCGAGGGCAGGAACGGAGATGTGCGCCGTCATGATCACGTCGACACCTGCCGCGATGGCCGCCTCGAACGGCGGCGCGTCGATCGCGTTCCACTGCGCCCGGCTGTGATGGATCACGGGCAACCCCGTGTGGCTGTCGACGTCCGTGTCGCCGTGGCCGGGGAAGTGCTTGGCGGTGGCTGCGATCCCACCGTCATCCTGCATGCCGTGGACCTGTGCCGCCGTCAGCTCCGAGACAAGGACCGCCTTCGAGCCGAACGAGCGGACGCCGATAACGGGATTGGCCGGGTTCACGTTGACGTCGGCGACCGGCGCGAGATCCTGGTTGATGCCGATCGCGGCCAGCTCTTTGCCGGTGATCGCTCCTGCCCGGTGAGCCAGTGCCGCGTCGCGGTTTGCGCCGAGGGCCATGCTGCCGGGGAACTGCGTCGCCGGCGGTCCGACGCGCACGACCGCGCCGTGCTCCTGGTCGGTGTTGATGAACTCGGGAATTGGCGTGTCCTGGCTCATCGCCGCGGTCTGGATGCCGTTCGACAGCGCGGCGATCTGCTGCGGGTTCCGGAGATTGCCCGCCCAGTCGAAGTAGACGATCCCGCCGACGTGGTAGCGCGCGACCAGCTGCGCCGCGTTGTCGACGCCCAGCTGCCTGCGATTGGCAGCCACCGGACCCGCCGCAGTCGTGTCGGCCGTGCGGCCGTAGACACGGCTGACAAAGAGCTGCCCGACCTTCTCCGGCAAGGTCATGTGGCTGAGCACGTCATCGACCGAGGTCGCACGCGCGGCCGGCTCGGCCGAGACACAGGCGGACGCAGTACCGGCAAGGGCGACGGCCACACCGGCAAGCACCGAGACGATGGTGGCGGCTGATCGGCGGGGAAGGTGCATAGCCTCGAAGGTACCTCGGGGATCCGGATGACGCGCCGGGCCCGGCCGGTCGCGCTTTTCACTACAACTGTTGTCGGCGAGCCTTTGGCGTCGTGCCGGAGAGATTCGAACGTGTGCCAAACCAGCGAAACGACGTCGAACCGCTCTCTTGAACTCTTGACAAGACGCCGCACAGGCGCAGCGCGTTCAAAATCGGGCAGTAGAAGCGTTCGAGCTCCGGGACGGGTGCGTGGAGGACCCTGGCGTTCCGTTTCCGTTCCTCGTAACCGTTGTTGTGAAGTTCGCGGCTCGCACAGGGCTCCCGGAATCGGCCCCGCCCGAGCACGGGGCCCGACTGCTCCAGTCGCCTCCTGCGCCCCGACGCGCTTTCGCGGCGCCTCTCGTGGCTCCCCGGCACTGGCCCGCCTGCGCGCGGCGCCGTGCACCCCACAGGTGGAAACTACCCGCGGCGTGCGAAGATGCGTCGTGACCCACAGGATCGGCCCGGAGGAGTTCCCGTGCCAAAAGTGACGATGCCCCAGCTCGGTGAGAGCGTTGCCGAGGGGACGATCGGCAAATGGCTGAAGAACATCGGCGACCACGTCGACAAATACGAACCGATCGTCGAGGTCGTCACCGACAAGGTGAACGCCGAAGTCCCGTCCCCGTTCGAGGGCACCCTGACCGAGATCCTGGTCAAGGAGGGCGAGACCGTCCCCAACAACGCCGAGATCGCGGTCATCGAGGGATCCGCGCCCGCGGCGGAGGCAGCGCCGCTGCCTGCATCTCCCGGCGGTACGCCCTCCGCGGATGCTCCGGCGGCCGTGGCAGGAGCAGAGGGGGTTGCCGACGAGGTGCAGCCGAACGAGAGTTCCAGCGAACCCGCCTCCAAACCGAACGCGACCCACGTAGCTGCGGCGGCCCCGACAGCATCCGAAGGCAGCGGCCACGGACCAGCCGGCTCGGATGAGCGTCGCGTCGAGGAGACGCAGCCAGTCGCCGCCTCGAGCGCGTCGAGCGCCTCCAACGGCAACGGATCAGCTGCGGTGGCCGGCTACGAAGGCCGCATGACTCCCGCCGTTCGTCGCCTTGCTCGCGAGCACGGCGTGGACCTTGCCCAGGTGCAGGGATCCGGTCACGACGGCCGCGTCACGCGCGAGGACGTGATGCGCTTCGTGGAGAGCGGCGGCGCAGCCGCCGCCGCCCCGGCACCCGCCGCGCCGACCGCCCAGCAGGGGGCAGCCGCCGCACCCTCGGCCCCGGCCCCATCGCCTGTCGCCGAGGGCGACTCACTCAAGCCGCAGTCGCCCATGCGCAAGGCGATCGCAGCCCAGATGACCAAGGCGCTCCAGGTCCCCGCGGCCTACACCACCATCGAGGTCGACATGTCGGGTGTCGTCCGCCTGCGCGAATCGCTCAAGCGTGACTATCAGGCCCGCGAGGGCATCGGCCTCTCCTACGTCGCGTTCGTCACGAAGGCGGCCGTCGAGGCGCTGAAGCGGCACGCGGATTTCAACGGCCACTACACCGACGAGGGGCTGTGGCGCCGCAAGGCCATCAACGTGGGCTGCGCGGTCGCGGTCGAGGACGGGCTGATCGTCCCCGTCATCCACAACGCCGACCAGCTGAGCATCCACGGCCTCAATCGCGCCATCTACGACCTGGCTGACCGGGCGCGGGGCAACCACCTGCGGCTCGACGACATCCAGGGCGGCACCTTCACCGTGGACAACACCGGCTGGACGGGCTCCGTTCTCACGCAACCGATCATTAACGTCCCCGAGGTCGCGATCCTGACGATGGAGTCGATCATCAAGCGCCCCATCGTGATCGACACGCCGCAGGGCGACACGCTTGGCGTCCGGCCGATCATGAACATGTGCCTCGGCTTCGACCATCGCGCCACGGACGGCGCGCAGGCCGGCCACTTCTTCGGTGACATCAAGCACTGGCTCGAGTCGGTGGACGAGGCAACGGCGATCTGGTAGCCGAGGGAGAGGGCCTCGCGGCTCCTGCGTCCAGCGGGACCGGCGCAGACCGATTGGGCACGGCCATACCCGGCGTGGCGGCGACGACACCAGTCGCGGTCTACACTCGGCGCCGAATGCAGCGCGAACTTCCGATGTTCCAGCCTCCGTCTCCGGGCGGAGCTGCTCATGCCCATCCACCTGCTGAGCCCATCACCATCGCGATGGGCGGAGGCCGTTTCGACGCCGCATCGGACGGTTCCACGGCGTCCCGACGGCATCCCGACTGGATCCGCGCGCGACTTCCGAGCGGGCCCAACTACCAGGACCTCAAGTCGATCCTACGGGGCCTGACGCTCAACACCGTCTGTGAAGAGGCGCATTGCCCGAACATCGGGGAGTGCTGGGAGCAGCGCACCGCCACGATCATGATCCTCGGCGACACCTGCACCCGTGCCTGCGGGTTCTGTGCCGTGAAGACCGGCCGTCCGACCTGGAACGACGAGGACGAGCCGCGGCGCGTGGCTGAGGCCATCCGCCAGATGGCCCTCGAGCACGTGGTCGTCACGAGCGTCGCTCGCGACGACCTGTCCGACGGTGGGGCCCACATCTTTGCGCAGACCATCCGTGCGTTGCGCGAGGAGTGCCCGGGCATGGGCGTGGAGGTCCTGATCCCCGACTTCAACGGACAGGACGCGCCGCTGCGGACGGTGATGGAGGCGGGCCCCGACATCCTCAATCACAACGTGGAGACGGTGGAGCGGCTCCAGAAGCCGGTCCGCAAGCGTGCCCGTTACCACCGCTCGATCGAGGTCCTCGTGCAGGCCAAGGCCTTCGCCCGGAAGATC
>JBBSGX010000018.1:0-22753 GCA_038253685.1 Candidatus Limnocylindrales bacterium | reverse complement strand
TTACCCCACTTAAGGGAACAATTCAAACCACGAACTGACGACGGCCATGCATCACCTGCCTAATTGTCTTGCGAGGGCTAAAGTTTCCTAAAGCTTGCAACTAGGTTTCAAACCCGGGTAAGGTTCTTCGTTTGGCATCGAATTTAGACACATAATCCACTGCTTGTGCAAGTCCCCGTCTATTCCTTTGAGTTTTAGCCTTGCGGCCGTACTCCCCAGGCGGGACACTTAATGCGTTAGCTACGGCACTGGCGGGGTTGATACCACCAACACCTAGTGTCCATCGTTTACAGCTAGGACTACCGGGGTATCTAATCCCGTTTGCTCCCCTAGCTTTCGCGCCTCAGCGTCAAGAACAGGCCAGAAAGTCGCCTTCGCCACTGGTGTTCCTCCCGATATCTACGCATTTCACCACTACACCGGGAATTCCACTTCCCTCTCCTGCCTTCGAGTCGAACAGTATCGAATGACCCTCCCCAGTTAAGCCGGGGGCTTTCACATTCGACTGATCCGACCGCCTGCGCGCTCTTTACGCCCAGTAAATCCGGACAACGCTCGCCACCTACGTATTACCGCGGCTGCTGGCACGTAGTTAGCCGTGG
Organism: Candidatus Limnocylindrales bacterium; assembly: GCA_038253685.1. Classification (GTDB taxonomy): domain Bacteria; phylum Chloroflexota; class Limnocylindria; order Limnocylindrales; family CSP1-4; genus JAFMJV01. Next base: position 22,151 of record JBBSGX010000018.1, on the reverse strand, counting down.
CTTATTCTCCAGGTACCGTCATTATCGTCCCTGAAAAAAGAGGTTTACAACCCGAAGGCCTTCATCCCTCACGCGGCGTTGCTGCTTCAGGCTTTCGCCCATTGAGCAAAATTCCCGACTGCTGCCTCCCGTAGGAGTCTGGGCCGTGTCTCAGTCCCAGTCTGGGTGATCGTCCTCTCAGACCACCTACCGATCGTCGCCTTGGTGAGCCGTTACCCCACCAACGAGCTAATCGGACGCAGGCCCCTCCCAAAGCGCCTTGCGGCTTTACTCACACGATCGAACGTGTGACCACATGCGGTATTAGCCACCCTTTCGGGCAGTTATTCCCCACTTTGGGGCAGGTCACCTACGCGTTACTCAGCCGTCCGCCACTAGCAACTCGAGCAAGCCCGAGTCACCCGTTCGACTTGCATGTCTCATGCACGCCGCCAGCGTTTATCCTGAGCCAGGATCAAACTCTCCGAAGAAAAGATCGGCCTTGCGGTCGGTCTTTTATTGTTTCGGGGTTTGTCCCACTCGCACACTTACCGAATTACCTGCCACTCTTCACTTGTTAAGGTGCAGCCCAATGTCCCGGACGGACCGGGGCCACGGCGCAGCAGCCGATTGTGGCATGCCACCTTCAGGCCTGTCAATCACGGGTCCCGTTGCTGCCTCGCCCGGGCTCGACGTGGAACCCACGCGACCGGGCCGGTCTGGCACAACGGACGCGTAGAGTAACCCGCCCTGCCCGCAAGCGTCAACCGTGACCGGTCAGAACAGACTGGTCTCCACGAGCAGCACGAAGACTGCGGCCGATACCCATGAGAGCAGTGCCAGGCTCACCGATGCAGGGGCGCCGAGCGGGCCTGTTGCGACCCAGAAGACGACCGCGCCGAGAATCGCCGCGAGCAGAGGCTTGACCAGCCTCAGCAGGATCTCATTGATCAGGTTGCTCACCGATCCTGGCCGCCGCCGAACTCGCGACGGCCCTGCATGGCGCGCACCAGGGTGACCTCGTCGGCGTACTCCAGGTCACCGCCAACGGGAATACCGCGCGCGATCCGCGTCACCGCGCCGACGTCCGCCGCGAGACGCTCGGCGAGGTACATGGCGGTCGCCTCGCCCTCCAGCGTGGGATTGGTCGCAAGGACGATCTCCTCGTAGGGGTCTCCGTCCCGACAGCGCAGCGACACTCGATCCAGCAATGGGCGGATGCGCAGGCGATCCGGCCCAACGCCGTCCATCGGCGAGATCGCGCCGTGCAGCACGTGGTAGCGACCCTTGAAGGCTCCCGTCCGCTCCAGGGCAAGCACGTCGAGCGGCTCCTCCACGACACACAGGCGACGGTCGTCCCGATCCGAATCCAGGCAGATGGGGCACTGCGGACCGGTGCTGATGTTGAAGCAGTTCTCGCAGAAGACGACCTCGTCACGCACCGCGATCAAAGCCGCGGCCAGGGCGCGCGCCTCGCCATCGGGGGCGCGCAGCATGTGGTACGTGAGGCGTTGGGCGGTCTTGGTGCCGACGCCGGGCAGCCGCGAGAACGCCTCGATGAGGCGCGCAACCGGCTCGACGATCGTGGTCAAGAGTGACTCACCCCATGCCGGGAATGCGGAACCCGCCGGTGACGCGGGCCAGACGCTCCTCTTCAGCCTTGCGCGCTCCCTGGAGCGCGTCCGTCACAGCGGCGAGGACCAGGTCCTGCAGCATCTCGACGTCCTCAGGGTCGACGGCAGACGGATCGATCGTGACGGAGACGAGATCGCGCTTGCCGGTCACCACGGCCTTGACCACGCCCCCGCCGGCCGTGCCCTCGACGCGCAGGGCCTGGAGCTCCGACTCGACGCGGGCCATGTCCGCCTGCATCTGCTGCGCCATCTTGGCCAGGTTTCCCATCCCCATGTCGATCTCCTCCGTGGTCTCAGGTGATGTCCACGACGTCTGCCAGATCGCCCCCGAAGATCCGGCGCGCCTGCGCGACCAGGTCGTCCGACTCGGTGGCAACCGCCTCGAGCAGCTCGACATTGGTCACCACGCAGCGTACGCCGATCGGACGGCCCAGGACCTGCTGCAGTCCTTCTTCGAATGCGGCGCGGCGCTGCTCAGCCTTCTCGCGCAGGAAGGCGCGGTTCTCGGGGAACCCGAGGACGACGAGGCCGTCGCGGATCTCGACAGGCCGGCACGCCTCGATCAGCGGGCGATTGGCCGGGCTCTTCGAGATCCACGCCACGACCTCGGGCCACTTCTTGCGAAGCCGAACCAGCAGCTCGTCCGGCGCGACGGGTCCCGCGGTGTCGGCTGGCGTGGGCGACGGCTCGGCGGCGCCGGCTGGCTCCGGAGCCTGGGGTCGCGGCGCCTGGGGTCCCTCGGTGGCCTCGGCTGGGTTGGTGGCCTGAGGTGGATCGGCGGCTTGGGTTCGGTCGGCAGCCTGGGGTCGGTCCGCAGCTTGGGGTCGGTCGGCGGCCCGGGGTCGGTCGGTGGCTTGGGGTCGGTCGGTGGCTTGGGGTCGGTCGGTGGCTTGGGGTCGGTCCGCCGGCTGCGCGGGGCTGGTGCGTGCGGCTCGCTCGGGTGCCGTCTGCTGCGGTCGTGTGGCGACCTGGGCAGCGGCGACCTCCGCACGTGGTCCGGCCGCTGCACCGAGGAGCGCGAGCTCGAGCTGCCAGCGATACCCGCCGAGGCCACTGCGGCTGGCGTCGATGCCGCTCAACCGGCGTGCAGCGCGCGCCAGATCGCCCGCCCCGATCTCCGTTGGCACCAGCGCCCGGCCGCCCAGCCGCTCGATCAAACGGTGGCGCAGCCGGACGACGACCTGCTCCGCGAACGCGACCACGTCGCGACCGTCCGCCTCGAGGGCATCCAGGATGGCGATTCCCGCAAGGGTGTCGCCGAAGGCGAGCGCAGTGACGAATCGATCCACGGCGTCAAGCTCGGCCAGACCGATCAGATCGCGGATCGCTGAGGCCGTGATGGGGTCGTCGGCGTTGCCGAGGACCTGGTCCAGCATCGACTCGGCGTCCCGCATGCCGCCGGCCGCCAGCTCGGCGATAAGCGCCAGGCCCTCGGGCTCCACGGCGCGGCCTTCCGAGGCGAGGATCCGCCCCAGCTTCCCCTCGATCTCCGCAACGGACAGCGGGCGGAACGTGAACCGCTGGAGGCGAGAGACCACGGCGGGGCGGATCTGGCTCGGGTCCGTGGTGCAAAAGATGAAGAGGACGCCGGCGGGCGGCTCCTCGAGCGTCTTGAGGAGGACGTCCCAGCCTTCCTTGATGCGCTGGACCTCGTCGATGATGAACACCTTGTGGCGCAGGTCCGAGGCCGTCGTGTAGACACGTGGCAGGAGCTCGCGCATGTCGTCGACTCGGTTGTTCGAGGCAGCGTCCAGCTCGACGACGTCGAGCGCGCGGCCCTCACGAATCGCGACGCAGGAGGGACACGTGTCGTCGGGCTCGCCCTCGACCAGGTTGGTGCAGTTGACTGCCTTGGCGAGGATCCGGGCCATCGACGTCTTGCCGGTTCCGCGCGGCCCGACGAACAGGAACCCGTGGCCGAGCCGGTTCAGCCGAACGGCATTTCGGAGCGTCTCCACCACCGCCGGCTGGCCGACGATCTGGGCGAACGTCTGCGCGCGGAATCGGCGATAGATCGCCTGGTGGGGAACGGTCTCCGGCAAGGTCTGGGCCACGGGTGGAGTGTAGAGCGGCCGGGTCTGCCGCCGGCCTCGCCCGGTCCTCAGGCCTCCGGATGCGGTTGATCTACCGCGGCGCTCGGAGTGGGAAAGTAGGGCACGACGCTGGCCCGAACAGACTCGATGGATCCAAGGCCGAACCGCAGCTGCAGGAAGAAGAGCCCTACGAACACGAGGACTCCGGCCCCCAGAACGAGCACTGGAATCAGGCCGAGCTCAAGGCAGATCGCGGCTGCGAGGACGGCAGCCACCGCGCCGTTGATCACTGAGAAGAGGGCGGGTAGCGTCTTCAGTCCGTGAGCTATCTCCTCCCGGGCGCTGAGCTCCTCCCGGGCACCGAACGCGGGCGACATGCCGATCCAGTCGTCATGAGGGCTCGAGGCCAGGTAGGGAACGACGCCCGGGTCCAGCTCGAGCAGGCCATGTTGCACGCGGTTGAGCGCCTGAACGATGTGCAGATCCTCGTTGTTGAGCTCTGCGATGCGGCCGAGCGTGACCAGGCCGGCGTACAGCACGACCGGAAGGAGCAGTAGCGCGAAGACGAGGAAGCCCTGGCCGAAAGCCGTCGCCTGCGCGGCCAGCGCGATCGCAACCACGGCCCCGGAGAGGACGGCAAGGTAGGCCGTGCCCCGGCTCGCAGCTTCGTTCCAGATCTGGGATCGATGCGCCAACAGTGTGGTGTTCTCGATGGACAGGATCGCGAGTCGCGTCGCCTTGTCTGTCGGCGGCGGCACGCGCGCCCCCGGTGGACCTTCGACTGGTGTCGGCGCCGTCGACTGGCTTTTCCGGTCGTCCATGTTCAATCCCTCGGGCGGCCGAGGAGCCTGTGCCCGAAACGAAGAGCGTTTGCCGTGCACCCTCCGTCGACCGGGACGCTCGTGGGCCCTGCGAGGCGATCGGCTCGGATCAGGCCGATCCGCGGCACCCGGCGAGCAGCGCTTAACGCTGCTTCCTTCCGGACCTGACGTGGTTCACGCGTCGCCGCTGCGCGGGACCCGATCCTCAACGTCGATCGCCCCGTCGGCATCCGCGGGCGCGGGCCTCGGGAGGGAATTCAGCCCTGCTGGAGCGGATTGCAGGTACAGGGCACCGCTAGTTCCCCGCCTAGCACGGCTCCGGAATGATAGACCGCGCCGGGCCCGAAGGAGCGGCGCGGTCGAATCGCGCGATCGGGTGCGGACTCTCCACCTGTAGTGGACGTCTGGTCGTCGGGGGGCAACTGCAGGTCCCGTCATGGTCAGCACAAGCTCCACATGCCAGCGCCCACGACGCGGCAGGGGGTGGCGGAGAGGGAGGGATTCGAACCCTCGATGGGTTGCCCCATACCGCATTTCCAGTGCGGCGCCCTAGGCCTCTAGGCGACCTCTCCGCGGAGCGAATCCCGGCCGCACGGAGGCCGGGCAAGGGGTTCCGCGTGTGCTTCGGCGTGTCGTGGCGGAGAGGGAGGGATTCGAACCCTCGGTGCTTTCGCACACCGCTTTTCGAGAGCGGCACCATCAACCACTCGGACACCTCTCCGCGGGAGAGGATAGCAAAGGGTTCCCGGTCGACCGCCGCTGCGGCCGGTGGCAACAGATCACTCGACGGCGCGGGTTGCGCGATCGTCCCGGCTCCCCGTCTAGCGGGCCGCGACTCCTCGGGATGGTGCACCTCGGACGGCGGGAAGGGCCGGACGAAGCTCACGCGCCTGCTCCTGGAGGATCCCGGACACGACGCGGAGGCGCCGTGGCAGGCCGTCGGCATCGGCCAGCTGGAGAACCGATCCGCAGGCGCCCGCGATCGGGTCGGCGAGCGCGTAGACCACCCCGTCCGCGTCGCTCTCCAGCAGCGCACCGACGCACATCATGCAGGGCTCGAGCATGGTGTAGACGGTCACACCGGCGAGGGACGTGCGGCCGAGCCGCTGTGCAGCCTCGCGCAGGGCAACGATGACCGCGTGAGCCGTGGGGTCGCCCGTGCCCAGGACCTGGTCCGGGCCGCTGGCGACCGGCGCGTCGTCGAGAACCGCGACTGCGCCGTCGCATCGCTCCCCTCGCGCGGCGGCGGCGGCCGCTTCGGCCAGGGCGTGACTCATGTACAGCTCGTAGCGCATCCGCGCCGCATCGTACACCGGGCCGATGGGCGCGCTACCATCGCCGACGCCGCCTCCCCAGACACGGCATGCTCCGTCACCAAGCGTCCATTGGAGTTCGCATGGCCCGCCAGCCACGAATCGGCATCCTCACCGGCGGCGGTGACGTGCCCGGCCTGAACAGCGTCATCAAGAGCGTCACGTACCGCGCCACCGAGCTCGGCTACGAGGTGCTCGGCATCCGTCGCGGCTGGGAAGGATTGACGCACCATCGGCCTGATCTCGCGCGCGATCCCGCCTACATCATGCCCCTGGATCGCGCCACGACGCGGACCATCGACCGGACCGGCGGCACGATGCTGCACACCTCACGGACGAACCCGCGGAAGATGCGTGCCGAGCGGCTGCCGCCGCACCTCTCGCCCGAGCAGGCGGCCACGCTGACCACGGACGGCACGACCTACGACCTCACGCCGGTGGTCCTCGAGAACATCCAGCGACTGGGGGTCGACTACCTGGTGCCGATCGGGGGCGACGATACCCTGAGCTTCGCGGAGACGCTCCACAAGCAGGGCATCCCGTTGATCGCGATCCCCAAGACGATGGACAACGACGTCCAGGGCACTGAGTACTGCATCGGCTTCTCGACGGCGATCACCCGCGCCAAGGAGCTCATCAACCGCCAGCGCACGACCCTGGGCTCACACGAGCGGATCGGCGTCTTCCGCATCTTCGGGCGCGACTGCGGCTTCAGCGCCCTCTACACCGCCTACGTGACGTCCGCCCGCTGCCTGATCCCGGAGGCGCCGTTCGACCTCGACCACCTCGTCGAGATCCTGGCGGAGGACCATCGGCTGAACCTCAGCCACTACGCCTTCGTGATCGCTGCGGAAGGGGCCATCTGGAAGGGCGGCTCGATCCAGGAGGTCGGCGAGGCCGACGCCTTCGGCCATCGGCACAAGGCCAATGTGGCCGAGGTGCTGGCGGCCGAGATCCGCCAGCGCACCGGGATCGAGACCGTCTTCTCGGAGTTGACGTACGACCTGCGCTCGGGCGAGCCCGATTCGCTCGACCAGATGGTCGCGATCACCTTCGCCAACGTGGCGATGGACCTCATTGCCGACGGGGCACGCGGTCGGATGGTGGCGATCCGTGACGGGAAGTACGCGCATTCGTCGCTGCCCGATCCGACCCTGGGGGCCCGCCACGTTGACCTCGAGGTCATGTACAACGCGGAGCGGTACCGGCCGCGTTACATCGGGCTGCTGGGCCACCCTCTCCTCCTGGGGCAGTCGCTCGCCGCGGTCGAGTAGCTGCACCAAGAGGAGATTTTCGATCCCCGGCCTCCCGGCCGTCCGCCGCCCGAACAGGCGCAGGACGCCTTCACCGTCGCCTTGACGCTGTCTTTGGGAGTGCCAGGACCGGTTGAGGTGGCGGTCACGAGCCACGACTTCGAGGCTCCGACCGAGACACCGCCACCGACCTTGACGTCAGGTTGACGGTCTTGCTGGCACCGTGGGCAAGGCTGAACAAGTACGTTCCCGCAACGACCGCGGTGGTCACATTGGTGGTGCCGACCTTGTAGGTCGCCGTGAAGCAGCTGGTTACGCGCGGCCGTCAGTCGTGGAATGCCTCGAGGCGCTCCCGTTCGGCCTCGACCTGTTCTCTTACGGTCGCTTCCAGCGGCTCGTAAGCGTCCAACTCCACGCGCCCGTGGCGCAGGGACCATGTGCCGGATACCGCGCCGTCCACCAGGTAGGTGCCGACGGAAAACGGATTGCGAGCGGTGAAAATACGCGGGCGGTATTCCTCCGGCACGATCCCGGCGCGGCGAGCGTGGACAAGGAGGCTGTTGTCCCAATGAGGCAGGAAGCGGACGGGAGCGGGCGTGTCAGGGTCGGGCAGCGTGGCGAAAGGAAGGTCGAACAGCTCGCGACCTGACTCGTCCCGGTGGCTTACCAGCGCCATGCCTTCACCGATCCGCTTGACGGTCGTCACCGGCAGCCCGGCCCACGACGCGATGTCCCGCCACGCGGCCGGACCGAAGCCGCGCAGATATGCCCCAACGATGTGCCGGAGACCGTCGTCCTCGCTTGAATCACAGGCGCCGACCCAATCGTCGGCAAGCCCGAGGCGATCCGCCCGCCGGCGCTCCCAGGTGCCCGACGGCGGGACGCGTACCAGGTCCACCCATAGCCCCTGGCTCCCGAGGAATCCGGAGGCCACCTTGCCCAACTCCTTGACGCTGCGAGGCCCTTCAGCGAGCGCGGCCCGCAGCCGGTCAGCCGCACCCAGGGCATCCGCCTCGCTGACTGCGCCGCGCTGCACCTTCAGGAACCAGTCGCGGCGGGCCTGTCGCACCCCGATGGCGTAACGCCAGTACTCGCGCCCCGAGACCATGTGGATCGTCGACCGCATGAGCGTCGCCTGTACCACGCGCCGGTCCTCGAGCGCGACCGTAAGCTCATCCCGTTTGAAAGCCGAGAGTCGCGTCCAGAGCCCGACGTAGCCGGACGGCGCGTACTGGGTCTGGAGCCCTGCCACCCGCTCGATCGCATCGCGGGCCGAAAGACCGGAGCGCTCGAGAAGGAGCTGGCGGTCGAGCAGGGCTCGGTTGAGGTGGCGGCGAGTCAGGACCAGCCCTGACGCATTCGAGGACGACGTCAAGCGTCGCCGGCCAGATGCGCGGCGACCTGGTCGACGATCGCGGCACCGTCTTCGTCCGCGCCCATGATGATCCCCGACTTGCGACTTCGCAGCCAGGGCGTGCCGAGAAACCAGAGTCCGGGAACCGGAGCTCGGCCATCGTCGTGGAGCAGCGTGCCGCTCGAATCCGTGACCGGCACCTTGATCCACGACAGATCGGCACCGAAGCCGGTCGCCCAGATGACCGTGCCGATCTCCTCCGCGTCCAGGTCGAGCTCGCGCGGGGACGACAACGCTTCAAGATCGGGAACTGGGTCGTCCGCCGGGTCGGGATCGGCCGCGGGCGCGTCGAGGCGCCCCTCGAGGATGGCTCGTTCGATCTGCGCGCGGAACTGCGCCGAGCTTTGATCGCCCATCGCGATGCTCGCGGCGAGGTCATCCGCGAATGCAAGGCAGCCGTCCTCGATCGCTCGCAGGTGGGCTACGAGCACGGCCCCTCGTGACTCGAGCAGCTGCAGGCTCAGGGTGTGACCGTAGCGCCCGACTCCGGAGATCATGCGCAGGGCCGCGAAACGGGTGCGCGGGTCAGCCAGCTGCTCGACGGTCTGGTCAAAGAACCCAGCCGCCTTCAGCCACTCGAAGATGTCCCGGCCGCGATACGGCGGAAAGCGGCCGACCGCACTGGCGGAGACGAAGACTCGGCGTCCGGCATCCAACAGGTCCTCGGCGACCTGACCTCCCGACTGGGCGCTGCCGACGACCAGGACGGCGCCAGGCGGAAGCTGCTCAGGCCGGCGGTACTCCGAGGTGTGCGGGGAGGTGACCGTCGGTGGCAGCTTGACCGCGCTTGACGGCAACTTCGGAACCCGCTGGAAGCCTGCCGCGACGACGACGCTGGGAGCCTCGAGCTGACACGCCCCTGCTCAAACACCACGTGCTCGATACCACGGCGCTGCAAGATGCCAGCTGGCCGATAGACCAGCGTGGCCGGCGCCGATCACGGCACAGTCGAGCGTCATCCCGGCATTGTCGGGGAGGAAGACGGCAGGTGCCGTTCTGCGGTTCGCGGACCGCATTCACGTGCCGTTCATGTTCCGCGTGTGATCCTGGAACGCGAAGTCGCGCGCCTGCGTCGCCGAAGCAGCGGTCCGCGTCCCCAGGTGCGGATCGTGGCGTCCTTGGCCGCACATCTCTGAGGAGGTCGCCGTGGACCGAGCGCGTGTGTCAAGGGTCGTCTGTGCTGTGGGGCTCACTGTCGCCCTGCTGACTGCGCGCCAGGTTGGAGGGGTGAGCGCAGGCTCGATCGACCTCAAGGCGCCGTTCGCATGCGGGGCCACCTATATCGGTTCAACCTATCCGGGCCATTCGAAGGATGCCGTGGACTTCAACCAGCCCGGAGGCCGGGACAACGGCGATCCCGTGCTCGCGAGCGCGGCCGGGCAGGTCATCCAGCTCACGCCGTGGGACGGGATGGTCGTGCTCGGGCATGCTGCTGGCTACGAGACTGTCTATGCGCACATGACCGGAATCAAGGTTCATATCGGCGACAAGGTCGGCGTCGGGAAGCTACTGGGCCACATCGGTGCCGTAGGCAACGCCACCGGGCCACACCTTCACTACCAGCAGCTCATCAACGGTAACCCGATCCACGTTCGGTTCGACCACAAGCTCTATCGAATGGAGTCGCCGGTGACCAGCACCAATTGCGGCAAGGGCCCGCCTCCCGGGCATCACCATCACAAGCACCACCACAAGAGGCATCACGACCAGCACGGCCAGCATTGAGTCCCCGGACCACGCCGATCAGAGCCCGGTCAGGAGTGTCGGCAATGTGACGCGTTGCCCGTCGCGGGAAAGATGGCTCGCACCCGTCGCTCCGCGGTAGCCTGCGCGCAGGGAATCCGAGCTCCAAAGGAGGCATACGATGCCCGACGATCGGCCGAGCGACGTCGAAGCCACGACAGGCAAGTCCGCGACGGGACCCATCAGGGACGAGACCGCAGGTTCAGATGACACCCAAGGCCACATCCTCGCCCAGGCACTGGCCGCCAGCCAGATCGCCGGGCAACGTGGAAAAGGCCCGCGTCCTCACTCGAAGGGCGACGAGGGACTCAAGCCGCTGACCAGGCCCTTCCCGTCGATGCGAGAGGACCGCACCAGGAAGTAAGCGATCGGCGCCCGTCTGGGGGGTGGCGAGACACGCAAACACCAGACTGGGACCGGTGACGCCGTTTCAGTGGCCACTGTACTCGCAGAGGGAAGGACATCCCTCGACCCGCCGAGCAGCGATGCGCGCTATGCCATGCCCGACGGTGCGGTTTGTCGACGTCTTCGCAGCGTGCGGCGGACCAGAGTCCGACGAGCCCTCTGCGACAATCAGGACGACGCCCGTTAGCCAATTGTCCGATCCGGGAACCACGTCCGTTGGAGGCAGCCCATCCACGGCGCGCAGCACGTCTTCGACACTGACGCTTCCACGGAGGGCCAGGGAGCCGGGCCGATCATGCACGAGTCGGACGCGGTCCGGAGACAGGACTCGGTACCAAGCCGAGTTGTAATTGTCGACGCCATAGCCGGGGTCGGTGCCACGCGGAACGGTGAGGTCCACGCCATCCCCGACTGCGACCACGAGTCGATCGCCGAGCGCGAGGTTCATCGTGTCGCAACCGCTCGCACGAACGACCTCAATGGTCGGCGGCACGCGGATGCTGCGAAGAACTTCCAGGGTCGAGAGTTGATACCCGAGCTGAGTCCGGTCAATGAAATCGGACCCAGCTTCATGGACTCGCGTGACAACCAACTTGATGACGGCCTGCACGTGCCAGGCGTGTTATCCGGTTTGCGTCAACTCGCCGACGACATAGGTCTCACAGGCGAGTGTCGGGACCGCGATGGACAGCAATCCAAAAGCCACCGTCATCACCGCTGTCGCGCGAAAGAGAAGGAGCTTAGAGCGAGGCCTGTCTCCGGACAGCGATCTCATGGCCCCCTGCTGACGATCTCAGTGGACCGTCTGTGCCGACGATGTTCGGGTTTCGACGATCGCGGCCCGGGCCGTTCGGCCCGGCTGGTCCCGCGGAATGGGGCCGAGTGGCACGTCCAGGATCCTTGGCGCGTGGTTACGGTGGGCCGATGGAAAGCCGTGCTCCATGGTTTGCTCCACGTGAGCCGACGTCGCCACTGTCGTATCGAACCGCCGGCGTTCGACCCCTGGAGAACACCGTGCATCGACTTCGCATCGCAATCCTTTTCCTGTTGGTCACCGCCCTTGCAGGGGCCTGCGCAAGCCGCACCGCAACACCCACGACTCCGCCGAGCGCCGCCCCGCCGTCCGCGCCGTCGGGCGCGCAGCCCGTGGCTCTCAGCGAGTGGAAGGTCGTGATGGCCAGCACCATCAAGGCGGGCCAGGTGAGCTTCGCAATCACCAATACAGGCACGACGCCCCACGAGCTACTGGTCTTCAAAAGCGACCTCGATCCGGCTGCCTACCCGAAGGACAGCGCGGGCAGCATCGTTGAAGACGGCCCTGGGGTGACACTGGTGAGCGACGGCGAGAACATCGATCCGGCCGGTTCACAGGCGCGCACCGTCGACCTGACCGTGCCGGGCACGTACCTCTTCGTGTGCAACATCCCCGGCCACTTCACGCAGGGAATGTTCACGGTGGTGACAGTCACCCCGTAGACGGTTCGCAGGCCTGACCCTGACGGTCAGGGCAGCATCAACAGAACGACCCCGAGAGCCTTTCTCGGGGTCGTTTCACGTTCGGATGGTTGGCGCGCCCGGCGGGACTCGAACCCACGACCTTCAGGTCCGCAACCTGACGCTCTATCCACTGAGCTACGGGCGCCTGGATCGCCGGCCTCGCTTCGGAGGTGGCGGAGAGGGAGGGATTCGAACCCTCGAAGCAGGTTACCCCACTTAACGGTTTAGCAAACCGCCGCACTCGGCCTCTATGCGACCTCTCCGAAACCGACGGGCGCCGATGATAGCACCCGGTCCCGGCTGGCCGACGCTCTCCGTGAGGGGTATCATTCGCAGACCTCATCGTCCTGGGAGGCAGAGCGCCTGCCGCGTCCCCGGTGTCCCGCGGGCATGACGACGCTCCCATCTCGAGAGGCATTCCCTGGATCTGGATTTGACTTCGGCTCACATCACGGTGTCGGGCCGGCTCTGGAGTGTGAACGCATGACCAAACGCGTCGTCCTCATTGGACACCCCGTCGCGCATTCGCTATCAGGCGTGCTGCAGCAGGCCTGTTTCGATGCGCTCAAGGTCGACGCGACCTACGAGCCGCTGGATCGGCCGCTGATCGAGTTGCCCGACACGATCGCCGAGCTACGCGGGGACGACTACCTGGGGGCCAACATCACGGTCCCCTACAAGGAACGAGTGGTCCCGATGATGGATCGGCTGACCGAGGAGGCGCACGCTACCGGCGCGGTCGACACGATCACCCGCGAGGGCGCTCGACTGGTTGGCCACAACACCGACGTGCTCGGCTTCCGGCCGACCCTCGACGCCTTGGTGGGCAAGCAGAAGATGCCGCGGATGGCGGTGGTGCTTGGTGCCGGCGGTGGTGCCCGAGCCGTCGTCTACGGCCTGATCACGGCCGGGTTCCAGCGGATCATCGTCTTCAACCGCCACCTCCACCGCGCCGAGGGCCTGGTCCGCCACTTCGGAAAGAGCGCGGCGCACATGGAGCTGCGTGCCATGCCCTGGCATGAGTCCGTGATCGAAGCCGAGCTGGCCAAGACCAAGGTCCTCGTCAATGCCAGCTCCGTCGGACGCGACCCGAGCGAGACACCGATCCCGGCTGAGCTTCTGCCGCCGGACCTGATGGTCCTGGACCTGCTCTACTCGCCGAAGCAGACCCGGCTGCTGCGTGAGGCGAAGGCGGCCGGCGCATCCGCGGTGATGAACGGCGACCTCATGCTGCTCCACCAGAGCGCGGCGGCGTTCGAGCTCTGGACGGGCCTCAAGGCTCCCATGGACCTGCTGACCGAGCGTCTGGACGCCGCGCGCGACGCCTCCGGCAACCCGGGTTCGGAGCCCGAGCCCAAGGCCAGGACCGAAGCCAAGCCCGAGCCCGAGTCGTCCGCGAAACCCGAGCCACAGCCCGTGGCAGCGGGGGACGCGGCCGGAGCGTGACGCCGGCGCGACTCGCGGAGGAGCGGCGGGTCGCGATCGCAGCCGTTCGGGACGCCAGCCTGCTCTGCCGCGCCGTTCGGGCATCGTTCAGCCCCGACCACGCGGCCGCCAAGGCGGACGCCTCTCCCGTCACGGTTGCCGACCTGGGTTCGCAGGCAATCGTCAGCCTGGCGCTTGCCGACGCCTTCCCGGACGACCCGATCGCGGGCGAGGAGGACGCCGGCCCGCTGCGCGGCGCCCCGGGCTCGCCGATCGCCGAGACCGTGCTCGAGCACGTGACCGCCCTGCGCCCGGAAATCGACCTGGACCGACTGCGCTGGGCGCTGGACCGCTGCAATGACGAGGCCGGGCCGGCCGGCCGGCACTGGACGGTCGATCCGGTCGACGGAACCAAGGGCTTCCTGCGGGGTGGCCAATACGCTGTCGCACTTGCGCTCATCGAAGACGGCGGGGTCGTGCTCGGCGTGCTCGGCTGCCCGAACCTGGCTGTGGATGCGGCGGATCCCGCGGCGGGCATCGGTTGCCTGTTCGTGGCCGAGCGTGGCGGCGGTGCGTGGCAGCTGCCGCTCGATGATGCCGGCGAGGTCAGCGAGGGCGGACAGACAGGCGCACGATCGATCCATGCCTCGGAAGTCGCTGACGTGCGCGCCGCACGCTGGGCCGAGTCCGTCGAGCCGGGCCACTCGTCGCAATCGGAGGCCGCGGAAGTGGCTCGGCTGCTCGGTATCACGGCCGAGCCGATCCGCGTGGACAGCCAGGTCAAGTACGCGCTCGTGGCCCGTAGCGACGCGTCCATCTACCTGCGCCTGCCGCTCGGCGGATACCTCGAGAACATCTGGGACCACGCAGCGGGATCATTGCTGGTGAGCGAGGCGGGCGGCGCTGTCACCGACGTGGACGGGCGTCAGCTCGACTTCACGACCGGGCGGAAGTTGAGCCGCAACCGTGGAATCCTGGCCACCGCTCCCGAACTCCACAACGAGGTTCTCGCGGCCGTGACCCGGGTGCTGGGCGGCTGATCCAGTGGTCCGGCGAGGCGCTCAGGTCGAGGCGCTGACTCCGCGGAGCGTCATCAGCCGGACCGCGGACCGGGTGCTCCACCGTACGGCTCTGCCCGGAACTCGCGACGTCTCAGCCGAGGCGGCGGCATTGCACACCTCGGTCCCGGTGGTGGACCTGCTGCTCGGCTCCGCGATCATGCGGCCGCGATTCCTGGCACGGCGCCGGCGTGGCCACGCGGACCTCCCGCGATTGCGCGAGGGCGGCGTCGACCTGGTCGGCCTGAGCATCGCGACCCGGCACCCGGACCTGCGCGGCACCTCGTCGACGCCGTTCTTCTGGTCGCAGGGGCTGCCGCGTTCGGTCCTCGGCTCCGACATGGCGATCGCGGAGGCACTGATCGATCGAATCGACGGCTGGGCGCTGGGCTCGGGGGGCCGGCTGCGGATCGTGCGCGACGTCGACGCTCTCGATCAGGTTCGCCCGGGCGCAGGTTGGCTCGGAGCCTTCCTTGGCGTGCAGGGCGGACACGTCCTGGAGGGCGAGGTGGCGAACATCGGGCGCCTCCACGAGCGAGGTGTGCGGATGCTGGCTCTCGCGCACGTGATGGACAACGCGCTGGTCGGCTCCAACACTGGGGCGGGGCGCGGCGGGCTGAGCGGTCTCGGGCGCACGGTCATCGCCGAGTGTGAGCGACTCGGCATCCTCGTGGACCTGGCGCACATGTCGGCCGCGGGCATCCGCGACTCCCTGCCGCTGCTGACGCGGCGATTCGTGCTGAGCCACACGGGGTTCACGGCGCTCGCCGACGGGGAGAACAGGGGCAGGCGCTACTCCCCGGGGACACGGAACCTCCCCAGCGACGAGGCACGCATGGTGGCCGAGGCAGGCGGCGTCATCGGCCTGACCCTCTCGACCTGGCTGCTCGGCGGAGAGGATCTGGATGCCGTCGGGCGCGCATTCGACCTCGCGCTCGAGATTGCCGGGCCCGAAAAGGTGGCCATCGGCTCCGACATGGACGGCGGACTCCGCATGGTCGTCGACGCAGCCGGGATGCCGGCGGTCACCGACGAGTTGCTCCGGCGCGGCCACGATTCCGAGACCGTTGCAGCCGTCATGGGCGGCAACGCGCTGCGAGTTCTGCGGGGGACATTCGGGACGACGTAGCCGGTTCTGGGGAGATGGGCGCGCTCGCAGGGTCAGTTGCCGAGTCGTTGAGGCGCCTGGGCTGTGCCACGGCGAGGACGTTGAACCTGGGTCGGCTTCGATGATCCGTGATCGCCTGCGTCGCTACCGCGAGCGTGAAGGCACGGCGAAGTCGTCCGCGGAGGCGGGTTCTCGGGATCCCCAACGCGTGCATGCATGCTTGGCCGCGAATCTGCCGATAAGCTCGAGCTACGGCGCACCGATACGGCCTCGAGAATCAACTTGAGCGTGGGGTAGCAATCCTGGCGATATCGCGGCGCCCAACTCCCGCATCGAGGGGGACGTCATGCGTCCTTCCAAGCCAACTCCGCTCAGGTCGAGCCAGGCAGGTTCTACCGCTTCCAGCTGTACACCCATTGCGGCCTGTCGACGACCCTCATCGATGTCGATGGGTCGCTCTGGCGGGTCGTCCCCAGCCGGGACCGCAAACCAACGGGCGACCCCTTCGATCAGGGACTCCTGAAGGTCGATCCCGCGAAACCAGACCACGCCATCTATCTCGGCAACCCCGGTGCCCGACTGGACCTGAGCCGCCTGCCGGATGGCCGGGACATCCAGATCTGCAGTTGAGGATCAGTGCCGGAGCGACGCTCGCAGGTTGCGGGCAAGTGCCGACATCCGGTCCACGTCGCGGCCGTCCAGTCCAAGGGCATCGACCAGCGCGCTCGCGACGATGACCCCGTCGGCGTAGGGGGCGAGCCGCCGGCCGTGCTCTACCGTTGACACCCCGAAGCCGACCGCCACGGGGACGGGCGACACCGCGCGAACCTCGGTCAGGAAGCGGCCGACGCCGGGCGGCAGCGAGCGGCGGGCCCCGGTGACTCCGGCGAGCGAGACGGCGTACAGGAAGCCAGTGCTGCGCACGGCGATCATCTTCCGCCGGTCCGGTGGCGTG
Source organism: Candidatus Limnocylindrales bacterium (assembly GCA_038253685.1). Classification (GTDB taxonomy): domain Bacteria; phylum Chloroflexota; class Limnocylindria; order Limnocylindrales; family CSP1-4; genus JAFMJV01. Next base: position 5,513 of record JBBSGX010000018.1, on the reverse strand, counting down.
GTCGGCGTGACGAGGTAGATCAGTGAAAAGCCGAGCTCGGCGGCTGTCGCCTCCACGTCGGTACCCTCGTCGGGAGTCAGGTCGGCGAGGATGAGGCCGCTGGCGCCGGCATCCGCCAGATGACGCAGCACTCCCGTCCCGTCAGTGCCGCCGAGGACCTGGTTGACATAGCCCATGGCCACAAGTGGGACGTTCGGGCGTGCCGCGTGCACACGGGCCACAAAGTCCAGCGACCGCACCAGCGTTGCACCGTGCTCAAGCGCCAGGGTGCTGGCGCGCTGGAGCGTCAGCCCGTCGGCGAGCGGATCGGAGTAGGGCAACCCGATCTCCAGTAGATCGGCGCCCGCATCGATGAGTGCCAGCGCGATGGTTTCAGCCACGTCATCGTCCGGGTATCCGGCCACCGCATAGGGGATGAAGGCAGCGCGGCCATCCTCGGACGCCGCTTGGAACGCGGCACGGATCGTGGCCGCGCCAAGAATGCCCGGGGCCGGTGCCTCGGCGATCACGCCCCGCTGCCCATATGGGCCTCGATCGCCGCGAGGTCCTTGTCGCCGCGACCGGACAGCCCGAGCAGCACCAGGGCATCGTCCTCGAGCGGGCCCAGTGACGTCCCTCCGGCCATCAGCGCCCCCAATGCGGAGATGGCGTGCGCCGGCTCAAGCGCCGGAAGGATGCCTTCGCTCCGTGCCAGCAGCCTGACGCCCTCGATAGCTTCGTCGTCGGTCGCAGAAAGGATCTCCATCCGCCCGGCTTCGAAGAGCGCCGAGAGCTGCGGCCCGATGCCGGGATAGTCGAGCCCGGCCGAGATCGAGTGCGCCTCGAGGACCTGTCCCTCGTCGTCCTGGAGTAGGTACGAGCGGGACCCGTGCAGCACGCCCGGCGATCCACCCGCCAGCGCCGCCGCATGCCGGCCCTTGAGCCCCTCCCCCGCCGCCTCCACCCCGATCAGCCGCACCTTCGGCTCGCCGATGAAGCGCGACAGCAGCCCGATAGCGTTCGAGCCACCCCCAACGCACGCAACCGCCAGGTCAGGCAGCCGCCCCTCGACGGCGAGCAGCTGCGCGGCGGCCTCGTCGCCGATGACCCGCTGAAGGTCGCGTACCAGCGCCGGGTAGGGATGCGGGCCGACCGCGGAGCCAAGCACGTAGTGGGTCGTGGCCACGTTCGTGACCCAGTCGCGCATGGCCTCGTTGATCGCGTCCTTGAGCGTGGCGCTCCCCGACGTGACCTCGCGGACCTCGGTGCCGAGAGCGCGCATGCGCAGCACGTTGGGCGCCTGGCGGCGGATGTCCTCGCCGCCCATGTAGACGACGCACTCGAGGTCGAGCAGCGCGCAGGCCGTCGCGGTGGCCACACCGTGCTGGCCCGCGCCGGTCTCCGCGATGACGCGCTCCTTGCCGAGCCGCCTGGTGAGCAGGGCCTGGCCGAGCGCGTTGTTGATCTTGTGGGCGCCGGTGTGCGCGAGGTCCTCGCGCTTGAGATACAGCCGAAGACGTCCCGGCGACCTACCCGCTCGGCGCTCGAGCTCTACGGCCAGCCGATCCGCCCGATACAGGGGGGTCGGACGGCCGACGTAGCGACGCCCGTACTCGCGCAGCTCGGCCCAGAAGGCGGGCTCGCGACGGATGGCGCGGTAGGCGGCCTCGAGATCGAGGAGTGCCGCCATCAGCGTCTCCGGCACGAACCTCCCGCCGAACTGGCGCTCGCGACCCCAGCGGCCTGCGGCATCCGGCTCCACGAGGCCTGGATCGACCGGCTGCGGTCGAGAGGCAATGGTCGGCAGGTCCAGGCGGGCCGCGCGGGCCCGCTTGACGAAGAGGCCGACGCGGACGGGATCCTTGGACGGGCGGCCCGGGGCGGCGGGCCTCTCCTCGACACCACCGGCGACGTCGACGCCGACCGCAGGTACGTCGCGCAGGGTGCCGGCCACGTTCGCCGGCGACAGGCCGCCCGCCAGATAGACCGGCACGCGCGTGGCGACGGACCTGGCAAGCCCAACGGGTAGGCGCCGGCCGGTTCCGCCGGGCACGGACGGGTCGGCGGTGTCGAGCATCAGCGCGAACAGGTTCGCGTGCCCGCGGAACGCCTCGGCACGAGCGACCAGCTCGTCGACGACGGCGGCAGAGTCCGTCGCCTCACCGTCCTGAGCGTCGGCAGCCGGAAGGTGGAGCGCCTTGATGACGGGGAGGTGAATCCCATCGAGCGCCTCGGGCGGCTCATCGCCGTGCAGCTGCACCAGGTCCAGGCCGAGCCGCCTGGCGATCGAGTCGACCTCAGCGGTGTCGCGATCGGCGAAGATGCCGACGAGCTTCGGCCCACGCCCCTCCCCGGCCCAGGTGCGGGCCAGTCGGGCAAGCTCGGCTGCCTCGTGCTCCTCGAGGGCGCGCTTTGTGCCGGGGACCATGTTCAATCCGATCGCATCGGCACCGGCGGTCACGGCGGCCGCCAGCCCGTGGGCCTCGGTGACGCCGCAGATCTTGACGAACGGGACACACGCGGCCGCGCCCGGATCCTCCGCCGGGGTGGGGACCCGTCCGGCTTCCACGAGTGCAGCCGTCCGTGCGGCCACGGAGGCGGGGTCGGTCCCGGCACGCATGAGCTCCTCTCCAACGAGTGCCGCGTCGAAGCCCAGGGCCCGCCAGCGACGGAGCCGGGCCTCGTCCCGAACGCCGGATTCGGCGACGACGAGGCGGTCGTCGGGGACCGACGAGCGCAGGCGCTCGGCGAACTCCGGGTCGACCGAGAGCGTGCGCAGGTCGCGATTGTTGATGCCGATGAGTCGCGCGTCGGTGGCGATGGCCGCCTCGAGCTCGCGCTGGCTGTGCACCTCGACCAGCGGCTCGAGGCCGAGGTCGCGTGCCTGGGCGACAAGCTTGGCAAGCCGCCGCGCCGGATGGAGCGCCGCGAGCAGCAGGACCAGGTCGGCCCCGGCCGCACGCAGCAGTGGCAGCTGGCGGCGATCAACGACAAAGTCCTTGGCCAGCATCGGCAGGGAGGTGGCGGCGCGAGCCGTCTCGAGATCTTCGATCGAGCCGCCGAAGAAATGGCCTTCGACCAACACCGAGATCGCGGCCGCGCCACCCTGCTGGTACGCGCGTGCCCGCTCCGCGACGTCGAGCCGCCCGGTGACCAGCGTCCCCGCCGAGGGTGAGCGGCGCTTGATCTCCGCGATGAGGTGGAGTCCGGGACGCAGCAACCGGATCAGCGCGTTGCGAGGCTCCGGTCCGGCCGCGGCGGCACGCGCAAGGTCGCGCGGCGAGCGCCCCGCCAGCTCGCGCTCGATGTCCGTCCGGCGGCGCGCGGCAATCTCGTCCAGCACTGACGGTCCAGGACAGCGCGACCCAGCAGCTGCACGGCCGCCGCGAACCCGGGTTCCAGCCCGGCTCCCCGGCCGATCCAGCGTCGCGCTCATACCGTGGCCGCCTCGCCGGCCTCGTTCGCAGCTGCCAGGCGTGCCCGTTCCCGGGTCCGCAGCCGCTCCAGGCGATCTAGCGCGGCCCCACCGGAGATCGCGTCGAGTGCCAACGCGACTCCCTCCCGGAGTCTCTCCGCGCGACCGGCCACCACCAGCGCCGCCCCCGCGTTGAGTGCCACGACGTCGCGCGCCGGCCCCGTCTCGGTGCCGCGCAGCACGCCCTCGATGATCGAGGCACTGCGCGCCGGATCGCCACCGGCGAGGGCCTCGGTCTCGGCGTGCGGCAATCCCACGTCCTCCGGCGTGACGGTCAGCCGCGTGACCCCGTCCGGCGTCACGTCGTAGACGATGCCGCTTCCGTCGAGCGGCAGCTCGTCGACGCGCTCGCCGTGCACCACGAACGCGCGCTCCGTGCCGAGCGCGCGCAGCGCGTCCGCGACGCGGCGCGCGGCTTCCGGGTCGGCCACTCCCACCAGCTGGCGCCGCGCGCCCGCCGGGTTGGCGAGCGGCCCGCACAGGTTGAACGCCGTCCGGATGCCAAGCTCGCGCCTGGTCAGTCCCGCGTGGCGCATGCCCGGGTGGAAGTTCGGCGCGTGGAGGAAGCAGAAGTCGTCCTCGCGCAGGGACGCAGCGGCTTCGTCGACCGTCTGCTCTGGGGTGATGCCAAGCGCGGCGATCACGTCCGAGCTCCCCGATGCGGAGGTCACGGCCCGGTTCCCATGCTTGGCGACCGGTACCCCCGAGGCGGCAACCACCAGCGCCGCGGCCGTCGAGATGTTGAACGTCGAGTGGACGTCGCCGCCCGTCCCGCAGGTGTCGACGGTCCCGTCGGGAGAGGGCACGGCCAGGACGCGCTTCCGCATCGCCCGCACGAAGCCCGTCAGTTCGTCCACGGTCTCGCCGCGCATCCGCATGCCCACCAGCAGGGCCGCCAGCTGGGCAGGCGTCACGTCTCCGTCGAGCACCGAGCCCATGGTCGTCTCCGCGTCCTCGACGGACAGGTACTCACCGACGACGACGGCGGCGATGGCTTCGCGGATGGCTTCACTCACTGGGCGACTCCGGAAATGATGAGACCGACCCTCGTCACTGTCGGGACGAAAGGTCGGTCCTTCCGCGGTACCACCCGCCTTCGGCCGCCGCTTCCGATGGGGTTGCGGCTGCCGCGCTCATTGCTGGTTCGGGCTCGCAAGGTCCATTCACCGCCGTCCCCGCACCGGCTTCCAGCGCCGCCGGCTCTCTGCTGCGAGGGTCCGCGTACGCCGGATTGGCGGCGCGGCGTCGGGTACTCGTCCCGGTCATCACCCGTCTTCTCTTGTGGCCGCGGAGTCTAGGTTGGGCCTGCGGGACCGTCAAGCGCGGGGCCGGCCGTATGCTGTGCCACCAGCAGACCGATCGCAGGAGGAGAACAACGTGAATCGAGCGCTCATGTCCAACCACTCCGGAACAGCCATCTGCTTCGAGGACATGACGCTCCATGCGCACGTTGAACCTTGGGATTCTTGCTCATGTTGACGCCGGCAAGACAACCCTGACCGAACGGCTGCTCTTCGCAGCGGGCGTCATCGACGAGATCGGCAGCGTCGATGACGGCAGCACCCAGACCGACTCCCTGCCGCTCGAACAGCAACGCGGCATCACGATCAAGTCCGCCGTCGTGTCGTTCGTCATCGATGACGTCGCGGTCAACCTGATCGACACGCCCGGTCACCCGGACTTCATCGCCGAGGTCGAGCGGGTGTTGAGCGTCCTCGGTGGCGCCGTGCTGGTGATCTCCGCAGTCGAGGGCGTCCAGGCGCAGACCCGCGTGCTGATGCGGACACTGCAGCGCCTTGGCATCCCCACCCTCATCTTCGTCAACAAGATCGACCGCGGCGGCGCGGACGCCGAACGCACCCTCGCGGGCATCTCCGAGAAGCTGACGCCGGCGATCATCCCGATGGGATCAGCGCGCGGTCTTGGCACGAGGAGTGCCGCGTTCACGCCGTTCGGGGCGAACGATGACGGCTTTGCCGCAAGGCTGGCCGACCAGCTTGCCGACCAGGACGCTGCGATCCTGGCGGCGTGGGCCGGCGACGAAAGGACGGTCTCGTAC
>JBBSGX010000017.1:0-22924 GCA_038253685.1 Candidatus Limnocylindrales bacterium | reverse complement strand
GCCGCGCTATGAGATCGACTTCCGCTATCACTCCGCCCGATACGAGATCGTCGTTGAAAACCCGCATGGCGTCAGTCGCGGGGTGGCATCCTCGGAGCTCGATGGACAGTCGCTGACCGGCGGCGCCATGATCCCCCTCGCCGACGACGGGACCACGCACCGGGTCCGGGTTGTCCTCGGATAGGCTGAACAGTCCCCGAGATCTCCCGACACCTGGGAGCCTGCTCGCCGAGTGACAGACGGCGCCGTCGCTCCATGCTTGTCGTGTTCGAAGCGATGAGCAGGAGGTCCGGCGCCGTGGTCAATGATGAGGTTCTGTATGGCTGGCTCAGGCGCCCTGGGGTGGCGCTGCTCGTGTCGCGAACGGGTCTGGTGGGTGCTGCGCCGCCAGCACATAGGCCACCTGCCGTGGAACGGCGGAGGGGCGACACAGGAGCATGCTGCCGTCAGCCACCCCCGCCACCAGCGACGGTTGCCGGATCGGACCTACAGCACTACCGCTATTGCAGATCGATACCGCGGATCATCTTGAGGTGCCGCTCAGCAGTATCAGGGCGCCGAGGCCGGGGGCAAGCGGCCACGAGCGGAGGTGCCTCTGTCGTCGTGCTGGGCAGACGCGGCGGCCAGGAGGTGGTCGAGCAGGATCGCGTTCGTCAGCGGGCCGACGCCACCCGGCACCGGCGTGATTGCCTCGGCCACCTGGCGCGCCGACTCGAACTCGACGTCCCCCACGATCCCATCGCCCACCACGTTGATGCCGACATCCACCACGATCGAGCCGAGCTTCAACATCTCCCCGGTGATGAGCCCCGGCGAGCCCGCGGCCACCACCACGAGATCGGCGCGCGCCACGTGGGCCGCCAGGTCGCGCGTCCGCCGATGGCACATCGTCACGGTGCAATGCTCACGCTGAAGCAGCAGGCTGGCCGGTTTGCCGACGACATTGCTCCGCCCGACCACGACCGCATCGAGCCCTTCGAGTCGGTACCCGGAGCGTTTCACGATCTCGACCGCCGCCTGCGCGGTGGCAGGCAAGAACCCCTCGTAGCCCAGCATGAGGAGCCCGGCGTTCTCCGGCTGGAGGCCGTCGATGTCCTTCCGTGGGTCGATCGATTCGATCACCGCGCGCAGCGGGATCCGCTTCGGAAGCGGCATCTGGACGATGATCCCGGACACGAGGGGATCCCGGTTCAGCTCATCGATCCGGCGGAGAATGAGAGCGGTCGTAGTCCGCTCGCCCATCTCGACGACCCGGCCCGTCACGCCGGTACTGCGGCAGCTGCGGACGATCTGGTGGAGGTAGACCGCGGACGGTGCGTCGGCGCCGATCAGCACCACTGCGAGCATTGGCGGGAACCCGTGGCGTTCCGTGAAGGCGACAACCTCGCCACGCACGCGACTGCGCATCTCGGCGGCGATCGGCGCACCCTCCAGGAGACGCGCCCCGTGCCGACGCCCGGAGTCAGCGTCCACGTCTGGCAGATCGCCCGGTCGACGCGCAGTGCTCATTCGCGCTTGCCGTACCGCTCGTGGGGCAATTCGGTCGTCATCGCGCGCATTGTCCATCCGGGCAATCCAGCGCCGTCGCTGTGGGCCGCTGCGCCACGCCGGTGATCGTGACCGGGGGACGGCCGATCACGTCCACATCGCCTCCTCCGGCGTCCACGGGACGGTGTAGCATCGCCCGTCCATGCCGCCCCAGAAGGTAAGGAGGTCAGGAGAATGGCGAAGGTCCTCTGCGTCCTGTACGACGATCCTGTCGACGGATATCCGACGTCGTACGCACGCGCTGCGATCCCCGCGATCGAGCGCTACCCGGGCGGCCAGAAGGCGCCGACTCCCGAACGGATCGACTTCGAGCCCGGTGAGCTGCTCGGCAGCGTTTCGGGGGAGCTGGGGCTGCGTCGGTTCCTGGAGGAACGCGGCCACACATTGGTCGTCACGTCGGACAAGGAGGGCCCGGACTCGGTTTTCGAACGGGAGCTTCCAGACGCCGAGATCGTGATCTCGCAACCGTTCTGGCCGGCCTACCTGACTGCCGAGAGGATCGCCAGGGCAGCCAAGCTGAAGCTCGCCATCACGGCCGGGATCGGGTCCGACCACTACGACCTGGAAGCGGCCATCGAGCACGGGGTCACTGTCGCCGAGGTCACCTACTCGAACAGCATCAGCGTGGCCGAGCACGTTGTGATGATGATCCTGTCGCTGGTCCGCAACTACATCCCGTCGTATCAATGGGTCGTGAAGGGCGGCTGGAACATCGCGGACTGCGTCGCCCGGTCATACGACCTCGAGGGGATGCAGGTCGGCACTGTGGCCGCGGGCAGGATCGGCTCAGCGGTGCTGCGACGGCTGAAGCCGTTCGATGTGGGACTGCACTACACCGACCGGCACCGGCTGTCTGGCGAGGTCGAGCGTGAGCTGGGCGTGACGTTCCACCCCGACGTCGAGTCGATGGTGGCCGTCTGCGACGTGGTCACCATCAACGCGCCCCTCCATCCTGAGACCGAGCACATGTTCAACGACGCGCTGATCGCCAAGATGAAGCGCGGTGCGTACCTCGTGAACACCGCCCGGGGCAAGATCTGCGACCGCGATGCGATCGTCCGCGCACTCGAAAGCGGTCAGCTCGCCGGATACGCCGGAGACGTCTGGTATCCGCAGCCGGCTCCGTCGGACCATCCTTGGAGGTCCATGCCTCACCATGGGATGACGCCGCATATCTCCGGATCCTCCCTTTCTGCGCAGGCCCGCTACGCCGCCGGCACGCGCGAGATCCTGGAATGCTGGTTCGACGAGCGTCCGATCCGCGAGGAATACCTGATCGTCGACCGGGGCAGGCTGGCTGGAGCCGGTGCTCATTCGTACAGCGTTAGCGGTGAGGGCGGCGCTTCCGAAGCACCCGCGAGCGACATATCGTAGCCTCGCGTGGCGGACGAGGCCCTCGCGGGCACACGTAGGTGCTGGGTCGTCGAGCCCATCTGTCGCGCGGTTCGGTCGCCTGGGGTGTCTTCGGCTCCGGTCCACCGCGTGGGGTCAGGAGCCCTGCCGCAGGCGACCCGAGATCCGGGCTGCGGCGGCCATGACCTGGCGCGCGATCTCCGTCTCGTCACCGGGTTTCGGGAAGCGATACGCCGGGCCATGGACGTGGACGGCAGCGCTCACGTTGCCGGCGCCGTCCGCGATGGGAGCCGCGACCGAGTTGATGCCCTCCGCAAATTCGTCGCGCCCCCATACGTAGCCGTCGAGCTGGATGCGGCGAAGCCGCTCCCGCAAGGCCGCCGGCTCCACCAGGGTGCGCGGGGTGAACCGCTCAAGCGGATCCGCGAGCAGACGATCCACGGCGGACGGGGCCATGTGGGCCAGGAAGACCTGCCCTGAGGACACGGCGTGGATCGGGAGGCGGCTGCCGGTCCAGTCGCGGACCAGCACCTGATGTGCGGTGTCGACCTGGTCGATGTAGTGGACGACGAAGCCGTCGACCAGGGATAGACCGGCGGCCTCGCCGACCTCCGACGCCAGCTCCACGAGCACGGGCCGAGCGAGCGCGACGAGGCTGCGCGTGGGAACGACCCCCGCGGCCAGTGACACGATCCGCGCGCCGAGCCGGTAACGCGTGTCGCCGGGTACCTGCTCCACGGCACCCTCGCGGGCGAGGGACGCCAGCATCCGGGCCGCCGTGCTCTTCGGCAGATCAGCCCGTTCGGCGACGTCCGTCACGCCGATCGGCCCGTCGCCAAGCGCCGACAGCACCGCGAATGCACGCTCGATCGACTGCACTCTGGACATGGGCGCTCCGTCGGTATACATTCCGAGTGCGTTCCATCATACGGCATCGTTCCGTATCGTGGAACCGGTGGATCTGGAATGCGGACAGGAGCGTGATGTTGGCGGACGACTACGAGGAGATCGATCTCGCCTCGCTCTCTGACGACGAGCTCATCGAGCAGATGCACAACGATCTGTACGACGGCATGAAGGATGAGATCGCCGCGGGGACGAACATCCTCCTCGAACGAGGATTTACGCCAACCAAGGTGCTCGACGATGCACTCGTGGCCGGCATGAAGATCGTCGGAATCGACTTCCGTGACGGGATCCTGTTCGTCCCGGAGGTACTGCTCGCGGCGAACGCGATGAAGGCAGGCATGGAGATCCTGCGCCCGCTCCTGGCCGAGACAGGCGCCCAGCCCGTCGGCAAGGTCGTCATCGGGACGGTCAAGGGCGACATCCACGACATTGGCAAGAATCTCGTCGGAATGATGTTCGAGGGCGCGGGCTTCGAAGTCATCGACCTCGGCATCAACACCGATGCGGAAAGGTTCATCGCCGCGCTGGAGGAGCACAGGCCGGACATCCTCGGCATGTCCGCCCTCCTGACGACGACGATGCCGTACATGAGGGTCGTCATCCAGGCGCTCAAGGACCGCGGCATGCGGGACGACTACATCATCCTGGTGGGCGGTGCGCCGCTCAACGAGGAGTTCAGCATGGCCGTGGGTGCCGACGCCTACTGCCGCGACGCGGGCGTGGCCGCCGAAACAGCACGCCGCCTGATCGACGAGCGCCGTGCCGCAGCTTGAGACCACGGATCCCACCGGGCCGCGCGTCCTCGTCGTGGGCTGCGGGGCGCTGGCCCGCGAGCTCGTCGAGCTGACGAGGCCGCTACCGAACATCGACGTCACCTGCCTCCCGCCGTCGCTTCACAACCGCCCAAGCGGTATCCCGGGGGCGGTCCGCGCCAAGATCCACGCCGCTCGGGCGCGCGGCCGCCATGCCCGCATCTTCGTGGCGTATGCCGACTGCGGGACGGGCGGGCTCCTGGACCGGGTGCTCGAGGAGGAGGGTGTCGAACGACTTCCCGGCGCCCACTGCTACGAGTTCTTCGCAGGCCGACAGGACTTTTCGCTGCTTGCCGAGGAGGAACCAGCGACCTTCTGGCTGACCGACTTCCTGGCCCGGAACTTCGAGCGACTCGTGATCCAGGGACTCGGGATCGACCGCCATCCGGAGCTTCAGCAGATGTACTTCGGCAACTACCGGCGCGTCGTCTACCTGTCTCAGATCGCCGATCCGGACCTCCTTGGACTGGCCCGCCGTGCCGCCAACCGGCTGGGGCTGGCGTTCGAGCATCGTCACACGGGCTACGGCGAGCTCGCGATCTCCCTCGCCGGCGCCGCGGCGGGCGGCCATGGGCGCTCCGCAGACGCGGTCGCTACCTGAGCGATGGCAACGCTGAGCGTCATCCTGTGGCGCGATATCCCGGCCCAGGTCCTGGCCCGGAATGGGCGACGGTCGAGCAAGATCGTCCTCCATCCGCGCTTCCAGGTCGCGATCGACAAGGCCGCCAGCCGCGCCGGCAAGCGTGCCTACAACAACTACATCGCCGAGTGGCGCAAGGTCCAGCAGGGATGCGGCGAGGACATCGAGGCGGAGGTCCGGGCGGAGTCCGTCCGCCTCGAGGCTGCGTACACCAAGCACCGCCTGGCCGGGCTCATCGTGTCGGGCGGGCTGGAGGATGGGCCGGCCTTTCGGCCGGCGCACGACGAGACCCCTGCGGGGCGGGCGCGCGGGTGACGCACACCGTCGTCTCCTCCGCCACCCGCGAGGTGGTCATCGGCCATGACCGGCCGTTCGTGATCATCGGCGAACGGATCAACCCGACCGGCCGGAAGCAGCTCGCTGAGGAGATGAAGGCCGGCGACTTCTCGCGTGTCGAGAGGGACACGATCGCGCAGGTCGAGGCTGGCGCGCACATGCTCGACGTGAACGCCGGCATCCCGCTCGCTGACGAACCGGCGATCCTGGCGATGACGATCCAGCTCGTGCAGTCACTGACCAACGTCCCCTTGTCGATCGACAGCTCGATCGTAGAGGCTCTCGAGGCGGGCCTCGCGGCCTACCAGGGCAAGGCCCTGGTGAACTCCGTGACGGGCGAGGAGGAGCGCCTCGAGCAGGTCCTGCCGCTGGTCAAGAAGTACGGCGCGGCGGTCGTCGCGATCAGCAACGACGAGACCGGCATCAGCGAGGACCCGGACGTCCGGTTCGCCGTCGCCAAGCGGATCGTCGAGCGCGCGGCCGACCATGGGATCCCCCGCGAGGACATCATCGTCGATCCGCTGCTCATGCCGATCGGAGCATTGCCAACGGCCGGCCGGCAGGTCTTCCGGATCCTGGGGCGCCTCCGGGACGAGTTGAAGGTGAATTCGACCTGCGGGGCGTCGAACGTCAGCTTCGGGCTGCCCAATCGTGAGGGGATCAACAGCGCGTATCTCGCGATGGCCGTAGCGAGCGGCCTCAGCTCGGCGATCACGAATCCGATCTCCGAAGGCGTCCGCCAAGCGGTCATGGCCGCGGATGTCCTCATGGGAAACGACCGCGATGCCGCCCGGTGGATTCGCACGTTCCGGGTCGCTCCGGCCGCCGGGGAGCAGGGCCGGCGGATCAACCGGCGCCGAACCTTTTCGCCCCCTCCCGGCTGAGCGCGGAGGCAGCGATGACCGGAGCCGCGGAGCCCCTCGTCATCTTCACGCCGTCGGGCCGGCGCGGCCGAGTCCGGTCGGGCACGACCGTCCTTGACGCGGCGCGCGCGCTGGGCGTCGACATCGACTCGGTCTGCGGCGGGCGCGGGATCTGCGGTCGATGCCAGGTCCAGCAGAGCGTCGGCAGCTTCGCCAAGCACGGGATCGAGTCACGCTCCGAGCACCTGTCCCCCCTCTCGAGCGCCGAGGTGGAGTACCGCGACGGTCGCGGCCTCGAGTCCGGCCGTCGCCTCTCGTGCGTCGCGCATGTGCGCGGCGATGCGGTCATCGACGTCCCGCCAGAGAGCCAGGTCTACCGGCAGGTCGTCCGCAAGGGCCTCGACATCCGCGACTTCCACATCGACCCGGTCGTCCGGCTCCACTATGTCCATGTCGCTCCGCCGGAGCTTGCCTCGCCGTCCGGCGAGCTCGTGCGCCTCCAGGAAGCGCTCGAGGCAGAGTGGGGACTGACAGGCCTCGAAGCGGACCTCCTTGTCATCCGCGCCCTCCAGCCGGCGTTGGAGGGCGGGCGGTGGGCGGTGACCGTGGCGATCCACGACGGCCGGACGATCAGCGCTGTCTGGCCGGGCCTGCGCGAGAAGGCATACGGGGTCGCAATCGACGTCGGCTCCACGACGATCGCCGGACATCTGGCAGACCTGTCCGACGGCGCCGTCCTCGCGTCGAACGGAGTGATGAACCCCCAGATCCGCTTCGGCGAGGACCTGATGAGCCGCGTCTCGTACGCGATGATGCATCCCGAGGGCGCGGCCGAGATGACCGCGGCCGTGCGGATGGCGCTCAACGGCCTGCTGGCCGGGCTCGCCGCGAAGGCCGGGATCACGCGCGACGACATCCTCGACCTGGCGATCGTCGGCAACCCGATCATGCACCACCTCCTGTTGGGGATCGACCCAATCCCGCTCGGGTCCGCGCCGTTCGCGCTCGCCACCGATAGGGCGGTCCGCATCCGCGCTGCCGAGCTCGAGCTCAAGGCCCATCCCGGCGCCCGCATCTATGTGCTGCCATGCATCGCCGGGCACGTCGGCGCCGACACGGCGGGCGTCATCCTCGCCGAGACGCCGCACACGAGCGAGGCGATCAGCCTCGTTGTGGACGTCGGCACGAACGCGGAGATCGTCCTCGGGAACCGCGATCGGCTCCTGGCGGCGTCGAGCCCAACCGGGCCTGCCTTCGAAGGAGCGCAGATCAGCGGCGGACAACGCGCGGCCCCAGGCGCGATCGAGCGCGTCCGAGTCGACCGGAAGACGTTCGAGCCGAGATTCAAGGTGATCGGGTCGGACATCTGGTCGGACGAACCTGGATCCGAGGAGGCCAGCCGCGAGATCGGCGTGACGGGCATCTGCGGCTCAGGCATCGTGGAGGTCGTCGCCGAGCTGTTCCTGGCCGGCGTCATCACGCCGGACGGAGTGATCGACGGCTCACTCGCTGCCCGCACCCCGCGCGTGTTCGCCGAGGGCCGGACCTTCTCGTACCTCCTCCACGATGGTTCGGCTCTTGGCCGTCCGCGCATCGTCGTGACCCAGAACGACGTCCGGGCCATCCAGCTCGCGAAGGCGGCGCTGTATGCGGGCGCACGGCTGCTCATGGACCACCTGGGGATCGAGACGATCGATGAGATCAAGCTCGCGGGAGCGTTCGGGAGCCAGATCGATCCCTTGCATGCCATGGTCCTCGGGCTCATCCCGGACTGCGACCTCGCGCACGTCAGGTCGGCGGGGAACGCCGCAGGGACCGGCGCGCTCATCGCCCTCTTGTCGCGCGCCGCCCGACGAGAGATCGAGGGCGTCGTCCGCACGGTCGAGAAGATCGAGACCGCCGTCGAACCGCGCTTCCAGCAGCACTTCGTGGAGGCGATGGCGTTCCCCCATCGGACCGCCGCGTACCCGAACCTCTCCGAACTCGTCGAGCTGCCGGCACACCCGACCCCTGGCAGCGCAGATGGACGGTCCGAGCGACGGCGACGACGGCCGGGCGTGGCATCGCGCGCCGACGCGGACGCCTGAACGATGCTGTTCCGTCGCCGGCACGGGATGTCCGCCTCCGAGGCAGAGGCGCTTGCCCGCATTCTCTCCACGCCGACGTTCGAGCTCATCCCACTCAAGAACGCCATGGACCACGCCGCCTTCCTGCCGCCCGGTGCTCGGGTCTCCGTGACCGCCTCCCCGATCAAGGGCATCGAGTCCACGGTCGCGTTGTGCGAACAGCTTCAGGGAGCGGGCTTCCGCGCGGTGCCGCATCTGTCGGCACGGATGGTTCGCGACCGCGCCCACCTGACCGACCTCCTCGCTTCGCTGGAGGGTGCGGGCGTCGAAGGCGCATTCGTGGTGGGTGGCGACGCCAAGACGCACGGCGAGTATCCGGACGGGCTGTCGCTGCTCCGCGGGATGAACGAGATCGGCCATCGCCTGGCCGCGATCGGCATCCCGTGCTATCCGCAGGGTCACCCGTTCATCGCGGACGATCCGCTGCTCGACGCGCTCCGCGAGAAGGCCGCGTTCGCGAGCTACATGACCACGCAGCTCTGCTTCGAGCCGGCCGCCGTCGCTTCGTGGCTTGCCTTGAGACGGTCCGAGGCGATCACGCTGCCCGTGCACGTCGGCATCCCCGGGGTGACGGAGCCGCACCGGCTCCTTGCGATCAGCGCGCGGATCGGCGTCGCCGACACCCACCGCTTCCTCACCAAGAACATCCGGTTCGTGGCGCGACTCGTACGAAGCGGTGGCTTCTTCCGACCGGATGCGCTGCTCGAGGGGCTGGCGCCGCATGTCGCCGATCCGGACGCAGGGATCGTGGATCTTCACCTCTACACCTTCAACGCCGTCAAGCTGACGGAGACCTGGCGGCGGCGCTACCTGGCACGGCTGACTGCCGACGGCGCGGCGCAATTAGGCGTCGTCGCGGTGGGTGGCGCTGGCAGCCCAGCCGGATCGCGCAGCCAGCGTCGGCCATGAAATCCCTGACGAGCATGCCGAGATGGTTACCGCTGGGCACCGCTGCCCGGGTCACCGGGCTTGCCCATCTCCCTCGCGCCGCCCGGCCCCTTGCGGTAGCGCTTCGTGTCGCCCCCAGCCGAGGAGTCCGATGACCTTCCCGTCCGACCTGGAGATCGCCCGCTCGGTCACGCCGCGACCCATCGTCGAGGTCTCTCGAGACCTCGGGCTTCGGGACGACGAGATCGAGCTGTACGGGCGCACCAAGGCAAAGGTGACCCTAGAGGCGATCCGCCGGCTCGAATCCGAGAATCCCCGCGGCAAGTACGTGGTCGTGACCGCCATCACGCCGACCCCCCTCGGCGAGGGTAAGTCGACTACCACCGTCGGCCTGGCACAGGGTCTCAACAGGATCGGTCGGAAGGCAGCCGTGTGCATCCGCCAGCCATCGCTGGGACCGGTCTTCGGCATCAAGGGCGGGGCCGCCGGAGGCGGCTACAGCCAGGTCATTCCGATGCAGGACTTCAACCTCCATCTGACCGGCGACGTCCACGCCATCGGCGCCGCGCACAACCTTGCCGCGGCGTTCATCGACAACAGCCTGCATCACCGCAACCCGCTCGGGATCGACCCCCATTCGATCATCTGGCCGCGCGTCCTCGACATCAGCGATCGGTCGATCCGACGCACGATCATCGGTCTCGGGGGTCGCGAGAACGGTGTGCCGCGTGAAACAGAATGGCAGATCACGGTCGCCTCAGAGGTGATGGCCGTCCTGGCACTGACGAGCGACATCCACGATCTGCGCGCCCGGCTGGGCCGGATGGTGCTGGCCGCGCGCGCGGACGGGACTCCGGTGACCGCCGACGACCTCAAGGTGGCTGGCGCGATGACCGCCCTCCTGACGGATGCGATCGAGCCGAACCTCCTCCAGACCCTGGAGGGCGGTCCGGCGTTCGTCCACTGCGGCCCGTTCGGCAACATCGCCCACGGCAACAACTCGGTGCTCGCCGACCGTATCGCGCTCGCGACCAACGAGATCGTCTGCACGGAGGCCGGTTTCGGCGCAGACATGGGCGCCGAGAAGTTCTTCGACATCAAGTGCCGGATCTCAGGTCTCCGTCCCGACGCGGCGGTCGTCGTGGCGACGATCCGTGCTCTCAAGATGCACGGCGGCGTGGGGCGGATCGTCGCCGGCAAGGGGCTCGATCCCGCGTTCACAAGGGAGAATGTCGAAGCCGTTCGGGCGGGAGGGGAGAACCTCGTCAAGCAGATCGAGAATGTCCGCGCGTTCAACGTCCCGACGGTCGTCGCGATCAACGTCTTCGCGACCGACACGCCCGCGGAGATCGAGGCAGTGCGGGAGGTCGCTCTCGCCGCCGGAGCACGCGACGCGGTCGTCGCCACCCACTTCACGGACGGCGGAGCCGGGGCCGCGGCGCTCGCAGAGGCCGTCTGGGAAGCCGCGCAGGAAGGCGCCCCGGCCTTCGAGTTCCTCTACCCGGACGACGCGCCGCTGCTCAGGAAGATCGAGATCATCGCGACGCGCATGTACGGTGCGGACGGGGTGGACGTGGCGCCGGCGGCGGCCAGGGCGCTGGAGCGCTACGAGTCGCTTGGCTTCGGTCGGCTGCCCGTCTGCATGGCGAAGACGCAGGCGTCCCTGAGCCACGACCCGGGTCTCAGGGGCCGCCCGACTGGCTTCCGAGTGCCGATCAGGGAGGTCGCGCTCTCTGCCGGCGCGGGGTTCATCACGCCGCTCCTGGGCGATATTCGGACGATGCCCGGATTGCCGTCGAAGCCCGGCGGCGAGAACATCGACATCGACGCCGAAGGAAACATCGTGGGCCTGTTCTAGGATGCTCCAGCCACAGCAAGAGCCGCAGAAGGCTTCAACTCGCGATCGTCCGTCCAGCGTGCGACATTGCGCAGGATCAGCTCCGGCCGGGAGTACCCGGCGCACAGCATCCGGTGGTACAGGGCCTCTTCGGCGGAACGCACCGATTCCTTGCTGGTCGCGCGGTACGCGTCCAGGTCGATGTTCTTCAGGAGAGGGTCGAGGGCCTCGCTGAGGAGGTCCACCGTTCCACTCCCCTCATCGAACTGCTCCTTGGTCCTCCACACAATGTCAGAAGGGAGCAGATCCTCGCACGCCGTGCGCAGCACCCACTTCTCCATCAGCCGGCCATCGGGCATCGGCGCCAGCTTCAACGTCGGCGGCACGCTCAGAGCGAGCGCGACGAACCCGGTGTCAAGGAACGGCACCCGTCCCTCGATGCCGTGGACCATCGTCAGGCGGTCGACGCGCTGGAGATTGATGTTGTGCAAGGTCGAGACCGATCGACACAGCTCCTGATGGAGCGTCTCCGGGTCACTGATGGTCTTGTGATAGGCGTACCCGGCAAACAGCTCGTCCGCACCCTCGCCGGTGAGGATCACCTTCACGTGCTGGGCGGCAAGCCGCGAGCAGAAATACGTCGGGATCGCGCTCCGTACCAGATCCTGATCGAAGGACTCGAGCGCGTGCACGATCTCGGGCAACTTGTCGGCGACCTCGGCCGGCGTCATCAGATATTCGTGATGGATGGATCCGATGTGCGCGGCCACCCGCCGTGCGGACTCGATGTCGCGCGAACCCGCCAGACCCACCGAGAAGGTGTGAAGCTCGTCGACGTGCTTGCGGGCGATCGCGGCGATGACGCTCGAGTCCAATCCCCCTGAGAGGAACGCGCCGACGGGAACGTCGCTCATCAAGTGCGACGCCACGATATCCTCCACACCCCGTCGCACCAGGGCCACGTGCTCGTCAACAGACCGCTCCGCCGGAGGCGTCGTGGGGACCCGGTAGTAGGGGACGAATCCTGAGCGACTGTCGAAGTAGTGGCCCGCCGGGAACTCGTGGAGCTCGTCGACCCAGTCGGCCAGCGGCTTCATCTCCGAGGAGAACGCGGTGACGGTCCTTCCGGATGACCCCACGCCACGCCCGAAATACAGAGGCTTGATGCCGATCGGGTCGCGCGCGAGGAATAGGTGGTCGTTGCCACAGATGGCGAAGGCGAACATCCCTTCCAGTGCCGCCGGGGTGTCGGGGCCGAACTCTTCATAGATGTGGAGGATCGCCTCGGTGTCGCTCGTCGTCGTGAAGGTATGGCGACCGGCCAGATCACGACGCAGTCGCGGGAAGTTGTAAATCTCGCCGTTCGCGACGATCGCCAGCGCACCCGTCTCGTTGTACAGCGGCTGGGCGCCGCCCTCGGGATCCATGATCGCGAGCCGGCGGTGGCCGAGCACGCCATTCGGCTGGACGTGCATCCCGGCCCCGTCCGGACCTCGGTGATGGAGGCCGTCCATGGCCTGCTGGACAAGATCGTGGTCAGCGGTGCCCCAGATCCCCGCGATGCCGCACATCAGCGCTGGTTTCCGAGGCGCGATGGGCCGCTGTACCGACCGAGTGCAACGAAACAACCGACTGCCAGCATGCCGCGCCATCGTAGTCTGATTGCATTCCGTGCACTCCCTATTGCATCTGGCGCACCAATCTGGCACCGTGCCACCGTGGCAAACGAACCCGCGGGGAGTCTCCGTCGCGCCCTGGAGCTCTTGGATGCCCTCGCCTCCGATGAGGCGATCGCGCAGGGTGGATGGGGCGTGAACCGCCTGGCAGCCCACCGAGGGCGTGAAAAGAGCCAGGTCTCGCGAACGCTGCGGATCCTCGCGGACGCCGGTTTCGTCGAGCGAGACGCTGAGTCGATGGCGTACCGCATCGGGTGGCACGTCTTCGCCCTCGCCGCGAGGGCCTCCGACCAGCGCCTGCTGGCGGCGGGCGCGCCGATCCTCCGACGGCTTGTGGAGACCGACCTCGGGGAACGGATCCACCTCTCGGTCCTCCAGGGCGCCGAGGTGCTGACGCTCCTGACCGAGTCGCCGCCGCACGCGGTCCAGACGGTCGCCTGGGCGGGTCGCCTGGTCCCAGCGCACACCACGTCGTCCGGCCGCGCGCTGCTCATCGATTTCGAGCGGGACGAGCTCCATCGACTGTTCGCGGGCGTCGTGTTCGGCGTGGGCGGACCGAACGCGCCACGTGACGCCGGCGAGCTGTATGAGCGGATCCTCATCGCGAGGCGCCTCGGTTACGCCATCGTGGACGAGGAGTTCGAAGCGGGTCTGGTCGCTGCGGCGGCCCCGATCCGCGACTTTCGGGGCGGCGTGGTCGCCGCCCTCAACGTATCGGCGCCCAAGTTCCGGCTGGGCGGTCGCCTCCAGTTCGCCGGGCACGCGATCAAGGCAGCAGCCGACGAGCTGTCTGGGCAGCTTGGTTGGGAGAGCAGGCGTCCCAGGAGCCATGCACGTCCCCGGGGCCTGGTCCCTGGATCAGGCGCAGGACGAGCCGACGTGCCGGCATGAGTCTCCAGGACTACCTGGCCGCGGAGGGCAGTCGGCTCTTCGGGCTCGCGATCGAGCATGCATCCATCGTGCTCCTTTCGGTCTCGATCTCCACGCTCATCGGGGTCACCCTCGGCATCCTGACCTACCGAACGAATGCACCCCGACGGACGGCGCTGGCCGTCACCGGGATCTTCCTGACCATCCCTTCGTTCGCGCTCTTCGGGCTGCTCATCGGACCGCTCGGACTGGGGGCGACGCCAGCGGTCGTCGCTCTCGTGATGTACGGGCTCCTGCCGATCGTGCGCAACACGATCACCGGCCTGCGCTCGGTCGATCCTGCCATCGTGGAGTCCGCGCAGGGGATGGGCATGGGCCGTTACCGGCGCCTGCTCCGCATCGAGCTCCCGCTGGCCTGGCCGATCATCATCACCGGGATCCGGGTCGCCGCCGTGATCATCGTCGGCATCGCAGCGATCGCCGCGGTGGTCAACGGGCCGGGCCTTGGCAAGGACATCTTCCGCGCCCTTGCGCGTGTCGGCTCGCCGACCGCGATACCCCAGGTCCTGAGCGCCATCCTGGGCATCGTCGTCATCGCCATCGTCATCGATTTCGGTTTCCTCATCGTCGCCCGACTGACCACATCGAGAGGGGTACGTGCCTGACATGACGCCCACCACCAGCACGGCCGAGCCGATGATCCGCCTCCAGCAGCTCACCAAGATCTTTCCCGGTCAGGGCAAACCCGCTGTCGAGCAGCTCGACATGGATATCCCGGCCGGCGAGATCGTCGTCCTGGTCGGTCCCTCGGGCTGTGGCAAGACGACCACGATGCGCCTCATCAACCGGCTCATCGAGCCGACCTCCGGCCGGATCATCCTCGAGGGCGAGGACGTCACCAAGGTCGACCCCGACAAGCTGCGCCGACGCATCGGCTATGTGATTCAGCAGATCGGCCTGTTCCCGCATCAGACCATCGCGGACAACATCGCCACCGTGCCGCGGATGCTGCGCTGGGACGACAAGCGGATCCGGGCCCGCGTGGACGAGCTCCTGGCGGTCGTCGGGCTCGACCCCGGGGTGTACCGCAACCGCTATCCGAAGCAACTCTCAGGCGGTCAGCGCCAGCGCGCCGGAGTCGCCCGGGCCCTCAGCGCCGACCCGCCGGTGATGCTCATGGACGAGCCGTTCGGCGCCATCGATCCAATCACGCGCGACCGTCTCCAGAACGAGTTCCTGCGCCTCCAGGAGACGATACGCAAGACGATCATCTTCGTCACGCACGACATCGACGAGGCGATCAAGATGGGCGACCGCCTGGCGATCCTGCGCGAGGGCTCCGAGATCGCTCAGTACGACACGCCCGAGCGCATCCTGTCCGCACCAGCTGATGATTTCGTCGCTGATTTCGTCGGCGCGGGCGCTTCGCTCAAGCGCCTGAACCTCTCACGCGTGCGCGAGGTCGAGATGGTGCAGTGGCCGACGGCCAGTCTGGACAGCTCGCGTGGGGACGTCCTCGCCGCGCTGCGCGCGTCAGACAAGGGTGCCGTCCTCATCCTCGATGATCAGCGCCGTCCCGTGCGCTGGGTCAGCGCTCGGGACATCCAGCGGGATGACCTGCCGCTCATCGAGGCGGGCCTTCCCCCCGAAGCAATCGTTCAGCCGCACGCGACCCTTAGCGACGCCCTCAACGAGATGCTCAAGTCGTCCTACGGCTGCGCCATCGTGGTGGACGGCGCCGGCGCATACCTCGGGACCGTCGACTTCGCCACTGTCAGCACCGCGATCCAGGAGATGCGGCGCGATGCCCAAGAGCGATCCCGTGCCGAAGCCGAACAGGTCCACGTCGCAGGGGCGGCGAACGCCTGATGGCGCTCGGGGGGCAGCCGGCTGGCGCAGATCTCAGCGCGACGTCGATCGTTGCCGGCGGAACCGATGCGCTCCGCGGCAGGCGTGCCAGCGTGATCGGGTACCTGGGCCTGCCGGTCGCGCTGGCTGTAGTGTGCGCCGTCCTCTTCCTGTGGGTCGGGACCCAAGAGCTCGATAGCATCGAGCGGCGCAACCTGGAACCCGATGTCATCTGGACCAGGTTCATCCAGCACATGGCGTTGACCATCGTCTCGACGGTGTTCGTCATTCTCATCGCGGTTCCCCTGGGTGTGCTGCTCACGCGTCCGGCTGCGCGCCATCTCGTGCTGCCAGTGATCTCACTGGCGAACATGGGCCAGGCGATCCCGTCGATCGGCGTGCTCGTCCTCCTGGCGCTCGTATGGGCCATCGGGTTCTGGCCGGCGATCGTGGCCCTCGTCGCTTATTCGGCCCTGCCGGTGCTGCGCAACACGATGGTCGGCCTCCAGCAGGTCGACCACTCTGTCATCGAGGCTGGTCGTGGCATGGGCATGACCAAGGGCGCGGTGTTGCGAAAGATCGAGCTGCCCCTCGCCGTCCCGGTCATCCTTGCCGGCGTGCGGACGGCGCTCGTCATCAACGTCGGCTCGGCGACGCTGGCGACGTTCGTCAATGCCGGCGGCCTCGGCAGCATCATCAACGGCGGCATCGTCAGCAACCGACAAATCGTCGTCCTCGTTGGCAGCGTCCTGACCGCCGTGCTGGCACTGACTATCGATCATCTCGGCGGCATCGCCGAGAGCCGTCTGAGTCCCAAAGGCCTTTGAGCCGGCCCGGAGCAGGAAAGGAGCCGCGGGCCGCGGATCAGGCTCATCCAAGCCATCAGCATCGGAGGAGAGGTCACATGCGCTCGTCTCAGCATCGTTGGAGCCGCGGCGCCGCCCTTCTAGGCGGTCTCGCGCTCATCCTCGCCGCCTGCGGAGGCCCTGCGGCGATCAGTTCGCCCCGGGCAACCGCGGGGGCACCCACGGCCACCACAGCCGCACCCACGGCCACGGCAGCTGCGCCAACCGCCACGGCACCTGCGCCAAGCGCCTCCGCAGTCGCACCGAGCGCCTCCGCAGTCGCACCGAGCGCCTCCCCCGCGGGCAGCCCCGGCGCCGGCGTCGACCTGACCGGCAAGACCTTCACGGTCGGCTCGAAGGAGTTCACCGAACAGCTCATCCTGGGGCAGATCACCATGCAGGTGCTTCAGCACGCGGGCGCGACCGTGAAGGACCAGACCGGCCTGGTCGGGTCGACCGTGGCTCGCGAGGCGCTCACCTCGGGCAAGATCGACATGTACTGGGAGTACACCGGCACCGGCTGGATCAACCATCTGCACCACACCACGCCAGTCGCCGGAGCCCAGCAGCAGTTCGATGCCGTCAAGGCAGAGGACGCGGGCAATGGCATCGCCTGGCTTGACCCCGCGCCGTTCAATAACACGTACGCCATCGCCTTGGCAACCGAAAAAGCCACGGAGCTGGGGCTCTCCACCCTGTCGGACGTGGCTGCCTATGCGAACGCGAATCCCGCCGAAGCGACCATGTGCGGGGCGGCCGAGTTCCTGGGCCGGGACGACGGCCTGCCCGGCCTCGAGAAGGCCTACGGCTTCAAGTTCAATAAGATCTCCGAGCTCGAGCTGGGTCTCGTCTATACCTCCATCGACAAGGGCGATCCGTGCCTCTTCGGCGAGGTCTTCGCGACCGATTCCCGGATGATCGCCCTGGGTCTCACCGTGCTCCAAGACGACAAGGGCTTCTTCCCGAGCTATCTGCCGTCGCTCAACGTCCGGCAGCCGGTGCTCGACGCCAGCCCGGGGCTGGCGCAGCTCTTCGCGCCGGTCGCCGCGGCGCTGGATGATGCGACGATGCTGTCGCTGAACGCCAAGGTCGATGTCGACGGCATGGAGCCGGCGGCCGTCGCCACGGCGTTCCTGGCGGATAAAGGGCTCATGAAGTAGCCCCACCCCCATCGCACGTCGTCGGGCGGCCACGACCTGGTTGGCGTGGCCGCCCGTCGCATCCGGGCGTCCCGCTCCACGAAGGAGGAATGCACTGCATGACGGACCTCGAGACAGCGGTGGAGGCAGGCCCGCGGCGGCGTCGCGGCGGCCACGGCAGCGGCGAGCGCAGCCGCCTGCCGCAGCAACGACCCTGGGCCCAGCCGCGGATGCGCTATCGACCGACCGAGGTCCTGTCCGCCGATGAGCTCGAGTCCATCCACGAGGCATCCCTCCAGATCCTGCACGAGATCGGGATGGACTTCCTCGACGGGGAGGCCCGCGACCTGCTGGTTCGTGCCGGTGCGAGCGTGGATTCGGGGACACAGCGCGTCCACTTCGAACGTGACATGGTCCTCGAGACCATTCGCACCGCCCCCTCTTCGTTCATCCTCCACGCGCGCAACCCGGCGCATCACCTCCGAATCGGCGGCGACCACCTTGCATTCGGCTGCGTCTCCAGCCCGCCCAACGTGTCGGATCTCGACGGCGGCCGGCGGGTGGGCAACCGCGCGGACTTCCAGAAGCTCATCCGCCTCGCCCAGATGCTGGACACCATCCACTTCTTCGGCGGCTATCCGGTCGAGCCCGTCGACATCCACGCGTCCATCCGCCATCTCGATGCGTTCTACGACCTCCTCACGCTCGCGGACAAGGCGGTCCACGCCTACAGCCTCGGGCGGGAGCGCAACCGCGACTGCCTGGAGATGGTGCGCATCGCGCGAGGAATAGACGACGCCACGCTCGACAGCGAGCCGTCGATCTTCACCGTGATCAACTCGAGCTCGCCGCTTCGGCTCGACGCTCCCATGCTCCACGGGATCCTGGAGTACTCGGCGCGCAATCAGGTGATCGTCATGACCCCGTTCACGCTCGCTGGGGCCATGGCGCCGGTCACGCTGGCTGGCGCACTCGCTCAGCAGAACGCGGAAGCCCTGGCGGGCATGGTCATGACCCAAGTCGTGCGACCCGGCGCACCCGTCGTCTACGGCGGCTTCACCTCGAATGTCGACATGCAGTCGGGGGCACCTGCGTTCGGGACGCCTGAGTACATGCGCACTGCGATGGTCGGCGGCCAGTTGGCCCGCCGCTACAAGGTGCCGTACCGCTCCTCCAACGTGTGCGCTGCGAACGCCGTGGATGCCCAGGCCGCATACGAGTCGGTGTTCTCGCTCTGGGGCGCGGTGATGGGCGGCGTCAACCTCATGATGCACGGCGCGGGTTGGATGGAGGGTGGGCTGCATGCCGGGTTCGAGAAGATGATTCTGGACGCCGAGCTGCTCCAGATGGTCTCCGCGTTCCTGGATCCGATCGTGGTCGACGACGACACGCTTGGTCTCGACGCCATCCGTGAAGTGGGTCCAGGTGGCCACTTCTTCGGCGCCGCCCACACGCAGGCCCGCTTCCGCACCGCCTTCCACAAGCCGATGATCTCTGACTGGCGGAACTACGAGACATGGCGGGAAGCGGGCAGCCCGGAGGCCGCCGGCAAGGCCAACGGCATCGCGAAGGAGCTGCTCGCGGCATACCAGCCTCCGGAGATCGAGGCGGCAGTCGAGGAGCAGCTGGCGGCCTTTGTCGCTCGCCGCAAGTCAGAGGGCGGGGTGCCGACGGACTTCTGAGCCGGCCGCGTCATCATCCCCTCCACATGAGTTGTCGCGAAAGGGATCCAGGTTGAAGTCATCGGCCCGCGTTGTCGTCATCGGCGGGGGAGTCGTCGGCTGTGCCGTGCTCTATCACCTCACGAAGGCCGGTTGGACCGACGTGGTGCTCCTGGAGCGCGATGTGCTGACCTCCGGTTCCACCTGGCACTCCGCCGGGGGGATGCACACCCTCAACGGTGACCCCAACGTCTCCAAGCTCCAGCAATACACCGTCCAGCTCTATGAAGAGATCGAGCGGATCTCCGGACAGAACTGCGGCATCCACCTGCCGGGCGGCCTCATGCTCGCCGACACCGAGGTGCGCATGGACTTCCTGCGCCTGACGCAGGCGCGCGGTCGGTATCTGGGCATGGACCTCGAGCTCATCAGCCCCGCCGAGGCCCAGACCCTCTTCCCGCTGTTGGATCCCCGGTGCTTCGTCGGTGCGCTGTACGACCCAGTCGAGGGTCACGTCGATCCGTCCGGCGTCACCCGCGCATACGCCACCTGCGCCCGCATGGCCGGCGCGGAGGTGCATCAGCACACGCGGGTGAGCGGCCTCACCCAGCGGCCGGACGGCACGTGGGACGTCCTCACAGACACGGGTAAAACGATCTACGCCGAGCACGTCGTGAATGCCGCCGGACTGTGGGCGCGAGAGGTTGGGCGCATGGTGGGCATCGAGCTGCCCGTCCTCGCCATGGAGCACATGTACCTGCTCACCGAGAACATGCCGGAGATCGCTGCGAACATGGCGGCCACCGGCAAAGAGATGGCCATGGCGATGGACTTCGGTGGTGAGATCTACATCCGCCAGGAAGGCGGCGGCATGCTGCTCGGCACGTATGAGCAAGCCTGCGTTCCATGGTCGCCCAAGGAGACGCCATGGGACTTCGGAGCCCAGCTGCTTGAGCCGGATCTCGATCGCATCACGCCCGAGCTGGAGGTCGCGTTCCAGCACTATCCCGCGATGGCCACCGTCGGCATCAAACGGGTCATCAACGGGCCGTTCACCTTCTCTCCTGACGGGAACCCGCTCGTGGGGCCGGTTCGGGGGCTTCGCAACTACTGGGTCGCGTGCGGCGTGATGGCCGGTCTCTCCCAGGGTGGCGGCGTCGGCCTTGCTCTCGCGAGCTGGATGACCGATGGGGATCCCGGCATGGATATCTGGGCAATGGACGTCGCCCGCTTCGGAAACTACGCGACGACCGGCTACACCAATGCCAGGGTGCGCGAGAACTACGCGCGTCGCTTCCGGATCACGTTCCCCAACGAAGAGCTCCCGGCTGCCCGCCCGCTGCACACGACGCCGATCTATGACCGCCTGACTGCCGCGAACGCCGTCTGGGGTGCGTCGTACGGTCTGGAGCATGCACTGTGGTTCCAGAAGCAGGGTGTGGAGCCGGTGGAGGAGGTCACCTTCCGCCGTTCCAACGCCTGGGACCAGGTCGCGGCGGAATGCTCCACGGTCAGGGAGCGTGTGGGCCTGATCGAGACGTCGAACTTCGCGAAGTATCTCGTGACCGGACCTGGCGCTGCCACCTGGCTCTCCGGCCTGCTGACCAACCGGCTGCCGGCGGTGGGTCGGATCACCCTCACGGCAATGCTCAACCCGCAAGGGCGGATCCTCGGCGAGTTCACGGTCGCCCGCGCCGGAGAGGAGGAGTTCTTCCTGTTCGGTTCGCAGGCAGCCGAGACCCACCACTGCCGCTGGTTCCTCCAGCATCTACCGGCCGACGACAGCGTGTCCTTCCGCGTACTCGGCTTGAGCCTGCTCGGCCTCGCGGTCGCCGGGCCGCGAGCTCGCGAACTACTCCAGAGCGTCACCGACACCGACCTGTCGACGCCCTCATTCAGGTTCATGGACACCAAGGCGATCGACGTCGGCATGATCCCGGCCCGCGTCGGTCGGCTCAGCTACACCGGTGATCTCGGGTACGAGCTGTGGGTGGCGCCCGAATACCAACGCGCGCTCTTCGATCTGCTGATGGAGGCGGGCAGTGCGTTCGGGATTGGCCTGTTCGGCTTTCGCGCGCTGATGTCATTGCGGCTGGAGAAGAGCTACGGCACGTGGTTCCGCGAGTATCGTCCGATCTACACCCCGCTTGAGGCCGGCCTCACGAGCTATGTCAAGCTCGACCACGAGTTCATGGGCCGCGCGGCCCATGAAGCAGAGGTCCAGGCGGGTCCCGCCCGGCGGCTGGTCACGCTGATCGTCGACCCGGACCCCGATGACCCCGCCGATGCCATCGGCGACGAGCCGATCTGGCATGACGGGAGCGTCGTCGGGTGGGTCACGTCGGGCGGGTATGCGCATCACAGCGGGGCTTCGGTGGCGCTGGGGTACGTCCCGGCCCAGTTGGCCAGACAGGATACGAACGGTCACTTCGAGATCGAGCTCATCGGGCGGCGACGTCCGGCGCGTCTGCAGGCCGCACCGCTCTTCGATCCGGAGGGACTGCGGATGCGCCAGTGACGTCGTCACAGCGGATCGTCGTCGACGGCCGGCCGACTCCCTTCCTGCCGGGCGACTCGATCGCTGTTGCGGTGATCCGTGCCGGCGAGCACCCGAGCCATGGCGGCACCGTCTGCCTTGCCGGCGACTGCGGCAACTGTGTGGCCGAAGTTGACGGCGTCGCCTATGTCCGCACCTGCCAGACAGCCGCCCGACCGGGCCTGGTCGTCCACCGACACCCGGCTGTCGGTGCGCCGCCGCTCCGCGCCGGCGGGCAGATCGACATGACGAGCCCTCCGCCGGCACGACGCATCCCGGTCCAGCGCATCGAAGCCGATCTCGTCGTGATCGGCGCCGGTGACAGCGGCACCGCGGCGGTGGCAAGCGCCGAGCGGGCGGGACGAACCGTCATGCTCCTGGATGCTCGAAGCGGTACGGAGGTCGTCGCCATCTACCCCGGGCCGACGGTGATCGCCCGCAACCCGGCGGGCATGACGCACATCCACGCCCAGGAAGTCGTCGTCGCGACCGGGGCTGCAGAGCTCCACCCCGTCTGCCCTGGGAACCTGCTCGTCGGCCTCTTCACGGCTCGCGCCGCCGAGCAGCTGCACGCGCGTGGCGTCGATCTGGGCGTCTCGGTCGCCATCGGCTCACCACCGAGCGGCGTGCCGTGCACGCCCCTGCCGGGCAGCCTGCGACGGATCGAGGGCGAGGGCAGGGTTTCGCGGGTCGTCACGGCCGACGGCGACGGGGGCGCAGAACGGACGACCCCGTGCGAAACGGTGATCCTCGGCCTGGGTCATTCCGCACGGAACGTGCTCGCCAGGATGGCCGAGGGCCTCCCGGTCAGCGTCGTCGGGCCGGCCGCCGAGGGATTCCCGCTTCCGCAAGCTCCGGCCGCAGGCATCGTGTGCCCCTGTTCCGGGATTGACGTTGACGATCTCGCAGGCGTCTGGGAACGTGGGTTCCGCGAGCTCGAGCTGGTCAAGCGCGCCAGCCTTGCCGGCACCGGAACCTGCCAGGGAAGCGTTTGCCTGCCGCACGTCCGTGCTTTTCTCGCCGAGCGCTCTGCGGAG
>JBBSGX010000016.1:0-23280 GCA_038253685.1 Candidatus Limnocylindrales bacterium | reverse complement strand
TCATAGCCGTCATCGCGATTCCCGTGCTGTGCCTGCTCGCAATCGTGGCCACAGCCGTGGTGGCGCCGGCATCCGAACGCCCGCCGATCTTCTTCGCGTCGGTCGTGGCCATCGTCGCCGGCCTCTCGTCAACGGCGATCGGCGTCTACGGCGGAGTGCTCGTGCCGGGGCTGCTGCTCATCCGCCCGCCTATCGATCCGCTCTTCGCGGCGGCGATCTCCCTGTTCCTCCAGGTCCTGGTCATTCCGATCGGGGCCGGCACGCACTACCGGCTCGGCAACTTCAATCGGCGACTGGCGCTGCCGCTGATCATCGGCGGGGTGGCCGGGTCGTTTGTGGGGCCGTTCGTGTCGGGGTATCTCCGCGGCCAGGCCATCCTCTCCAAGGACGACATCGCGCGGGTCGTGGCCGGCATGATCGTGATCGTCGGCATCCTGGTGTTGACCACGCTGCGAATGGGCAAGCTCGGCGCCGTGCGAGACGAGAAGGACGTGCCGTTTGGGCGTGTCACCGGCATCGGCGGGGTGGCGGGGTTCGCCTCCGGAATCTCCGGGGCGGGCTGGGGACCGATCGGCGTGAAGCTGCTGATCCTGACCCGTATCGACCCGCGCCAGGCCATCGGCTCGTCGCTGTTCGCGCGCGTGTTCATGGCCGCCGCCGCCGTGGCGGCCTACATCATCAGCGCGAGCGCCTTCAAGGGCATCGTTGCGGACTGGTGGCTGATCGTGCCGCTCTTTGCCGGCTCGATCGCGCCCATGATCCCCGGCGCCTTCCTGGTGTCGCGCATGAGTCGCGAGCGCGCCACGATCGGGATCACCGTGCTCTCGATCTCGCTGGCACTGCCGACGCTGATCTTCGGCCACTGAGGGCAGGGCCGGCGGGTTCTCCGCGCGAGCGTGGCACAATCGACCCGGTACACGAGAGAGTTCGGCCAAGCCGCGGCGCCCACCCATTCACCAGGGCGTCCCACCCGACGAAGGAGTGACCCGATGGATCTGCTGCTGCGAGCGCTTGCACCCCGACGAACCGCCCACGCCCATTGCGACATCCCGTGCGGCGTCTACGACCCGGCCCAAGCCAGGATCGAGGCGGAGTCCTGCTACAAGATCGTGCAGAAGTACCTCGACTCGAGCGACGAGCTGTTCCGTGCCCGCTGCATCGCGGTCAAGGAGGAGCGGGCTGAGTTGACCAAGCACCACATCGACGTGATGTGGCACGACTATTTCAAGCCCGAGCACGTCGAGAAGTTCCCGGACCTCCACGACACGTGCTGGAAGGCCTCGAAGCAGGCGTCCCAGGTCAAGCGCACAGTTGACCTGGCCGAGGCGCAGAAGCTGCTCGATCTGATCGACAAGATCGACGAGATGTGGAAGGCGACGAACGGCCCCGCCACCACGCGGCTCCAGCCGAGCTGACGCTCGAACGAATGGCATGGCCGGTTGGTCGCGCACGCTCGCCGGTTTGAAGCGCGGAGTCAGCGGCGGGAAGTGCGACGCGCCCGGGTGCCGGCGACCGCCCCGAGTTGCAGCGACACTCCGGTGCCGCGACCACGGTGCATCGTGTTAGCACGCTATCGCGCTAACACGTTGTCGTGCTGACAGGGCGGCAGAGACGCCGCCTCCGGGTAGCGCTCTTCGCGGCGCTCACGGCAATCCTTGCCGTCCCGCCTGCAAAGAGGTACGCCCGGCGGATCAGGCGTTCATGGAGCGCACGAGTAGCGATCGAGGGTCGCAGCATGGAGCCCGCGCTCGAGCCCGGCGACTGGCTGCTCGTCGATCCGGACGCTTACGCGCGCCGAGCACCTGGACCGGGGAGCCTGATCCTTGCGCCCGATCCCCGGCAGTCGGATCTGGTGCTCCTCAAGCGTGTCGGCTCGGTCGACGCAGACGGCCGGTTGCACGTCCTTGGCGATGCACCGGACGCCTCCACCGACTCACGCGCGTTCGGCTCGATCGATCCCGGCACGGTGCAGGGCGAGCCCTGGTTCCGGTACTGGCCACTCCGACGGGCCGGTCGATTACGTTAGCTGCCGGCACACTTGTGTCATTCATGCATCACACGGATATCTCGCGCAGGGCCGCGTCTCTGATGGGTGTCCCACGCAGCGAGAGTTGGTCTGCTGAGCGCGAATCCGACTCCCGATCCGATGATGCTGCCGGTCCACCCGTCCGAGCTTCGCGAAATATCCGGCCCATGAATATCTGACACAGGTCCTCCGCCGACACCGCGAACCTGGGAGGTTGGCTCGGCCGGGTAGCCGGGCTCCGGAGGGCTCCTCCGCGGCCTACCCGTCGAGCCGCAACCGCCAGATCTCCTCGGCCGGCCAGCGGCGTGCCCAGGCGTGCTCCTCGGCGTTGCGCTGCGTGCTGATCGCGTCTCCGTCGTCGATCTGGCGCATGCCGAAGTAATCGAGGACCAGGCGGTCGCCGACGTGATCGCCGTCGAGCGGCCAGCAGATCGACTCGATGGGCGAGCCGTGATTGAAGGCGAAGAGGCCGCCCGGTCGCAGCAGGCGTGCGACCTCCGGCACCGTGCGGTACGGGTCGGCAAAGGTGATCGCGCCGTGGTCGCAGAAGACGATGTCGAAGCTGGCGTCCGGGAGCGGCACGGCCTCCGCAACTGATCGCCGTGCTTCTGCTGGTACGCGTCGCTGTAGGAGTCCCAGGAAGCGCGGTAACGGACCTCGTGAACGGTCAGCGCGTCGAGGCCGGCTGGCTCCGCCTCGAGGCCGGCCGGCACTCCCTCCAAGCCGGCCGGCTCCGCGTCGTCAGGCACTGCCAAACGCCACCTCGGCCATCAGCCGCACCTGGTCGAGGTCGCGCGGCAAGAACGTCTGGAGCATGAGGCGCTGCACGCCGGCAGCTTCGTACTCGGCGATGCGTGCCCGGGCCTGATCCGGCGTCCCGGTGATCCAGCGTGTGCGCCGCTCCTCCAGCCATTCCTCCAGCTCATCGTCCAATCCTCCGAAGAGCTCGATCTGGGCGACTGTCCGCTCCCGCATCTCTGCCTCGTCCCGACCGATCAGCACGCCCGCCATCGCGGACCGAACGATCGACGCCGGATCGCGCCCGATGGCCTTGCAAGCATCTGCGAGCCGCCCGTAGACCGCGCCGACCTGGGACGGCTCTGACGAGCTCACGTTGTACTCGTCCGCATGACGTGCCCCGAATCGCAGGGAACGGGGCTTGCCGACGCCGCCGACGATCAGGTTCGGGCGCGGACCCTTCGGGCGGAAATGCGCGCCGCGGACCTGCCAATGCCTGCCCTCGAACGACCAACTGTCGTCCTCGTCCCACAGTCCGTGCAGGATCTCGAGCTCCTCCTCGAGCATGTCGGCCCGCTCGCCGACCTCGGGGAACGGGATGCCGAGCTGCGCGTGCTCGAGGTCGTTCCAGCCTGCACCGACGCCCATCTCGACGCGACCGCCACTCATCTCGTTGACCGTGGCCACAGTCTTGGCGAACGGCCCGGGGATCCGGAAGGTGACGGGTGAGACCAGCGAGCCGAGGCGGATCTTCGTCGTCTCCCGTGCCAGGCCGGCCAGCGTCGCCCAGCAATCGGTTGTGGGGAGCCCGGACTCGCCCGGGAAGCTGGCGTAGTGGTCGGATCGGAAGAAGGCCTCGAAGCCCACCTCCTCCGCAGTGCGCGCGATCGCCAGGACCTCGTCGTAGGTGATGCCCTGCTGGGGCTCGGTCATCAACGCAAATCGCATGGGGTCGATTCCTCCCTGGGCGGTTGACCGCCGATACTTCGCGTGCTGCGAACACTTGCCATTGACAGAACCATTCATCCGTAGATAATGCTTCACATGACAGCAAACATCGACCGCGACCAGCATGCCCCGGCAGAGGGCCCGTCGTCCGCCACGGCGGCCAACGAACTGGTCGAGGAGATCATCGGCGAACTCGAGCCCCTGATCGTCCGGCAATACCAGGCTGCCGTCTGGCACGACCGCACGATCAGCAAGACCCACATGTTCGTCCTGATGCTGCTCATGGAACACGACCAGATGCCGATGAGCCGGCTCGCCGGAATGCTGGACGTCTCGTTCCCCAGTTTGAGCGGAATCATCGACCGCATGGAGGAGCGCGGGCTCGTCGAGCGGATCCGCGATGAATTCGACCGCCGGATCGTCCTCGTCAAGTCGACGGCCAAGGGCACCGCGAGCGTCGCGGAAGTCCAGGAGATGCGGCGCAATTACCTGCGGAGGATCCTCCGCTCCATGGGCCTCGGCGAGCGTCGCACCTGCCAGGCCGCATTCAAGGCAATGCGACGGGCCGCGGATGAAATTCCGCCGGACGTCGCTGGGGCCGCGCCGTGTGCCCCCGACCTGCGCCGGACCGACGGAACCCGGCCGCGGCGCTGACCACACCACCCACTCACCGATCCCGCAGAGGAGAGGAGCACCAACTCGACATGGAATCCCCCGGTTACGTCGCCGACCAGGCGGCCAAGGACCCCGCACTCCTGCTTTCGCATCGCCGAAAGATGGAGATCCTCTTCGCCATTCTGCTTGGCATCTTCCTGAGCGCGCTCGACCAGACCATCGTTGGTACGGCGCTTCCGCGCATCGTCGCGGACCTGAACGGCACCAACGAGCTGTACACGTGGGTCGTCACCATCTACCTGTTGACGGCCACGATCACCGGCGTTTTCTACGGGAAGCTATCGGACCTGTATGGCCGTCGGCTGATGCTGCTTGTCGGCGTCACCATCTTCCTGGCCGGTTCGGCGTTGTCCGGTCTCAGCTGGAACATGGAGAGCCTGATCCTCTTCCGTGGCATCCAGGGTATCGGCGCAGGCGCGCTGTTCCCGATCTCGCTGGCGGTCATCGGCGACCTGTTCACGCCTGCTGAACGCGGCAAGTACCAGGGCCTCTTCGGGGCCATCTTCGGCCTCTCATCGATCATCGGGCCACTGCTCGGCGGGTGGCTGACCGACAACGGTCCGGGCAGGCTGCTGGGTATTTCCGGGCTCACCAGCTGGCACTGGATCTTCTACGTCAACCTGCCGATCGGCGCAGTGACCCTGTACATCATCTACAAGTACCTGCCCACTGTGCGTGGACAGGGCTCGCATCGCAGCCTCGACTATCTCGGAGCCCTGGTCTTCACCGCGGCAGTATCTGCTCTCATGATCGGCCTGACCAACAAAGCGTCTGCCGACTGGACGTCCTTCTGGGTCGGCGGCCTCATCGCGATTTCCATCGCGCTCGGCCTGGTGTTCCTCCTCATCGAGTCCCGTGCCGCAGAACCCATCATCCCGCTCGAGTTGTTCCGCAACCGCGGCTACAGCGTGACGATCCTGGCCGTATTCCTGGCCGGCATCGGGTTCTTCGGATCGATCATCTTCCTGCCTCGCTGGTTCCAGTTCGTGAAGGGCGTCGACCCGACCGACTCAGGTCTGCAGATCCTTGCGCTGCTGGCCGGCGTGATCCTGAGCTCGATTGTCTCGGGCATCCTCGTCAGCCGTACGGGCAGGTACAAGGTGCTGAGCGTCGTGTCGCTGTCCACGATGGCCATCGGCATCCTGCTGTTGACCAATCTGCGAGCCGAGACTGACCTGCCGATCCTGTGGGTCTGGATGTTCGTCACCGGCCTGGGCATCGGCCCCTCCCTGTCGGTGTTCACGATCGTGATCCAGAGCGTCGTGCCCTTCGAGAAGCTCGGCGTGGCGACCGGCAGCCTGACGTTCTTCCGGCAGATCGGCGGCTCGATCGGGCTCGCCATCGTCGGGACGATCTTCGGGCAGAGTTTCGCGGACAAGCTGGCGCCGCAGCTTCAGGCAGCCGGAGTCCCGGCGCAGGTGGCTTCGCAGGTCGCGGCCCAGGCCTCGGCCGGGGGCGGCAGCCAGCTGACGGCAGCCGGAACCGATCTCAGCAAGGTGCTTGCCCAGTTCCTGCCGGCGGATCTGGTCCCGAAGGTCATCGCGGGCCTCCACGAGGCCTTCTCGCTGGCCATCGCAGACACCTTCTGGTTCGGTCTCGGAGCCACGGTGCTGGCCTTGATCGCTGTCGTCGTGGCGCTCCCCGAGGTGCCGTTGCGCGGCATGGTGCCGCGTGGCGCACGAGCCACCGGCCGGCCGGTGGAGCCGCTACCCATAGCGGAATAGCAGGCAACGACGAACGCCGCCCGGGACCCGATCAGGGAACCCGGGCGGCGTTTCTGTTTGTCCGCGGCGGCTTGCCGCTCCCCGTTACGCGCCCGGCCCCGCCTCCCCAGCAGGTGGCCTGGGGCCGGGGCCGATCGGTCCCCAACCGGGATGCTCGGGCCGCGGTGGAATGCGCGCGATCCAGCGTCGAAGCAGCACGACCACGACCAGCGTGATCAGCAGGATCGGTCCGATGACCGGCACGCCGACGACCACGAGCCACACCAGGAAGCTGGCCACGGTCTGCCCGGCCTGCACCGTTTGCGCGGCCGCATGGTCGATCTCCCTACCGAGGTCCCACCCGCTCTGCACCTCGGTCACCGCGACCACGGGCGTCTCCCAGATCGCCTGGAGCGTGCCCAGCGCGGCGCGACCGGTGAGGTCGTTCTGCTGCGCCGTGAGCCGCTCGATCTGATCGCGGACTTCGGTCAGCTTGTCCTGGACGGCCAGGACGTCGGAGATCGTGCCCGCGCGCGCCGCGATATCGCGAAGCGACGACTCGGAGGCACGACGGTTGTCGAGCCGGGCATTCAGGTCGACGACCTGCGCGGTCACCTCCTCCGCCTAGGTCGATCGTGGACCACCTGGTCGGCGAGGCCGCGGAGCCCGGTGACGGCGTCCTGCCATTTGTCCACGGGAACGCGATAGGTGATCGTGGCCACGTGCTTTTCGCCCTGGGTTGGTCTCCTCGGAGCCGGCCACATAGCCGCCGAGGAACACCAGGTCACGAGCCCGCGTCACGATGCTGCTCACGTCCTCCGCAGGCTACGAGTGCAGGCAGAAGCAGGATGGCCGCGACAACGATCGTTGCGCGGCCTGCTTTCGATGATCGACCCATTGCTGGGCACCTCTCATTGGGTCGGAAGCTAGCAGCGGCATGGTGTCTGAAGGCCGTCTGAAACGGTTGGGATTCCTTCATCGACCCGCGGAGGGGATTCGACCGGCCGGCGCTTAGGATGTAGGCGCCGATGACGACACCACGGGTCCTGCAGTTTCCGCCTGCGCTCCAGGCGCCCGGGACCCGTGACGCGCAGTACCGTCCGGTACTCGCCCTGGACGACCTGCCGATGGGGTCCATGCGGCGCGTCACCCACGGTGATCTGGACGTGCTGATCGCACACACCGTGGCGGGCATCGTGGCGACGGACGACCGTTGCCCGCACATGTCGGCGCCGCTCTCGATCGGGCGGCTCGAGGATTGCCAGGTCACTTGCCCGCTGCACCAGGGACGTTTCGACCTATCGACCGGCGGCGTGACGCGATTTCCCACGACCGGTGGTCTCGACCCCGAGGGCGTCTACCACCCGGTCTGGGCACCCCCGGACGCACCGCCAAAGCCCGAGCCGTCGGACGACAAGGCGCGCGCCCGAGCCCTGACGCGAGTGCGCTGGATGCGCTACTACCCCGTGCGCATTGTCGGGAACGCGATCGAGGTTGCGCTGCCGGAGTGAGGCCCCGCCTCCGGTCTGCGTTCGTGCGGTTCGGGCCGGCCGCGGCCTGGATGGCGCTGATCTTCCTTCTCTCCGCCCAACCCGGCCTGCGCGTCAGCAACGACCCGTCGGTCGATGGCCCGATCCGCCACGTGGCACACGTGATCGTATACGCCATCCTGACGCTGCTCCTGCTGTGGGGAGTCGGCGCGTTGTCGTCGGGCTGGCGTACGAGAGTGGCCCTGCTGGCCGGCCTGGTGCTGGCGCGCCGCCGGAGTGCGTCGGAACGCCGTCGATCAGCGGCGGGTTGACCGACGAGCGGTGCCCGCGGCGGCTGGGCTACCCGCGGCCGCAGGCTCGCGCCACTTGTCGTGCCGCGGCGTGAACCGCGTGACCTGGCCGTCCTGGGCGTAGCCATCGGCGCACATCACGTCGAAGGCATGGACCATGTCCTCCATCAGCGAGTATCGCCCGGGCGTGTAGGCGGCTGATGCCGTGCCCTCCTGCTGCAGCTCGCAGACGCGCCAGTCCTGGCGGTTGGTGAGATCCCAGAAGTCGATCGCGTCTGACGGGTCGAAGTCGGCGGCGGCCAGCGTCGCAGGGTCGAAGAGCCAGTCGCAGATGACGCGCGAGTGCTCGGCGTCGATCGGCCAGACCTGGTGGGTCATGACGTAGTCGGGGTGCAGGCTGAGAAGCAGGTTCGGCCACACGACGAAGTAGTAGATGCGTCGCTGGTCCTCGGCCGTGAGTCCCGGCAGCGGGGGGCGTCCGTGACGATGACCGTCGACGGACATGGTGTCCGCCTCGCCGGCCAGCTCCATCCAACCGCCCGCCCACGGCCCGTTCGATTCGAGGTTGCGGCCCTGGTCGTAGGGCGTGAGGCGGTTCAGCTGCGGATGCACGCCGGGGCAGTGGTAGCACTCGGAGTAGTTCTCGCCGATCACCTTCCAGTTGGCGCGCACCTCGTACTCGATGCGGCGTGCGCGGCGCAGGCTGGCGATCGGGAACTGGTCGATGTGCGACCAGAAGTCGGCCAGGCCGGTCTCCAGCTCCGGCGCCCCCGGATCGAGCGTAAGGAAGACGAAGCCCTGCCACGTCGACAGACGCACCGGGACCAGGCCGTTGTGCTCGGGCTCGAAGTCGATGAGCTCGTCCGTGTGGCTGGCGCGGCGAAGGGTGCCGTCGAGCTCGTAGGTCCAGGCGTGGTACGGACATTGGAAGCGGACCACGCGACCCGCATCCTCGGTCAGGATCCGCGACCCCCGGTGGCGGCAGACGTTGTGGAAGGCCCGCAGCGCCTCGTCCTCTCCACGTACGACCATCACACTCTCGCCTGCCGGGCGCGCCACGAAGTACTCGCCGGGGCGTGCCGCGTCCTCCTCGCGGCCCACGCAGAGCCACGAGCTGCCAAACCAGGCCGACTGTTCGAAATCGAAGATGGCGGGGTCGTGGAAGGCACGGGGCGGCAACATGCTGGCGCGGTCGACGGGGAGGCGGACGGCGGCGACGTCGCTCGGGGACAGGGGCGAGCGCACGGGACCCTGCATCAGGCGGCCCCGGTCGGGCTCCGCTGGGGAGCTGTCACACCCAGGACCAGGACCTGGAGGCCGGCCTGGCCCGCTTCCTCGACGTCGACGACATGCCGCGCATCGGCGACCAAGCGTCCCTGCATGCGGGGGGCGATCACGCGCCAGTCCAGCTGCCGGAATTGCGGCCATTCGGTCGCGACGACCACGGCATCGGCACCCACGCAGGCGTCCTGGGCGGAGGCGCAGCCCTCGATTTCGATGCCGTCGGCGGCCAGCTCCGCGATGGCCCTGACACCTGCGGCGGGGTCGAAGGCGGCAACTGCAGCGCCGCGAGCCACGAGGCGTCGCGCGAGCCGGATGGCGGGTGACTCGCGAATGTCGTCTGTGCCGGCCTTGAAGGTGAGTCCGAGCAGTGCGACCCGCCAGCCCTTGATCGAGCGGCCGGCTGTCTGCTCCAGGCGGTCGAGGAGCCAGTCGGCCTGATCCTCGTTCGAAGTGCCGATCGAGTCGATGAGGCGCGTCTTCACCCCGAGCCGCCGCGCGGCTTCGGGCAGGGCACGCGACTGCGACGGGAAGCAGGAGCCGCCGAAGCCGGGCCCCGGTGAGAGGAAGCTGCGCCCGATCCGCTTGTCGAGGCCCATCCCGTCGACCACCGCGGCAACGTCGGCGCCGGCTGCGGCGCACAACCGCGCGAGCTCATTGGCAAAGGTGATCTTCGAGGCGAGGAAGACGTTTGAGGCAACCTTGATCATTTCGGCGCTGGTCAGGTCCGTCAGGACGATGGGGGCCTCGAGGGGAGCGTAGAGGCGCCGCAGGTCGTCGACCAGCTCGGTCTCCGGGGCGTGCGGATCGGCCACGCCGATGACCACGCGGTCGGGCATCAGGAAGTCGTTGACGGCGGTGGCCTCGCGGGTGAACTCGGGGTTGAATGCCAACTCGACGGTCGGGTCGATGGCCCGGGCCGCTTCCCGGATTGCCGCCGCGCTCCCGGGCAGGAGCGTGCTGCGGATGACGATGGCGCGCGGCGCGGAAGGGTCCCGCGCGATGACCTCGACCGCTGCTCGCACGTTGCGGTCGGTCCACTCGCCGCCCTGGTCAAGCGTGCCAACAGCCACGATCACGAGCCGTGTGCCGTGGAGCGATGCCGGATCCGTATCGAAGGTCAGCCGGCGGCTCGAGAGGCCCTCCTCCACGAGCTCATCGAGGCCGGGTTCACGGATGGGCAGCACGGCGCGGCGGAGGCGCTCGACGCGTGCAGCGTCGATCTCGAGGACGCGTACGTCGTTCCCGAGCCGCACAAAGCACGCGGCCGTGACCAGCCCCACATACCCCGCGCCGACCACCGATATCTGCACGCGCGGAAGCGTAACGCACGGCCGCAGGGCGGCATGGGGAGTCCGCAGTGAAATCGTGATCGGCATCATGCGGCCATGGGTGCCCAGTGGATCCGGTGGAACGAGGAGCACGCAAAGCCGACCGTGCCTTGTCAGGACTTCGCCAGGGAATTTCGCGAGGCGCGTCTCGCGGCGGGGCTCTCCCAGCAGCGCGTCGGACGGGCAGCCGGGGTCTCCGGCGCGTACGTTGGTCGCATCGAGCGCGGCGCAGCCCGCGCGCTCTCTCGACCTCGCCGGCCGCCTTGCAGGATGGCCTGGACCCGGGTGCTGACGCAGTTGTCCGCCTCTAGCAATGGACACCGATGGTCCCGCCGCGCCTTGGCCCTTTCGGTAGGGTTAGCGCGGGCTTCCTCGGTGCGTACGCTTCCGCAATGCACCGCCTGCCCAAGGCGGCCCGGCTCCTCGCCGTGATGGTGAGCCTGCTGGTCGCCTGCCTGGTGTCCGCGGTCGCGGATGCCCATTCGCCGTATGGCCGCCCGCCCGTGCCTCCCGTGCGCGCGTGGACGCGGGATGCGGAAGTGCTCGTGCGAACGGCGCCACAGGCAATCAAGCACAACACGACTACCCAGAGCTGCACCGGCTGGCGCAGCACGCTGCGTCCTCCTCCAACGATTCGCGTGCTGCGAACCACCGGTCCCGCCGCAGGTACCGTCCAGGAGGTTGATTTTCGAACCTATGTTCTGACGGTTTTCAGCGCCGAATGGCCAGGCTTCTATCCGGTCGAGGCGCTCAAGGCCGGTTCAGTGGCAGTCAAGCAATACGGCTGGTATTACACAATCGTGTATCGCGGTGGAACGGATTCGGCCGGCAACTGCTATGACGTCCAGGACGACACTCACGACCAGTTGTACCAGCCGGAACTGCGGACACCGACACACGCGCACATCGATGCGCTGACGGTGACGTGGAATGTGACCGTACGCAAGTACAAGGCTTCGACGCATCACAGTCGCTTCTTCCTCACCGGATATCGTCAGGGCGCCAGCGATGTGTGCGGGAGCGATGTCGATCATTTCCGCCTGTACCAGCACAGCATCTTCGATTGCGCCAAACACGGGCCCGATACGTGGAGGCAGATTCTCCGGACCTATCTGAATCCGCATCTCGAATTGGTGGTTCCGGGGGCACATGACATCATCGGCAATGACCTCGGCGACGCGTCCGTGCTGGTCCGTGCCGACCCGGACACCATGATGCCGCGCATCTACGCCTCGTCGACTCCCGGACACCTGACCGCGGCCGGGTCGAGCGCTCTCACCGTCGATCCGACGAGCCTGCGGGGAGCAGCTTCGGTCGACCTCACGAACGACGGCTTCGACGATCTCCTGACGCTGACCTCAACCGGCGACACTGCCCTCCGGCTGTCGGTGGCAGTCAGCGACGGCGCGGCCGACTACCTTGCACCGGTCACCTGGTGGCAGGGCGATGTGGGCGTCGCGACCGGAGACGCGCAGCTCGTCGCGGCCGACTTCAATGGGGACGGGCGGCGCGATGCGGGCGTCCTGCTGCAGGATCCGGGCCGGACCGGAGATCCGACACCGCCGCCGGTCTCGCGCCTGCTCACGTTCAAGGAGAAGGAGACGCTCGCCACATTCCTTGCGCCGGTCAGCTGGTGGAGCGGCGAGCTCGATCTCGGCGCGGCTCGAGCGTGGGCGCTCGACGCCAACGGCGACGGCCGCGGAGACATCGTGGTGCAGGAGGATCTGGGCGCCGGCGGCCTCCGCTTCGCGACGGCCGTCTCCGCGACGGGCACCGCCGGCCTGGGGGCGCTCAAGACCCGCCTCGACGCCCCGGACCTGCGGGCGCCGACGATCCGGACGGTGGTCGGCGACATCAATCGGGACGGCCGCGACGACCTCTGGGTGGCCTACCCCAACGGGACTGACGCCACCGCCGGCACCAGGATCGACGCGCTGCGTACCACGAACGTCGCGTTCACGCGATCGACGTTCTGGAAATCCACCGCGGCCGACCCGCTGCCATTCGGCAAGGTCAGGATGGCCGCAGCAGACCTCAATTTCGACGGCATGAGCGACGTGCTGCTCTATCGTGATCGGGGACCCGAAGGTACGACGCTGATCACGCTGCGAACCGGCTACACCAGCCTGCGCCAGGTCGGAACCCTGGACGACCCCACTCTCGACTGGTCAGCAGCCCAGCCCTATTGACCTCGGGCGTCGGCACCGGCGCGCACCCAGCCCTTCCAGGTCGCCTCGTCGATACCGATGCTCAACTCGGACCCGCATCGGGCCAGCGGCAGGCGAAGCAGGCCGGGGTTCGCGAGCAGCCGCTCGAAGACCTCGTCCTCGTCCATGCGCAGGTAGGCCAGGCCGCCATCCCGATAGGCCGGCGCCCCTGAATCGAACAGCCCCGCCGCCCCGAACCGCTGGCTGAAACGTCGCAACTCGGCCGGAGCCGGTGGACGGGCACCGATGTCGACCAGGCTCACCGGGATGCGCCGCTCCT
This sequence comes from Candidatus Limnocylindrales bacterium, assembly GCA_038253685.1. GTDB lineage: Bacteria > Chloroflexota > Limnocylindria > Limnocylindrales > CSP1-4 > JAFMJV01. The sequence goes on along the minus strand of JBBSGX010000016.1, from coordinate 10,311 downwards.
TGAAGAAGCGCAGCGCCCGCTGCGTCGGACGCGAGTCGCGCCGACCGAAGATCTGGATCGGCGGACGCGCCTCGGCCCCTTTTGAGGTCAGGCGGCCGACGCCTTCTTGCGACCCCGGTTCGATCGTCGTCCGGGCGTCATGAGCCCGACGAGGAAGCCGTTCGGCGAGCGCCGCACGGCAATCTCCTTGTTGGCGTCCTGGGCGGCTCGCAGGAGACGCTGGCGGACCGTGATGGCCTTCTCCGCCTTGGTCAGGCGCACCTCGAAGACGACCTGGTGGTCGGTGAGTGCGTTGATCATGTTGGTGAACTGGCGCTGCTGCAGCTGCCGCTCGCGCTGCAGGGGCGTCAACTCCTTTGCCGCCGCCTTGCGCGTCTTCGGTGCGTCCATCATGTCCGAGCTGACGCGCTTCAGGGTGACCATGCGTGTTCCTCCCGCCCGCAGGCGTCTCAACTTCGCGAGAATTGATCCGAGCCGCTCCAGAACGTGACGGCGCAACTCAGCATACGATAAGTCGCAAGCGACGACCGCCCCAGGCGCCGTGCAATTGCCCTCCCTCTGAATATTTGAGGATCCCATGCATCTCGGCATCATCGTTCCGCAGGGTTGGACCGGCGAATATGACGGCTGGGATCCACAGAAGGCGTGGGCCCGGTCGATCGCAGTTGCCCGGCAGGCCGACACACTCGGCTACGAGTCCATCTGGCTGTTCGATCACTTCCACACCGTTCCCGTCCCGACCGACGAGATCACGCTCGAATCGTTCACGACCCTCACGGCACTCGCCGCGCTGACCGAGCGTGTGCGCCTGGGGCACATCGTGATCTGCACAGCGTTTCGCAATCCGGCACTGACGGCAAAGATGATCAGCACCATGGACGTCATCAGCGGGGGCCGCATGGAGCTCGGCATCGGCGCCGGATGGAAACGCGATGAATGGATCGCATACGGCTACGGATTTCCCGAGACGAGCGAACGCCTCGCGATGCTCGCGGACCACCTCGGCGTGATCGACGCGATGCTGCGCCCCGGCCACGCCAGCTTCCGTGGCAAATACGCCAGCGTCGAAAACGCCATCAACATCCCCATGCCGCTTCAGAAGCCGCGCGTCCCGATCATGGTCGGAGGCAATGGCCAGAACGTGACGTGGCGGCTCGCCGCGCGTTATGCCGACGAGCTGAACGTCGACGGCGCAGCGCCCGAGACCGTCGAGGAGTGGCTCCCGATCATCCGCTCCCGATGCGAGGAGATCGACCGCGATCCGGCCACCCTGCGACTCTCCGTCCACATCTGGAAGGAACTCCAGCCACCCCCGGGCCAGCGACGCGTCGACATGCTCGCCCGCTACCGGGAGCTCGGGGTCAGCCGCGTCCAGACGCTGCTCGCCGCGTCCGTCGACTCGGACGAGGCATTGGAATCCTTCGCCGAGGACGCCCGGGCCGCCGGCTGCTCGCTCGCGGAGCCAGTCGGCGCGCGCTGAGCTCGAAGCGGTGCGAGTCGCAACCTGGAACGTCAACTCATTGAACGTCCGGCAGCCGCGCGTCGAGGACTGGCTCACGCTGCGCAATCCCGACATGCTGCTGATGCAGGAGACCAAGCTGGCGGATTCGGCCGCGCCGGCGCTGCCCTTCCGCATTGCAGGCTACGAGCTGCTGCACCACGGCGAGGGCCGGTGGAACGGCGTTGCCATCGCCGCCCGCACCGAGCTGACCGACGTCTCCATGGGCTTTGAGGGCAGCGGGCCCGACGCCGAGGGAGCGCGCTTCGTCGCGGCACGGGCAGACGGCATCAGGCTGATCAGCATCTACGCGCCCAACGGGCGCGCACTCGACACCCCGTTCTACGCGGCGAAGCTCGACTGGTACGGCCGCCTGCTGGCGTGGCTCCGGCAGAACGCGGATCCCGCCGAGGACCTGGTGCTCGGCGGCGATTTCAATATCGCACCGACCGACCTGGACGTCTACGACCCCCTGGTCTATGTGGGCACTACGCACACATCCGAGGCCGAGCGAGCCGCCTTCCGGGCGCTGCTGGAATGGGGCCTGGTCGATGCCTACCGGCGCTTCCACCCCGAGCCCGGCAAGTTCAGCTGGTGGGACTATCGAGCAGGCAACTTTCACAAGGGTCTGGGAATGCGGATCGACCACCTGCTGGTGAGCCGGTCGGTAGCCGAGAGGCTGACCGGTTCGGAGATCGATCGCGACGCGCGCAAGGGCAAGCTCCCATCGGACCACGCCCCCATGTGGATCGATCTGGACTGATCCGCCGCCCTACACTGGCGACCGATGGCAATGCCGCTGGCCGCCGACGCGGGCCCGATCGAAACGCGCTGGCGGCCTCCATGGCCGCTGGATCCGGTTCTGACGCTCTCACCGTTGCGGCACGGGACCGGCGATCCCACCATCCGCTTCGAGGCCCGCGCTGTCTGGCGCGCGACACGCACCCCGCTCGGTCCCGCGACCACGCGACTCGAGCACGTCCAAGGCGACGGCTACCGCATCCTGGCGTGGGGTCCAGGTCGGGAATGGGCGGTCGAGGCACTCCCCCGGTTGCTCGGCGCCGACGACGATCCCTCGGCCTTCGATCCGCCACCGGGCTTCCTGCGAGACCTCCAGCGCAGGACACCCGGCCTCCGATTCGGACGCAGCGACGCGGTCTTCGAGTCGCTGCTGCCGGCCATCGCCGAGCAGAAGGTGACGGGCTTCGAGGCACGCCGGGCGTACCGCGGTCTGATCCGGGTGTATGGCGAACCGGCACCGGGCCCAGGGCGGCTTCGGCTCGCTCCCTCGCCGGAACGGCTCGCGGCCCTGCCCTACTACGCCTTCCACCCGTTCGGGCTCGAGCAGCGCCGGGCCGAGATCATGCGGCGCACCGCTGCGCGTGCGCCCTGGCTGGAAGCGGCCGGGAGGCTGGGCCCGGACGCCGCGCTGAGCCGGCTACGCTCCGTGCCGGGGGTTGGGCCGTGGACGGCCGCGGAAACGGCACGCGCGGCCTTCGGCGATCCCGACGCGATCAGCGTCGGCGACTACCACCTGCCGAACGTGGTCTGCTGGGCGCTGGCGGGCGAGCCGCGTGGCGACGACGCGCGGATGCTGGAGCTGCTGGAGCCCTTCCGCGGACAGCGCGCTCGGGCCGCCCGCCTCCTCGAGACATCCGGGATCGGCGCTCCCCGCTACGGGCCCCGCATGACGCCGGGCAACATCGGAATGCTCTAGGGCTTCACGCCCTGGGCGGCGGCCGTCGTCGCGACCGGCGGCTCCTCCATTTCCGCAATGGCAACCTCGATCTTCGCGATCTCCTCGCTGGCGGCACGGAAGGCCTCGCCGTCGAGCGTTGCCTCGTCCCGGCGGCGGCGCGCCTCAACGTGCCTCGCCATCAGCGCGGATCGGTCCCTGGGTGCGTCTGGATTCGCCATGGCTGCTCCCTACTTGCGCGGTTCCCAGTTAAAGGTGCGGAGTGCGAGGCCCAGCCCGATGACCGTCCAGCCGACCAGGAACGCCAGGTCGCTGAGGCTGAGCGGGCCGCTCACAGCGGGCAGGTAGACCGCCTGGAGCGCGATCGAGAAGTGTCGCACCGGGAAGACGTTGGCGATCGTCGCGAGGTAGCTGTCCTTGTCGATCGGGATGAACACGTCGGAGATGAACAGCAGCGGCAGGATCGTGGCATTGACGACGGCGGGGGCCGCCTGCGCGTTCGGAATCAGGCCGCTCACAGCCAGTCCCAACGCGCAGAAGCAGGCAGAGCCGAGGAGCAGCACGAGCAGCAGTCCCGGCAGCTGCCCGATCGGCAGTGGAACCTGGTACACGAGGTAGCCGAAGGCCGTCACGATCACCACGAGGATCAACCCCACCAAAACCGACAGGCAGACGCGGGAGAGGAGATAGACCCAGGTCGGCAGCGGCGAACCGTGGATCCGCTTCAGGATCCCTTCGTCGCGCACGATGGCGACGCTCATGGCCAGGTTCGTGTAGCAGGCATTCACGATCGAGAAGGCCACGATCGCAGGGGTGAAGAACTCGCCCGCCGTGCGGCCGCTCCTGCTGGCCTGCGCGCCGAAGATGACGTTGAAGATGACCATGAAGATGAGCGGGAACGCGAACGTGAAGAACGCCGCAGCCGGGTTGCGCCAGAACGAGCGGTTCTCGTAGCGGACCTGGCGGACCAGCAGTCGCAGGTCCTTCACGCAGCGGTCTCGCCGGGCCTGTCGGCTTCCCCGGTGAGCGCCAGGTATGTGTCCTCCAGCGACGGCCGCGCCACCGCCAGATCCTCGAACGCGAACCCGGAGGCCATGGCCCAGCCCGTCAGCCGGTTGAGGAAGGCCGTCGGTTCGTCGGTCCGCAGCTCGATGGGCCCGCCGCTCGCGCCGCCGCCATCCGGTCCCGCACCGGCCGCCGACCGGAACTCCGAGGGCAGCGGGGGAGCGCCCTGCGGCAGACGGATCCGCACGATCGTCGCCGTGGAGCGGCGCGCAACGACCTCCTCGGGCGTCCCTTCCGCGACGATGCGGCCGGCGACCATGACCGCAAGCCGGTCGGCCAGGTACTGCGCCTCGTCCATGAAATGCGTCGTGAGCAGGACCGTCTTCCCGAGGCCCGTGAGGTTCCGGACGACCTCCCAGGCCTGACGACGGGCACCCGGATCGAAGCCGGTCGTGGGCTCATCGAGAAAGATCAGGTCAGGATCGCCTGCCAGCCCGACCGCGAGGTCGAGCCGGCGTCGCTGTCCGCCCGACAGCTTGCCAACGCGCACGTGCGCCTGCTCGGTCAGGTCGACCAGGCTCAGGAGCTCATCGAGCGGCCGCGGGTGCGGGTAGTAGCCGCGGCACATGTCGATCACTTCGGCCACCGCGAGATACGGCTCGACTCCGGTGGACTGAAGCACGATCCCGATGCGCTCCTTCATGGCGCGCTCACTCCGCGCCGGGTCGAAACCGAGCACGGAGACGTCGCCGCCATCCCGCGACCGATAGCCTTCCAGGATCTCGACGGCCGTCGTCTTGCCGGCGCCGTTGGGACCGAGCAGTGCGAAGACCTCGCCTTCCTGCACGGTCAGGTCGACGCCGGCCACCGCCTCGATCTCCGCGTAGGACTTGCGCAGCCCTCGGACGATGATGGCCGGCTCACGATTGCCGCGGGCAGCGGCACTGCCCCTTTCGGGAGAGGCGATCGGCTCTGGGGTGCCGGGCGGAGCGGCTGACATCAAGCTGAGACTAGCAAACCCGTGTCTGCTAGCTTGTGCGGCGGCAAGGCGCCCGCACTGGAAAGGTCAGCATGACCGCCTTTCGCCATGGGGTGGCGAGCGGGGATCCGCTCCAGGACCGGGTCGTCATCTGGACCCGCGTCAGCACCGACGACGAGGCCGGCGTGCCCGTCTCGTGGTGGCTCGCCTGCGACCCGGCAGGCATTGACGTCGTCGCCGGCGGCGAGACCCGGGCCGCGGCCGAGGCCGACCATACCGTGCACGTGGACGTCACGGGGCTCGAGGCGGGGACGCGGTACTGGTACGGGTTCGAGGCCGCCGGCGAGCGATCCCCGGTCGGCCGCACCCTGACCCTGCCGGATGGGCACGTCGAGCACCTGCGGTTCGCCCAGTGCTCGTGCGCCAAGTTCAACTCGGGCTTCTTCAACGCGTACGGCCGCATCGCGGACCGTGACGACCTCTCATTCGTGCTGCACCTCGGTGACTACATCTACGAGGCATCGCAGACGCCTCCCGCCAGCCAGACGCCGGGGGCGGACATCGGGCGCCCATTCGAGCCGCGCAACGAGTGCGTCACGCTCGCCGACTACCGCACGCGCTACGGGCAGTACCACGCCGACGCCGATGCGCAACGCATGCACGCTGCGCACCCGATCATCGCCACAGTCGACGATCACGAGTTCGCCGACGGGGCATGGCGCGGCGGCTCGGACGAGCACAAGCCCGACCGTGATGGGCCGTGGGAGGACCGCAAGGCCGCAGCGTTCCGCGCCCGCTGGGAGTGGACTCCGTCGCGGCCGCCCGATCCGGAGGACCTGACACGCGTCTATCGCTCGATGCGCATCGGCGACCTTGCCGAGCTGATCCTCGTCGACACGCGCTCCCGGCGCGATGAGCCGGCGAGATTCGCGGAGATGGCCAACCCGACGAGGTCGCAGCTCGGCGCCGAGCAGGCGGCCTGGCTCAACGATGGTCTGACGCACTCCGGGACCCGCTGGATCGTGCTGGGGAATGGGTCGGTACTGAGCCCACTGTGGCGGGATGGCCTTCCCGATTCCGTGCTGCCCGGGCTGCTGGCCCTCAAGCTCATCCACAGGGACGGCACGGGCCCTGACACGGACCAGTGGGACGGCTACCCGGCGGAGCGCGCTTCGATCGTGGAGGCCATCGCAAGACGGCCCGGAGACGTCGTGGTTCTCAGCGGCGACGTGCATGTCGGCGTCGCCTCGGAGCTCTCTGCCGATCCGTTCGGCGACCATCGTCCGGTCGCGGTCGAGTTCGTCACGAGCAGCCTGACCTCGCAGAACCTCGACGACAAGATGGGCTGGCAGCCGAGAACGCAGAGTCTTGCCGTCGAACAGGAGCTGCTGTCACGCTGGCCCCATATCGGATGGCTGGATCTGGACAGTCACGGTTACGTCGTGATTGACGTCACTCCAGATCGCGTGAGGGCGCAATGGTGGGTCGTGGAGGCCGTCCTGCGGTCAACCGACGGCGAGTCATGTGCTGCGGAGTTCATCGCCGAACGAGGGCGCCCGAAGCTCGTCAGGGTCCAACGGGAGGCGGGGAAATGAGGTTCTTCACGGTTTTAGATGCTCCAGCCCTCGCACCCCACGTTCACGCCCGGTACGGCCGGTGGGCAGGCGCCGAGCATGATCATCAGCACGACCGGCGGAGGCGACGTCTACCAGGCGCAGCTTGCCGCCCTCCGCACGTCGGGCTCGACAGGTCGGGAGGTCATCAGGAGCGTGGAGGATCTCGGCGTCATGATCCAGGGCGAAAAGGTTGAGCGGTTCGAGCTCGACGTGACCCCCGACCGCGGCGCCATGTACCCGGTGCAGCACTCCGGCTTCGTGCCGGCGTCTGCCGCGGCCTGCGCCGTGGCCGGCGCCAGCGTGGTCGTCCACATCGATCGCTCAAACCCGCAGAACGTGGTCATCGACCGGGAAGCCGGCTGAAGGCTCGTCGCCCGCGCGAGAATGGCGGCGTGCAGGCAAAACGAAGAGGCGCTGCGACAGCGGTTGGTGCAGGACGTCTGACACTGGCATGCCTGGTGGCGATACTGGTCTTCGCCTGCAGCGACGCCGCAGGTCCGACGGCTTCGAGCCTGTCGTCCCCGATCATCGAGGCGACCATCGTGCCAAGCGAGACAGCGCCCGCACCAACCGGTCAGACGCAGCCGCCGGTCGAGCCGTCAGACGCCGCACCGCCCCCGACGTCGAGCCTCGAGCCGATCGCCACGGCCGGCTCGCCGCCCACGGGGTCCGTCGCCGGCTTCGGAAGTTCGGCCTTCCGAACAACGGGCGGCTCGTCACGAATCCCGGCGAAGTACAGCTGCGACGGAGTCGACGTGTCGCCGCCGCTGGAGTGGAGCGTCCCGGGCGCCGAGGACACGTCGGAATTCGCCATTGTCGTCTCCGATCCGGACGCGCGCGACTTCACCCACTGGGTCGTCGCCCGCATCCCCGGCACTGAGACCGGCCTCGACGAGGGTGCCGGCGATCCGAACGCCGGCAACGGCCTGCTCCAGGGCAAGAACAGCTTCGGCAGTTCCGGCTGGCGGGGTCCATGTCCGCCCGCAGGCACGACACACCACTACCACTTCGCGCTGTATTCCTTCGCCACCGCGCCCGATCTGAGCGACGAGCCGACTGCCGACGAGGTGCGCCGCGTCGGCGGAGCCCCGGTCGCCGAGTTCGAAGCACTCTACGGCCACTGAGAAGGGAGCAGCTGAGCCATGCCAGGCAACCCGCACATGCCGACGTTTGAGAAGAACCCGGAGGCCCTCGCGGCGCGGTTCGCAGAGGTCATGGCCGCGTACCCGGACGCGCCTGTCCGCAAGACGTTCGGCTCCCCTGTTGCCTATGTCAACGGCAACATGGCGGTCGGGCTCTTCGGTCCGGATTGGTTCGTGCGTCTGTCGGAATCGGCCGAGGTAGAGCTCATGAAGGTCGAAGGCGCTCGTCCCTTCTCGCCAATGCCGGGGCGGCCGAAGTCCGGCTACGTCGTGTTGCCGGGTGCGGTCCTCGAGGACGGCGCGGCGCTTTCCCGCTGGATCGAGCGCTCCCTCGACTACGTGCGATCGCTGCCATCAAAGGAGCCCGGTCGCAAACGCAAATGAGTCGGCGTTCGCGGCGGCGTCCGCTTGGCCGTTGCCGTCAGACGATGCCTACGGGCCGTTCGATGGCAAGGTCGGAACGCATACGGCGGTCGACCAGCACGCGGATCACGTAGCTGTTCTCCAGTCCGGCTCCGTCAAAGGACGGCGGCGAGCCCGCCGGTATGGCAAGGCGCGCCACGGCCTGCCCACTCGACAGATCGCTCGAGCTGAGCTGCACCGACGCGATGAGTCCCTCGACCCCGTTCGGCGCGTTGGTGCGGCGATGGAGCTCGATCCGTGCCTTCTGCGCGCCGGGCGCCGACGGCCACGCCACCTGGACGACGATCTCCGTCCCCGACGGCGCCGGCACGGGCGAGGTGATGTTGATCGAGGCGTCATCGATCGGTAGGCTCGCCATCAGGCTGTAGCCGCCCCGCCTGCCGACCCCCACCCGCATCAGGTCGGGATGCTGCGGCACCGGCCGGTAGAGCGCCAGGAAGTGGTCGGAGCCGTGCGGTACGTCCCACCGCACCTTCAGCGCCCAGGCGATGATCGACTCGCCCAGGTGGGCAGACGGTGGACCGAGCGGCGGCGCAGGTACCGAGAAGTGCCCCTCCCACGGCGCGCCGGCCTCGAGGGTCGCCGGGATGGCCGGCGCCATGAACGCCTCCTCGGCGAACAGCCGGCCCTGGGCCTCGACCCATTCCTCAGATCGCACGATGTTGCCCTTGGAGTCGCGTTCCTCCCGGGACTTGCGTTCCTCATCGAGGCGCAGGCCAACGAGACGAAGAGCCGCGCCGCGTGCCTCGATCCGTTGCGTCGCGACCAGCTTGACGGTCCCGTCGATGCCTTCGCCGACGCGGACCGGATGGTCGAGCACGATCTCTCCGGTGATTGCGCCGTCGGACGGGCGCACCAGCTGGGCGGCCTGGACCTGGTGGAGGGGGTGGCTCCCCTGAAAGCCGGCAAGTGCCGGCGCGTTGAGCGCGTCGAACGGGGACGGAGCCGAGCCGCTGTGCGAACCCCAGACCACGCCCTCGATGAAGAAGGACATCACCCGCATCGTGCCACACCTCGAAGCGCGGGCGCCGCCGAAACGGGGCGCTTGACAAAGTAGTGAGTGACCACTAACTTCACGCCATGAACGCAGTCGGACTCCGTCACACCGCCGAGGAACGCCGCGAAGAGATCATCCAGGCTGCCTTTGACGCCTTCTCCGAGACCGGCCTCGATGGCACGTCCACCGAGACGATCGCGGACCGCGTGGGAATCTCCCAGCCTTATCTGTTTCGTCTCTTCGGGACCAAGAAGGAGCTGTTCCTCGCCGCCGTTGAGCGCTGCCTCGAGCTTGCACACGAGTCGTTCCGCACGGCCGTCGAGGATGGCGACCCCAGCATCGACGTGCTGAAGCGTCTCGGCGATGCCTATCTCCAGATCGTGCGCGACGAGCGGCGCCTGCGGATGCAGATGCAGGCCTTTGCCGCCTGCGACGATCCCGACGTGCGACGTATCGTGCAGCAGGGCTTCGGCCGGCTGATTGACGACATCCAGACCGCATCCGGCGCCACGCCCGAGCGCCTGGCTGCCTTCGTCGCGAAGGGCATGCTGCTCAACGTCATGGCCTCCATGGACGTCCTCAACTCCGATGAGCCTTGGGCCGTCGCGCTCAAGGAGGGGTGCATGGGCACTCCCGAATGACCGCCCTTTTTTCGTCAGCAAAGGTAGTTAGCAGTCACTAGCACGCGTCTGAGGCCCACCCAGGATGCCCCCGACCGAGGAAGGAGAACGCTTCGCATGAAGTCCCGTCGATTGACCATCTGGACTTTCGCAATCACCGCCATCGCCCTGCTGATGGTTGCCCTCGACAACCTCGTGGTGACCATGGCGCTGCCGGTCATCCGCAGCGATCTGCACGCCTCGCTCGAGGGGCTCGAGTGGACCGTCAATGCCTACACACTCACCTTCGCCGTGCTGCTGCTGACCGGTGCCGCACTCGGTGACCGCTTCGGCCG
>JBBSGX010000015.1:0-23406 GCA_038253685.1 Candidatus Limnocylindrales bacterium | reverse complement strand
TACCCTCCCCTTCGGCACTCGGGGGCGAACACCCGTGGCCGAGGCGGCCCAGAAGCCCGCGGCGGTAGCCTCGACGCCGGCGGCGCGGATTCGCAACCGCTCCTTGACGGCGATGGCCGTGGCTCGCTCCGCACTGACCCGCAGGAGCCCCAGCGCGTTCAGGTAGCGCCGCAGCGAGGGCAGGGAAATGTTGGCGATGGACTGCGGCAGCACCAGCCCGAGCTCGCGGCGGTTCTCGGTCGTGTAGGCGATCCCGAGACGGAGCACGTCCTCGCGGATCTCGATCACGGGTGTGGATGAAACGGAGTCAGCGCGGGGCGGCGTCGCCTCCTCGAGCGTCACGCTTCCGCGGACCGGGATCGAGCGCGCGGCACGGTCAGGGGGTCAGCACGGAACGCAGGACCCGGCCTGCCTTGAGGTCGTCAAGCGCTTCATTCGCCTCCTCGAGCGGACGCACGTGTCCGACCAGGTGCTCGACGGAGATCGTCCCGTCGAGGTAGAGGTGCATAGCATCGCGGATATCGTCGGGCACGAATCCGCGCGAACCGAGCACCTGCAGCTCGCGCCAGAAGATCTCCGCCGCGCGCACCTTGAAGGGGTCCAGCGCGGCGCCGATGAGCACCACGCGGCCGGCCGGCCCGCCCATGGCGATGGCCTGCTCGTCCACCCTCGCGTCGCCTACGCACTGGATCACAACCTCCGCGCCGTACCCGCCCGTGAGTGCCCGGACAGCCGCCACCGGGTCGCCGTCCCCGGCCGGCACCACGTGATCGGCGCCGAGCTTGACCGCCAGGTCCAGTTTGGCCCTGGACCGCGTCACGGCGATGACCCGGGCGCCCATGGCATGGCCGAGCTGGACCGCGCTCGAGCCGAGGCCCCCGATGCCCAGCACCACGAGCGTCTCGCCAGGCTGCAGGTGGGCGATGCGCTTGAGGCCGTGCAGCGGAGTCGCCACGGCGTCCGTGAGCACGGCCAGGACCGGCGCCGGGATCGGCGCCGGCGGGCGGATCAGCGCGGCCGGGGGCCGCAGGACGTACTCGGCGAAGGCCCCGTCCACGTCCACGCCCATGCGCGTGACGTGGGGGCTGATGTTGGGCCGGCCGGCTGCGGCCCACGGGTCTCCGTCGGGGGTGGTGATGTAGTAGAGGGCGACCTGGTCACCCGGTGCGAAACCGGCGACGGCGCTGCCGACCGCGTCGACGCGACCGGCTGCCTCATGCCCGGGAACGATGGGATAGGGCACGCTCTCGCCGAAACCGCCCTTCTGCAGAAAGGCGTCCGAGCCGCAGACGCCGCAGGCCTCGACGCGCACGCGCACCTCGGTCGGCCCGGGCTCGGGGATGGGCCGCTCGACCAGCCTCAGCGGAGCGTGGGGAGCGGGGAGCTCGGCGGCTCGCATGGTGACGCTCGGTCCGCCCCTCAATACATCAGGAAGCCGCCCGAGACGTTGAGCGTCGAGCCAGTGATGTAGCGCGCATGGTCGCTGGCCAGGAAGACGACCGGCCCTGCCAGCTCCTCGGGCTCGGCCACGTAGCCGAGCGGCGTCTGCTTCTTCATGTTCTCGTAGACCTCCGGGGCGAGGCCCGTCATGAGCATCGGCGTGTGGACCTGCCCGGGGGAGACGGCGTTGACGGTGATCTGGTGCTGGCCGAAGGTGCGGGCCAGGCCCCTGGTCATGCTGGTGACGCCGCCCTTGGAGGCGGCATAGACGACCGAGCCACCGAAGCCGCCGGTCCACCAGCCCTGCGAGCTGAACGTGATGATCCGGCCGCCCTTGCCCTGCTCCACCATGGCGTCCCCGGCCGCACGGCACAGGAAGAACGCTGCCTTCAGGTTGATGTTGTGCTGGAAGTCCCAGTCATCCTCCGTGACCTCGGCGAGGCTGCCTCGCCGCCGCAACACCGCGGCAAGGCTCGCCAGCACGTAGAGGTTGCCCAGCTCCTCGCGAGCCTGCGCGATGAGCCGTGCATGCCCGCCGAGGTCGGTCAGGTCGGCAGCCACACCGATGTGCCCCTCACCCTGGAGCTCGGCGACCACCTCGTCCACCCTGGCCTGGTCCAGGTCGACCGCCATGACCCTCGCGCCGGTGGTGGCGAACGCGCGGGTGACCGCCCGTCCGATCCCGCCGGCCGCCCCAGTCACGATCACGCCCTTACCCTCGAGCCCTGCGCCGACCTGCCATGCCATCGTCCTGTGCCTCCACCTGTCGCCACCCTACTTGACCGCCGCCAGCACCTTCTCGCTGCGGTAGCGGTCGACCACCTCGTCGATGACCTCGATGCCGAGGCCCGGCTTGTCGGGCGGGTACATGTAGCCGCCCTTGTGCTCGAACGGTTCGGTCACCAGCTCGTGCTGCATCGGATTGCGCAGCGGCTTGAGCTCGAAGAGCTTGAAGGTCGGCGAGCTGAAGCTCATCGCCAGGCTTGCCGCCGAACAGATGGCCGAGGACCAGGCGTGCGCGTTGGCCTGACGCCGGTGGAACTCGATGCGGTCGGCGGCGCGGCGAAAGCCGGTGATGCCCTCGGCGCGCCCCGGGTCGATGCCAACGACGTCGACCGTCCCGGTCGCCAGCACCCGCTCGAAGCCCTCCAGGTTCCATTCCTTCTCGCCGTACGCGATGAGCGTGGTGGTCTTGCTGCGCAGGTTGGCGTAGCCCTCTGGGTCCCACGCGCCGAGCGGCTCCTCGATCCACGTCAGGCCGTACTCCTCGAAGGCCTGGGTCCGGCGCACGGCCGTCATGACGTCCCACTTCACGTTCCAGCCGCAGTCGATCATGATCCAGGCCTTGGGCCCGAGGCCCTCCCGCATGCGGCGCATGTACTCGACATCGCGGTCGTGCTCGTACCCGAGTCGCGCGTCGCCGCGCTTGCCGAAGCCGACCTTGACGCCGTGCATGCCTGGCGCGACCCACTCCTGGGCCTCCTCGACCATGGCGCCGATATCCTCGTAGTGGGCGTGGCACGAGGCGATCGCGGGCAGCCGCTCGTGGACCGGGCCGCCGAGCAGCTTCACCACGGGGGTGTCGAGCAGCTTGCCCTTGATGTCCCAGAGGGCGACGTCGATGGCGCTCACGGCGTAGCTGGCGATGCCGCCGCCGTACCCGTACCACCACGCCTTGTCCTTGATGGCCAGCCAGATCGCGTGGTTCTCGAGCGGATCCCTGCCAACGACCCGCTCGGCCATGCCCTCGATGATGGCCTTGGTGGCGAAGTTCGCCTCGGGAAACTGGGTGATCGACTCACCCCAGCCAACGACGCCGTCGTCGGTCGTGATCTTGACCAGGCAGAGATGCCGCAGGGCGTTGAAGTCGTTGGGCTCCGGGTAGCTGACGGGGATCGCCTCGACCGTTGCGACCTTGCTCATTGGGGCGGGACCTCCTGCAGTGGGATGGGCGTTGCGATCAGACGCGGACGGCGCGGATCGAGAGAGCTGAGGCCAGTGCCGGTACCTCCACGTCGAGCCGGCCGGGGGCCAGGGCGTTGTGATGGCTGGCCCCGGAGGCGATCCAGCCGGAGATGCCCTCGTCGGCGGGTGCGGAGTCGAAGCGGAACATCCCGTTCGGGCCGCGCATATCGTGATAGCGCGTCTCGACGACGTCACCGGTGGCCCACGCCAGCACCCAGCCGGCCGAGGTCGGCGACATCGAGAGCAGGGTCGCCGGTCCGCGGCGGAGGTCGAACGCGACACTCGTCGCCATGCCGCGTTTCCCCGGGTAATGATCGTTCGCCTCGAGGCGGACGTGCCCGGGAGGATCCGCCCACGCGGGATCGCCCTCGCCACCGGCGGCGACGAGCGTGGTGCCGCTGGCCTGTTCCGGGACATAGGTCTCGCAGTAGAGGCCGGCACCGGTGATGCGGCGCGCAAGGTACAACGCGATGGCCACCGGCTGGTCGCCGGTGCACGAGATCGGACGGCCGGCAGCGCTCTGGCAGGCGACGCCCAGGCAGGCCGTCAGGCCGACGGCCTCGCTCTGGCGAAACCACGGGCCGTGGCAATTGACCGTGCCGCCCACGGCGCCCGTGTCGTCGAGCGCGCGACCGAGGGCGACCGCCACGCGTGCACTCCAGTCGGCCTGGGGTCCCGGGTCGCCCGTCCAGCCACGGCCCGTGACCGACGCGAGCAGCTCGGCGGCCTCCTGCGGCGCGACGTTGCCGACCGCGGCCTCCCAATCGTCTCGTCCGAGGGCCGTCTCACGCACACCGACCTGCGCCAGCTCTGATGAGGTCGCCTCGACGTCGAGATAACCCGGAATCGGGTCGCCGAGCCTCAGAAACGTGGCGCCACGCAGCGACCCGGCCGCCGCGACGGCGCGCACGACCCGGATGAGCCGGTCGATCGCCGCGGCGTCGTCGTGCGCGGCGGTCACGACCGGTACCGGCCGGCCCTCGCGCACCCGGACGTTGGCGTACATGACGCTCCCGACGGTGGTCGAGTGGACGGTCGCCTCGTCCTGGTGCAGGTCGTCGGGGAGCCGCAGGATCGCGGGCGCGTTCCAGATCACCACCGGAGCCGAGATGCCGCCGAAGGCGGTGGCCGCATACGCGGGCGGCGCGGCCATGGCGGGGGCGAAGATCACCGCGTCGAGGGCTTCGCCCGAGAGCTGGCTCGCAACAGCCGCAGCGTCCGCCTCGCCTTCGATGATGGGCGTTGCGACCACCTCGAAGGCTTCACCGAGCAGCGCCGCCGAGCGCGCCGCGTGCGCTCGCATCCGCTCCGCGAAGCCCGGTCCCATCTGGGCGTCGAAGAGCGTGAAGCGGACGGACACAAGGCCCACTCGCGGCCGCGCGGAGCCAACCGACACGACGTTGGGAACTCCTGGAAAGGGCGGGTGATATCATTTCCAGACTCGTTTCCACCCGTCGCAATCGTAGTCGCCGGGCACTCGGACCGTCAACGTCCGGCGGCGCCGGGGAGCGTGGCCCGGAGCCCTGCCGCAGGAGGGATCGCACCCATGGCGAAGCTGCGTCTGGGCGTCATCGGCGCAGGCTCGTGGACCGTCAGCTCCCACCTCCCCAACCTCGTCCGCCGGCGCGACCAGGGCGAGGTCGAGTTCGTCATCGTCAACCGGCGCAACCCCGAGCTGCTTGGCCGGATCAAGGACAGGTTCGGCTTCGAAAAGGCGACGACGGACTGGCAGGAGGTGATCGCCGAGCGACCCGACATCGTGGTCGTGGGCAGCCCTCCGGGCTACCACTTCCAGCAGGCCAGGGCGGCGCTCGAGGCCGGCGCACACGTCATGTGCGAGAAGCCCTTCACGATCGATCCAGCCGATGCCTGGGAGCTGGACCAGGTCGCTCGCAGGACCGGTCGCTCGCTCCTCGTCGCCTACGGCTGGAACTACCGGCCGATGGTGGTGCAGGCGCAGCGGTTGATGCACGAGGACGGGGGCATCGGCGACATCGAGCAGGTCAGCCTGCACATGGATTCGGTGACGCGCGAGCTGCTCTCGGAGACGGGCGACTATCCCGGCGCCGACCCGGAGACGATCCCCCAGCCGGACACCTGGTCACGCCCCGAAACGTCAGGCGGCGGGTACGGCCAGGCGCAGCTGACGCACCTCCTCGGCGTAGCGCTGTGGTTGACCGACCTGCGCGGGCAGGATGTCTTCGCGCTCATGTCGGCGCCGCTCAAGGCCAAGGTGGAGCTGCACGACGCGGTGGCACTGCGCTTCACGAACGGCGCGATCGGCACGATGGCGGGCGGCTCCAGCCACCTGGGCGGCGCCGGCAATCGACACGCCGTGGAGGTCCGGGCGATCGGTTCGCGCGGCCAGTTCCACCTGGACCTGCGGGACAACATCCTGTGGCGCTATCGCGGGCCGGAGGACGACGTGCGCGTGGCCCTGGAGGCCGACGCGGGTCTCTACGACTGCCGCGGCCCGATCGATGCCGTGGTCGACGCGGGCCTCGGGCGCGATCCCGCCAACAACTCCCCGGCCGAGCTCGGCGCTCGGACCGTCGAGATCCTGGACGCTGCGTACCGCTCCGCCCGGAGCGGGGTCCTGGAGTCGGTCGCGACGCTGGACCGTCAGCCGGCCTGAGGCAAGCAGGCCCCTCCTCTACCCCGAGAGCCAGTCGGGTCGTTCGTGAATGCCCTGGATCGTCCAGCCGCCGTCGACGACAATGGTCTGGCCGGTGATGTACGACGCCTCATCGCTGGCGAGGAAGCGGACCACGCCCGCGATCTCGTCGGTGGTCGCGAGACGGCGCATCGGGATCTCGGAGGTGATGCTGGCCTCGCTCAACGAGCCGTCGAGGAAACCCTGTTCGACGAGCTTCGTGCGGGTCGACCCCGGGGCGATGGCATTGACGCGGATGCCCAGCTCGGCGACCTCGACGGCCATCACACGGGTCAGCGCGGAGATTGCCGCCTTCGACGCGGAATAGGGCCCGCGTCCCGGCAGCGCGATGAGCGAGGCCACCGACGAGATCGAGATGATCGAGCCGCGCCGCTGCGGCTTCATGATCCGCAGCGCCTCGGCACTGCAGTGATACGTCCCGAAGAGGTGCACGTCGACGACCTGCCGCCATATCTGCGGGTCGAAGGCCTCGGTCAGCGCCACGCGCTGGATGCCGGCGTTGTTGACGAGGACGTCGACCCTGCCTTCGGTCGCCTCCACGTCCGCGAAGGCCGCCTTGACGGCATCGAGATCCGCCACGTCCGCGGCGAGGTAACGGGTGCGCTCCACCGATTCGTCCGGCTCACCGAGGTCGATCGAGACGGCGCGTGCGCCCTCGCCCACGAATGTGCGGATGATCGCCTCGCCGATGCCACGAGCGCCGCCGGTGACGACCACCACCTGGCCATCGAATCGATTGCCGCTCAAGGTGCGCCTCCGTAGCCCCTGCGGACTTGTCGACGGTGGCCGGATGCCGCAGGATGAAACCGTTTCCGGTTGAGGATACGGCCTCGAGAAGCCGTGCAGATGGAGGGAACTCGTGGGTGATGCGGACGGGCGCCGAGCCGTCGTCACCGGTGCCGCAAGCGGCATCGGCCATGCCGCTGCGCGACGGCTGCTGCACGAGGGGGCGACCGTACTCGCGGTCGACCTCAACGCCGAAGGCCTTGCCTCCCTTGCCGGCGAGGGCGCGGAGACGCTCGTGGGGAGCGTCGCGGAACCAGCCGACCGGGAGCGCATCGTGGCGGCCGCCGGTGAGATCGACTACGTGGTCAACGCCGCGGGGATCCTCTTCGTGAAACCGATCTGGGACGTTACGCTCGAGGACTGGCGGCGGATCTATGCCGTGAACGTCGAGGGCACCTTCTTCCTGTGCCAGGCCCTGGGCCAGCACATCCGGCCGGGCGGCGCGATCGTGAACCTCTCGTCGAGCTCCGCCAAGCTGGCGAACTCGGTGGAGGTGGCGCCGTACTCGACCACCAAGGCCGCCGTCCTCGGCATCACCCGCTCGTTCGCCTACGCGCTCGCGCCACGCAACGTCCGTGTCAACGCTATCTGCCCCGGCATCGTCGACACGCCGATGCAGGAGTTCGTGCTGGCCGGCATGGCCGCCGCGCGCGGCACGACGGTCGAGGAACTCACCGAGGCCCGGAAAGGGCTCATCCCGCTCGGACGCACGTCGTCACCGGATGAATGCGCCGGGGTCATCTGGTTCCTGCTCAGCGACGCGGCGGCATACATGACCGGCCAGGCCATCAACTTCACCGGCGGCCTGGTGATGTACTGACGTGGCACGAGCTGGAGGTCGCGCGATGACAGAGGCCGCGAGGTATGCCATCTGGTACGGGCGGGACGAGCCGCCCGCCGACCGGCCCGAACTGCACGCGGGCCCGCTGACCGCGATTTTGGATGGCGTCGACCTGCGCCACGTGCGCCTGGGTGACACGGAGCTTGTCCAGCGCGTCTACGTCGCCGTCCGCGACGCGCCCTGGAACACCATCCCGGCGACGATCTCGGACCTGTCGATCGATGCTGGCTCGGACCGCTTCGAGGTCACCTTCCGCGCCGCGCACCGGCACGAGGACATCGCCTTCAGCTGGAACGGCACGATCCGCGGCGCGCCCGACGGGACCATAATCTACGAGATGGATGGAGCCTGCGAAGGCAGCTTCAAGTACAGCAAGATCGGCTTCAACGCCCACCACGCGCTCGAGGGCGCGGTCGAGCGGCCGTATCGGGCAAGCACAGCCAAGGGTGAGCTGCGCGGGACCCTGCCGCGCGCCATCGACCCGCAACGCATCGTCGACGGCACGCTCTCCGGCATGTTCGATCCGTACTCGGAGATCGCGATCGAGGTCGCGGACGGCACGGAAGCGACCGTGGCCCTCGAGGGCGACCTGCTCGAGCTACAGGACCACCGCAACTGGACCGACGCCAACTTCAAGTCCTACGGCACGCCGCTGGCCCTGGGCTTCCCCTTCGATTCGACGCCCGGCCAGCGCATCCGGCAGGTGCTGCGCATCGGCTTTCGGGGCCGGCAATCCGCACCTTCGCCGCCAGCCGATGTAGTGGTCAGCCTTGAAGCTCCGAGCGACCGCCGCCTGCCGGCCGTCGGTTTCGGCATGCCCAGCCACGATGCGCCGCTGTCGAGCGCGGAGGCCGATCACCTGCGCCAGCTCCGTCCGGCGCATCTGCGCGTGGACCTGCACCTCGGCGAGGATGGATATCCGGCCGTCCTGGAGCGTGCCGCGGCGGACGCGCGGGCACTCGGGTGCCGGCTCGAGCTGGCGCTGCATGCCGACGAGTCGCAGGCGGCGGCCCTGTCGGACCTGGCCACGCGGCTCGGCGCGGCAGGCGTTTCCGTCGCGCGCGTGCTCGTCTACGCGGCCGCGGACGGCTTCAGCGCCTTCGTGACCACGACGCCTGCGCCCCTCGTCGGCCTGGTCCGGCGCCAGATCGAGCCGGTCGTCGGGAAGGTCGTCTTCGCGGGCGGCACCAACCAGAACTTCGCCGACATCAATCGCGACCGGCCCGCCTGGCCCGAGCTGACCGGGGTCTGCTTCGCGCTGAGCCCCGCCGTGCACGCCGCAGACGACTGGTCGATCGTCGAGAACCTGGCCGGGCAGTCGGAGGTCGTGGCCATGGCGCGATCCTTCTCGGGAGATCGCGCCATCGTGGTCTCGCCGGTCACCATCGCCACGCGCTTCGGGCCCTACCCGGCCGGCCCCGCAGGACCGGGGGACCTGCCGCCGCCGGTCGACGTTCGACAGTCCTCGCTGCTCGGCGCGGCCTGGACCGTCGGCAGCATCGCGGCACTTTCCGCGAGCGGCGCGGCGGCGGTGACCTGGTACGAGACGACCGGCTGGCGGGGCGTGATCGAGACCGACGCCGGATCGCCAATGCCGGAGCGCTTTCCGTCGCAGCCGGGCCAGGTCTTCCCGATGTACCACGCCTTCGCGGACGTCGCCGAATGGCGGGACGGAACCCTGCGCGACGTGGCCTCGAGCGATGCGCTGCGGGTCGTGGCGCTGGCCATCGATGCCGGCGGGCAGCGTCACGCGCTCGTGGCCAACGTCACGCCCGAGCCCCAGCGGGCGGTGCTGGCCGGGCTCGAGGGCGCGGCCGTCGCCCGGGTGCGCCTCCTCGACGAGGCCGCGTGCGCCTCGGCCCTGCCCGACCCGGCCGGCTGGCGCGCCACCCCTGGAGCCGCGGTCGACGTCGAGGGCGGGCGCCTGTCGCTGGATCTGGGCCCGTTCGCCGTGGCCCGCGTGGACGCCTGAGCCTGGGCTTCGCCTCTGCGGAGCTACGCGGCGGCCGGCTGCGTGGAGTGGCGCTCGAGGCGCGTGATCGCCCGGGCCAGCGCCTCGACGTCAGGCTGCGCCATGACCACGATCGGATCGGACAGGCGGCCGTCGGCGACCACGTAGACGAGGTCCGCGACCTCGAATACCTCGGGCACCTCGGTGCAGTAGATGATCAGCGCGTGCCCGTCCTGTGCGTACTCGCGCATGAGCCGGTAGATCTCGGCCTTGGCCCCGATGTCGACGCCGCGCGTCGGCTCCTCGAGGACGAGCACCTCGGGCCGCTTCACGATCGCGGCCGCGATGGCCACTTTCTGCTGGTTGCCGCCCGAGAGCGATCGCACCGGCAGGTTCAGCGAGCTCGCGCGGATCTGGAACTTCTCGCGCGCCGCTTCGGCAATGCGCGACATCCGCCTCCGACGGAGCGCGCCGGCCACCCCCGCGATCTCCCTGCCGAGCCGCGACACGACGTTGTCGCGCACCGTGAAGTTCGAGAAGAGGCTCTGCTGGCGATCGGCCGAGACGAAGGCGGTGTCGGAGGCGATCCCGGCCGGGCCGGGCCGTCCACTGACCTCGATCTGCCCACTGGCCGGTTCGAAGCCGGCCATCGACCGCACCAGCTCGCGGGCGCCGGATCCCTCGACACCCACCAGCGCCACGATGTCGCCGATGCGCAGGTGCAGGTCGACGGCGGCAAACTCCCCGTCCTGGTGATCCCAGCCGGTCAGCCTGAGGGCCGTGGGCCGCTCCTCCGCGGCCTCGCCGCGAACCGCATCTCTCGCGTCGCGCGTCGCCTGGCCGACCACCAGCTCCGAGGCGATCGCTTCCTGGG
Organism: Candidatus Limnocylindrales bacterium; assembly: GCA_038253685.1. Taxonomy (GTDB): domain Bacteria; phylum Chloroflexota; class Limnocylindria; order Limnocylindrales; family CSP1-4; genus JAFMJV01. The sequence continues at coordinate 12,875 of JBBSGX010000015.1, read as the reverse complement.
TGAGCGCCTCGCCCTCGAGCAGCGCCGCACGGCGGCCGTCGAGGATGATGGCCACCCGATCGCAGTGCGCCACCAGCTCCGCGAGGCGATGCGAAACGAGGATCACCACCTTGCCCGCCTTGGCGAGCACGTGGATGCGGCGGAAGAGGTCGCGCGATTCGTCGGGCGTGAGCGCCGAGTTCGGTTCGTCGAAGAGGAACACGCGGGCGTCGCGCGCCAGCGCTCGACAGATCTCGGTGCGCTGCTGGACGGCGAGCGGTACGGTGCCGAGCCTTCGGTCGGCGAACTCGGCGATGGCAAGGTCGGACATGAGTGCCCGCTCGGCGGGGTCGAGCCGGGGCCGCAGAAACCGCGTGTCCTCGCGCCCGACCAGCAGATTGTCGCCAACGGACATGTTGGGAAAGAGCTGCGGCTCCTGGTGGACCGCCGCGACCCTATCGCGGTCGAGCGTCGGTTGCCAGGCCAGCCCGTCGAGCTGGATCTCGCCCTCGTCCGCAACGATTTCGCCCGCCAGGATCTTGACCATCGTGCTCTTGCCCGCCCCGTTCGGGCCGGCAAGGCCGAGGATCTCCCCCGGCCGGGCGTCCAGGTCCAGGCCGTCGAGCGCGATCGTGTCGCCGTAGCGCTTCGAAATGCCCCGCAGGCTGACGCCGCCCGGCGCGGGCTGCGTTGCCGGCGGCCCGGCCGTGATCTCGACGGGGTCCCCGGCCCCGAGCGGCCCGCTCACCTGCGGAAACGCCTCGTCAACTGGTCCAGCACGACCGCGCCGATGGTCACCGTGCCAAGCAGCATCTGCTGGGCGAACGTGCCCGCGTTCAGCACCGCCAGGCCGTTCGTGAGGATGGCCAGCAACAATGCCCCGGTGAGCGTGCCGATGATCGTGCCGCGGCCGCCGGACAGGCTGGCGCCGCCGATGATGACCGCGGCGAAGACCGGGAAGAGCAGCGAGCTGCCACCGCTCGGCGAGGCTGACCCGACGAAGGCGAAGTCGAGCACGGAGGCGAGGCAGGCCATGACGCCGCACAGGATGAAAGCCACGAACTTGTATTTGCGCACCGGCAGTCGAGCGAGGACGGCGGCCTGGGCGTTGCCGCCGATGGCCTTGAGCCGGAAGCCGAAGAGCGAGCGCCCCAACAGGAAGCCGAAGACCACGGCCGCTCCGATCATCCAGAGGCCCTGCGCGGGGATGTTGAAGGGGAGCGCCTGGTTGCTGAGCCCCGTGAAGAAGGCCAGCTCTCCCGGATCGAGCGGGTGCCCGGTCGTGGGATAGGCCGGGTTTAACGTCTGCGTCCGTCCGACGGCCAGGGTGAAGCCGAAGATCAGCGTTCCCGAGCCCAGCGTGGCGATGAACGAGGGCACCTTGACGACGGTCGTGAAGAAGGCGTTGAAGAGTCCGACGCCGATGGCCACGGCGAAGGCGAGTGCGATGGCCAGGTAGACCGGGAGGCCGTGCTCCATCCAGGCCACCGCGAGGACCGTCGCACACAGGCCGTAGAGGGCGCCGAAGGAGAGGTCGATCTCGCCGACGACGATGACCAGCGTCAGACCCATGCCCACGATGGCGATGGTGCTCATGGCCCGCATCAGACCAAGCAGGTTGGCGAAGCCAACGAACCTGCCCTGGGAAAGCACCGCGAAGATCGCGGCGATCACGAGAACCGCGATCAGGAGCCCGCCGATCCTCGCGATGCTCGTGCCGACGAAGCGGAGGCGTGCCCGCAGGTCGTCCGGACGGGCCGGCACGGTCGGGGACTGGAGGCGATCGGATTCGCTTGTCATCGCTCGGTCAACTCAGGTGGATTCAGGTTCGGGAATGGTGCCACGCGCGCCACCCGGACCGAAGAGAGGCGGAGTGACGGGTGCAGCCGCCCTCCGCCTCTCGACCGCGGTGCTACTTGCTGCTGTCGAGGATCTTCTGGAGGTCGACGCGTGCCTGGGCCGAGTTCGCCTTGGTAATCGGCAACAGCACCTGCGTATTCGGCAGGACCTTGCCGTTCTTGAGGAGCTCGGCACAGGCGAGGGCACCGAACCCGGCCTGCTCGGACCACTTCTGGTCGAGCGCGGCCACCTGCGTGCCGGCGTCGATGGCGTCGAGCTCGCCGAGGCTGACGTTCCAGCCGATGGTGTGAATCTTGCCTTCCTTGGCGGCTTCCTTGATGGCGCGGTAGGCATGCTCGGCGCCGATGTCGACGTTCTCGATGAAGTCGACGGTCGGGTTGCCGGCCAGAAAGGCCTTGTACGCGTCAAGGGTCTTGGCCGCATCGAAGGTGGTCGCCAGCGCGTTGGTCTCGTCGTTCACGAAAACGGCGCTCGGCATGGCCGCCATGATCGTCTGCTTGAAGAACTTCATGCGGCCCTGCGCCCAGAAGGCGGTCGGGTCGCCACCGGAGACGGCGAACGTCTTGAGGGTGACGTTGTTGTCCTTGGCCCACTGCAGCACGATCTGGGCGGCCTGGGTGCCTTCCTTCTCCGGGACCTGGGTGAAGTTCGTGAACTCGTTGCCATTCGAGGTGACGCCCACCGTGAAGACGGGGATGCCCTTGGTCATGGCCGTGTTGGTGATCGCGGTGAAGGCGTTCGAGTCGGGCGGCTCGATCGACAGGCAATCGATCTGGTCCGTGTTCGTCAGCGCCTCGATCTGTGCGATCTGCGCCGTGACGTCGATGCCGCTGTCCGACACCGGCGCGATAGCCTGGCCGTTCATCGCCAGGGTGGCCTGGGCATCGACGATGGTCTTGTCGTAGCCGGCCTTGTACTGCGCCGAGAAGAGCGGGATGCTCGGTGACTGGTAGCTGAAGACGTAGTTGATCTTGGTCCCGGCCGCCAGCTTGTCGGCCGTCGTCTTCTTCAGCGTGAAGGTGCTGCCGTCCTTGAGCGTGGCCGTGTACGGCAGCCCTGCCGCCGTCGTCGCGGCGACGGTGGCCGCCGGGGGAGCCGCCGTGGCCGCGGTGGTCGGGGGCGCCGTGGCCGGGGCTGCTCCACCGCAGCCCACGATAGCCAGGCTCAACGTCGCAAGGACGGCCGTAATCGGCCGCGGTCCTGTCCGCATCGGGGTGATCCTCCTCCAACTCGCGGGCGGGACCGACACCTCGTCCAGCCGGCGGGGGGCCAGTATCCCCACCGTCTCTCCGGTTGTCAACGTTTCTGGAATGCTTTGCGACCCGCTCTATCGACCGTGGCAAGCGCGCGTCGAGCGGCCGCGGAACCTGCCTTCAGCCCGCCCTCGATGGCGAGCCGTCTCTCCGCTCCGGGGGCGGGGCGGCCGAGGGCCGCGGCGTGAACACGGTGGGGAGGACGACCGTTTCCGGGCCCGAGTCCTGGGTCAGGCGCCGCAGAAGGAGCTCGGCGGCCGTGCGCCCCAGCCCGACGGTGTCGCGCGCGATCGAGGCGATGGGCGGCTGGTAGAGCTCACTCAGGGGAATGTCGTCGGTGCTGACGATGGAGACGTCCGCTCCGACCTCCACTCCGCGCTCCTGGCAGACGCGCAGGCAGCCCACCAGCAACTGGTTGCCGCCGCAGATGATCGCGGTGGGGGGGAAGGACCGGTCGAGCAGCTGCCGGGTCGCCGCCTCGCCGTGCTCCTCCGAGAAGGACCCCGGAAGGTAGATCGGGTCGACCTGTTCCGACTGCGCCTCGATCACACGCCGCATCGCGTTCATGCGCTCGCGGCCGGGCAGCGTCTCGACCGAACCGGTGATCAGCGCGATCCGCCGGTGCCCCACGGCGATGAGGTGACGCACGGCGGCGGCCATGCCCGCGGCGTGGTCGTTGACCGCGGCGCTCGCCCTGATCTCTGGCGGCAGCCGGCGGTCGACGACGACGATGGGCACGTCCACCTGGCGCAGCATCTCGAGGGTCGCCGGGTCCTGCTCGCTTGCGAGCGACAGGATCATGCCGTCAACACGCCGGCTCTGGAAGAAGCGGATGTGGGTCGCATCGAGGAGCGGGTCATTCTCGGAATTCATGAGCAGGAGCGAGTAGCCGGCGCCGCGAAGGGCGGCCTCGGCGCCGAGCACGATGTCCGCCATCAGCGGGTTTGAGATGTCGGCCAGGATGAAGCCGACGGACAACGTCATGCCGCGCCGCAGGCTCTGCGCCAGGAAATCGGGCTCGTATTCGAGCTGCGTGACGGCGGCGAGGACGCGCTCGCGCATCGGCGCGCTCACATCGGGATGGCCCGACAGGACCCTCGAGACGGAGGAGATGGCGACGTCGGCGAGGTCCGCCACCTCGCGCATGCTCGCCCTGCGGCGTGCTCCCGACGATCCGTCCCCGCCGAACATGTCAGACACGGTCACCTCTGGGCCGGAACGGTCTCGCATGGGCCACACGCAAGGACGTTCCGGTAACGGTTGCAGAACCGTAGCACAGGCGGGATCGGCGCCGACCCAGTCCGGATCAGCGATCGGTGCGGTATCGCTCGATGAAGGCCGCGTCCAGCTCCCATCCAAGACCGGGGGCCTCCGGCAGCGGGAAGTGCCCATCCACGAGCGGCGGCCGGTTCGCCAGCATCTGCCAGAAGATGGGATCGCGGGCCGGCGAGAATGCCTCCACGTACGTGCCGTGCGGCTGCGACGCAAGCAGATGCGAACCCACCTGCGCCTCCTCGTGGTGGCCGAGCATCACGTCGAAGGCAAGCGCCAGTGCGGCCACGCGGCGCCATTCGGTGGGGCCGCCGCCCCACGACGAGTCGTAGTTGGACACGTCGATGGCGCCGGCGGCCATCATTTCGCGCATCCCGACACGGCTGATCTCGCTCTGGCCGGCAGCCACGTTCACGTTGCCGCGCAGGCGCACATCGCGCAGGCCCCGGAAATCGGCATGCCAGCGGGTCGGCTCCTCGAACCAGCGCACCTCGATGCCCTCGGCGCGGACGGCCGCCAGAAATGTCAGCGCCTCGCCGACGGTGTAGCCCTGGTTGGCATCGACCATGAACAGGAAGTTCTCGCCCGAGTGCCGTCGCGCACGGCGCAGGCGCGCCGCGTCCTCGGCCGGCGGGCGCGCCCCGACCTTGAACTTCATGCCCACCATGCCGTGCTCGCCCTGGAAGAAGTCGATCTCGCGCTCGACTTCCTGCTTCTTCGCCTCCTCCGTGTCGGGAATGTAGTAGCCCCCGATCCCGATCATCGGCAGCGACGAGCGATAACCGCCCCACAGCCGCCACAGCGGCTGGCCGAGCGCCTTGCCGACCGCGTCCCAGATGGCCGTGTCCGCGCAGGCGATGGCCTGCATGGCGTACCAGCGCGGGCGCAGCTGGTCGAAGGTAACGGGCAGCATCCGCTCCCAGCAGCGTTCCACCGCCATGGCGTCCTCCCCGACGAGACGGGGAACGATCTCCTCGTGCAGGATCTTCCGGATCTCCGATTGGAGCGGCTCGTCCTCGTCGGCGGTGTAGGCCTCGCCGACGATGCCCTCGGCGGTCCGGACCCGCGTGATGATCGTGCAGCGGTTGCGCATGCGGTAGTAGCTGCCCGAGTACGTGAAGGGCAGCGGGACGCGGAGCGGGATCGTCTCAATGGACTCGATGGTGAGCATTGCTCCCCTGCCGGTTGACGTTTCCGGGCCGCCGATGCGAACATGCGTAATCGTATCTGGAAACGGTACCGATGCGGGGAACAAGCGTGCCGGGGAGGGCAGGACGGGCGATGGCTGAAGACGCGGTGGGCGCCGACCGGCGGGTCCGCTGGTACCGCCAGATGGTCGAGATCCGGCTCTTCGAGGACAAGGTGCAGGAGCTCTTCATGGGCGGCCTGATCCAGGGCACCACGCACCTGTGCCAGGGCCAGGAGGCCGTCTCGGTCGGGGCCATCGCCGCCATGCGGCCAAGGGATGTCCAGACCAACACCTACCGGGGCCACGGGGAGGCGCTGGCGCTGGGCATGGCGCCGGAAACGGCATTTGCCGAACTGATGGGCCGCGTGGCCGGCTGCTCGGGGGGCGTCGGGGGCTCGATGCACCTCATCGACACGAAGAAGGGGAATATCGGCGCCAATGCCATCGTGGGTGCGGGGCTGCCCATTGCCGTCGGGGCTGCGATGGCCTTCAAGCTGCGCGATGAGCCGCGCGTCGCGCTCAGTTTCTTCGGTGACGGCGCCACGAACATCGGCACCTTCCACGAGGCGCTCAACATGGCCTCGGTCTGGAACGCGCCGGTCGTCTTCCTCATCACCAACAACCTGTACGGCGAATACAGCCCGCTGCGCACGACCACGCCCATCGACGACCTGGCTCGTCGCGCCGATCCGTATGGAATGCCCGGCGTGGTGGTGGACGGGCAGGACGTCGACGCCGTCCACGCTGCCGTGAGCGAGGCCGTCGAACGGGCACGCGGCGGTGGCGGCCCGAGCCTGCTCGAGATGAAGACCTACCGCTATCGCGGCCACTCGCGCTCGGACCCTGCCAAGTACCGGCCCGAGGGCGAGCTCGACTTCTGGAAGTCGCGCGACCCGATCGACCTGCTGGGCGCCAAGCTCAAGGCCGAGGGCAAGCTGAACGACCCTGATCAGACCGCGCTGCGGGAGCAGGCGCAGGCCGACATCGATGCCGCGGCCGAGCGCGCCGCCGAGTCCCCGTATCCCACGCTCGAGGAGACCCGCGGCTATGTCTACGCTGGCTGAAGCCGCGCCCGCGGAGTCCGGGTTCAGCGAGACCGAGCTGACCTATCGCGACGCCATCAACGCGGCGCTCGACGATGAGATGGCGGCCGACGACTCGGTGATCCTGATGGGCGAGGACGTCACGTCCGACGGCGGCGTCTTCAAGACCAATGCGGGCCTGCCCGAGAAATACGGGAGGCGGGTCATCAACACACCGATCTGCGAGAACGGATTCATGGGCGTTGCGCTGGGCATGTCGGTCAGCGGCCTGCGGCCGGTCGTCGAGATCATGTTCGCGGACTTCCTGCCAACGGCCGGTGACGCCATCGTCAACCAGCTGCCGAAGTACCGCTACATGTCCGGCGGGCAGTTCGCGGTTCCTGTCACGGTCCGCGTGGTGAGCGGCGGGACCGGTCGATTCGGCACCCAGCACAGCGCCACGGGCGAGAGCTGGTACATGGCGCAGCCGGGCCTTCGGGTGGTGACCGCATCGTCGCCGGGTTCCGCCTACGAGCTGCTGCGCGCAGCCATCCGTGAGAACAACCCCGTCCTCTTCCACGAGCACAAAGGCCTCTACGGCCGCAAGGGCCTGGTTCGTCGCGGCGCGGTCGCCGAGCTGGGCCGGGCGGCTGTCCTGCGCGAGGGCAGCGACGTGACCATCCTGGCCACATTGTTGATGGTGGAGCGCTCCCTGGCCGCGGCTGAACTGCTCGCGGCCGACGGCATCGACGCGGAAGTCATCGACCTGCGCTGGGTGCGGCCGCTCGACTTGGACACGGTCTCCGCCTCGGTCCGCAGGACCGGGCGCCTCCTGATCGCCGAGGAGCAGTGGCACGAGGGCGGCTGGGGCGCGAGCGTCATCAGCCAGCTGGCCCAGGATGGCATGCCATGGCGAGCGGCACCCCGAGCGGTAAGCCTGCCCCACGACGTGTTGATCCCGTACAGCCCGCCGCTCGAGGACGCCGTGCTGCCGTCGGCCGAGCGGATCGCCGAAGTGGCCCGGGCGCAGGTCGGCCCATGACGGGAGCGGCCGGGCACGGTGTTGCCGTCAGGCCGGAAATCGATCGCCAGTCGTTGCGGATCGAGCGCATCGAGACGGTCGCCATGCGCGCACCGCTGGCGCGCAGGTTCTCCGGCAGTGCCTATTCGATGACCAACCGCTGCACCATCGTGACCCGGCTGTTCACCACGGACGGTCTCGTCAGCGAGGTGTACAACGGCGACACCGACGACGAGCAGGCGCTCATCATCGGCATCATCCACGACGAGCTCGCGCCCCGTCTGATCGGTCTCACGGCCACAGACCCCGAAGGCGCCTGGCTGGCCATGGAGCCATCGACCAACAACATCCTGCGCGACCGCGGCCTGTCGCTCCAGGCCATCGCCTGCATGGACTCGGCCATCTGGGACGTTTTCGGCAGGGCCGTCGGGCTGCCGCTGCATCGCCTCTGGGGATCGGTGACCGACTCGCTCCCCATGAGCGTGATCGGCGGGTATTACCATCTCGATCTCGACCAGACCAGAGAGCTCATCGCCCGGTATGTGTCGATGGGCTTTGCCGGCGTGAAGTTCAAGGTCGGCGGCCGGACCCCCGCCGCGGACGCGGTGCGCGTGGCGGCCGCGCGCGAAGCCGCCGGCGACGACTTCGCGATCATGGTCGACGCCAACCAGGGCTATGACCGGACGCAGGCCGTCGAGTTCGGGCGTCGCGTCAACGGACTCAACATCCGCTGGTTCGAGGAGCCCTGCCGCTGGACCAACGACCGGCGCTGGATGCGCGACGTCCGCATGCAGACCGGGATCCCGGTTGCAGCGGGCCAGAGCGAGACGACCCTGAGCGGCCTGCGGGACCTGGTCGTCGACGGTGCCATCGATGTCTCCAACTTCGACGCCTCGTGGGCAGGTGGGCCGACCGTCTGGCGGCGGGCCGCGGGCCTGTGCGCAGCATTCGGTGTCGAGATGGGCCACCACGAGGAGCCACAGATCTCCGCGCACCTCCTCGCCAGCGTGCCGCGGCACACGTTCGTGGAGTGCTTCGACGAGGAACGCGACCCGTTCTTCTGGAACATCGGCGACCTGCACACGCGCATCAGCGAGGGGCGCTACCGGCTGCCGGACGGTCCGGGCTTCGGTATCGAGCTCGACTGGGACTATGTCGACCGGTACACGGTCGACCGCCGGACCACGGACTGAGGCCCTTGGAGGCTGACGGCCCAGCGCCTCCGCCGACCGCAACGCATAGGGCGCCGCTGCGTGGGGTGCGCATCATCGCCGTGGAGCAGTACGGAGCGGGACCATTCGGCACGCTCTACCTGGCAGACCTCGGCGCGGAGGTCATCAAGATCGAGGACCCCGGCGTGGGTGGCGACGTCTCGCGCTACATCCCACCCGGCCAGGAGGCGACGGACTCGCTCTTCTTCGAGGCCTTCAACCGCAACAAGCGGAGCCTCTCGCTCGATCTCAAGAATCCGGCCGGCCGCGAGGTCTTCGAGCGCCTCATCGCCTCCGCCGATGCCGTCTTCTCGAACCTGCGGGGCGATCAGCCCGAGCGGCTGGGGCTGACGTACGAGCAACTCCGGCATCTCAATCCGAAGATCGTGTGCGTTGCGCTGACCGGCTACGGGCGCACCGGCGCGCTCGCCCGGTTGCCGGGCTACGACGCCCTGATCCAGGCCGAGGCCGGCTGGGCCTCGCTCACCGGCGGCCCGGACGACCCGCCCACCAAGAGCGGCCTCTCCCTGGCCGACTACATCTGTGGCCTGACGGCGATGCTTGGACTGATGGTCGCGCTCTTCGATGCGCAGCGCACCGGCCTCGGCAGGGATGTCGACACCAATCTGTACGACTCGGCGCTGGCGATGCTGAGCTACCCCGCCACGTGGTACCTCTCGTCAGGCTTCGTGACGGAACGCCATCGGCTGTCCGCCCATCCGTCAGTCGTGCCGTTCCAGTTCTTCGCGACCGCGGAAGGCCACATCGCGCTGGCCTGCCCGAAGGAGAAGTTCTTCGTGGCGCTCGTGCAGGCAATTGCGCTGCCCGAGCTGGCGCGGGATGCTCGCTTCTCCTCGTTCGAGGCACGTCGCCAGAACCGGTCGGAGCTGTTGCGCATCCTCGGCGCGCGCTTCGCAGAGCGGCCGGCGAGCGAATGGGTCGAGATTCTCCGCGGCGTGGTTCCGGTGGCTCGCGTGCGGTCGCTGGAGGAGGCACTCGAGGGACTCCAGGATCGCGACATGCTCGCGGAGTACCCGCACGACGTCTTCGGGCGCGTCCGCTCCGTCGGACTCCCACTCAAGCTGGGCCGCTTCTCCGCCGAGTACCACGCCGCGCCGAAGCTGGGAGGCGACTCGGACGCCATCCTCGACGGCCTGGGCTACGACGCCTCGAGCCGCTCCGAACTGCGCGCCCGCGGCGCCTTCGGGGCCGCCGTGCCTCTCACCGCGCCCGAGGCTGCCGAGAGCTGACGGCTCGTGACACGTGGCTCGCGGCCACGAGACCGCGGAGCGCATCGGCGATCGACCATTCCTGGGTGACCGAATCGCGGTCGCTGCTACGCGGGGGTCCCCGCTGCGAGCCAACGGCCGGAAGACCTCGACGCGATCGGCCGGCCAGGCGCCGTCGCAGGGCATCGTGCCTGCTAGCCGGGGCCGACGTGACGTCGGGTACCATGTCGGTCGCTCGAGGGGTTGCTCGCAACCGGTGTCGACGCTCCATGGTTCGGCCGCGACAGTCGCCGGGTCATGCTCTCAACCACCGTTGTGCTCAAGTCCAGAGCCGGTCGATTCCGAGTCAGATGCTCAACCTGAGCATGAAATTGGCCGATATCGTGGTGGCCTTAGCTCAACTGGCAGAGCATCGGATTGTGGCTCCGAAGGTTACGGGTTCAAGCCCCGTAGGCCACCCCAGCCCTCTCGGTTCGTAGGACGCATGGCGACGCGCCGGGACACGTCGCGCGCTGTGGCCCACGTCCGCACACGACGCATGAAGGTAACGCCTCGACCGCGGACGGAGAGTTCGATACTTGACAGGCTGAAACTCGACCGGAGCCCCAACCCCAGGGAGGTCTGCATGTCGCTGGTGACGCGGGGGCCGGGATCCAGGCCGTCGTTCCAGGCACAGACATCTTCACCGTGCACCTCAACAAGCCTGCGCCGACGGACACGCTGATCGGCTATCTCATCCTCAACTGAGCTGACCGCGGCTATGCCAGCCTCAGGCTCCGTATGTCGTCCGGGTTCCCGCCGTTGACCTGGGAGGTCGTGGCGCAGCCCTCCGCCTGGTCTTGGCCTTCACCGGTAACCCATCTGGCTCAGAGGACGTGCCATTGGCACCCTCGTTCGACGTTGCGACCTCCTCGTCGTCCGGATAGGAGCGCAGGGCGAACCCGAATTCGGAGCCTCCGCCTTCGCGCGCCTTTGCCCACAGCCGACCGCCCATGGCACGGACAAGCTGGTCACACACGAACAGCCCGATGCCGGCTCCACTTGCCTGTGGCGCCGTGGCCGGCGCCCGGTAGAAGAGCGAGAAGAGGCGATCCGGATCCTCGCCGCGGATGCCCGGCCCTCTGTCCAGCACGCGCACGCTGACCTCGCTGCCCTGCCGTTCTGCTGACACCTCGACGGTCGCCCCGTTCGGGCTGCATTTCGCGGCGTTGGCCAGCAGGTTGCGGACCACCTGCTCCACGTAGTTGTCCTCGCCGACCACCGGCTCGAGCTCCCGCGGAACACGCAGACGAACCTTGATGAGCGGCCAGCGTTTCTCCTCGGACGCGACGACCCGCTCGACGAGCCGGCTGAGGAGCACCGGTTCCCGCACGACCTCGAGATCGTGGCGCTCGAGACGGGTCATCACGAGGAGGTCCTCGGTGAGCCGGTACAGGCGCTCGGCATCGGCCTCGACGTCGGCCACGATCGAGGCTCGGTCGGCATCGTCCAGGTTCAAGGCCCGAAGCATCTTCGCGCCGCCGTAGATCGTGGTGATGGGCGTTCGCAACTCGTGCGACACCACGCCGATGAATGCCCGATTGATGTCCTGCGCCTGACGCTCCTCATCGAGGCGCCGACGCCGCTCGATGGCGCCGGCGAGGAGGTTGGTCACCGCCACGAGGAAGTTCGCGTCCTCCTTCGTGAAGGGCCGGCGCCGGGTTGAATGGACGCCGAGGACGCCCCAGGGCCGCCCCACCCTTCCGGGTATGACCGCGCTCATTCCGCTGATGGCCCTGTGCTCCACCAGGAGCGGCGGAGCTTTGAAACGGGTCTCCGACGCGAGATCCTCGACCACGACGGGGCCGCCAACCAGCAGGGTGAACCCGGCCTGGGATTCGAGGCCGGCTGGCACGGTGGCGGCCCCAACCAGCCCGGGCCGCCAACCTGCGCCGGCTGTGAGGCGGAATCGGTCGTGCTCCGGCTCGAGCTCCAGCACCTTGGCCAGCTCCACCTCGAGCACCGTGGTCAGCTCGCCAACCGTTGCCTCGAACAATGGCTCAGCTCCAACTCGGTCAGGGCAAGCTGCCCCAATCGGGCGACAGCGGCCTGCTGCGTCGCGCGCCCAGCCAGCGCGGAGTAGAGGCGAGCGTTGTCGATCGCCAGCGCCGCTCGCGAGGCGAGCTCGCTCGCCAGCACCAGGTCGTCGGGCTCGAAGCCTCGACCGGAGAACTTGGTCGTCGTGAGCGCCAGCGCCCCAATGGTGTGGGCCCCCACCGTCAGCGGCATGCTGAGGTGCGCATGGGCATCCAGATCCCGCGCGGCCTGGAGCACGGCAGGGTCCTCGATGCCGGCCACGAACATCTCGTCGGTCACTCGGTCCACGATAAGGGAACGCCCTTCGCGGATCACCGCGCCGATGCCGCCATGGTCTGTGATCAAGGGTGGCGCGAGATCGAGAAAGTGCTGCGCCGCGGCGAGGCCCGGAGGCGCGCCCGCGAGCGCGAGCGCGAGCGCGAGCGTTCGAATGGAGCGGTCAGGCTCCAGGAGGTGGACGGAGCAGTAGTCCGCGATGGCCGGCACACTGAGTTCAGCCACCTGCCTGACCGTGGCCTCAAAGTCCAGCGAGGCAGCCAGCGTGGCACTTGCCTCGGCCAGGAATGCCGCTCGCTGGCCGGTCCGGCGCTCGAGATCGTGGAGGCGTGCACGTTCCAATGCGGCCGCGCACAGGCGGCCCAGGGCCATCAGGTAGTCGCGATCTTCGGGGCCAAACGTCCGCGCGTCGGTGAAGCGGTAGTAGAGACCGCCGATCGGTCGGGACTTGTCGAGCAGCGGAAGAACGAGGGCAGAACCACCCTCG
>JBBSGX010000014.1:0-26450 GCA_038253685.1 Candidatus Limnocylindrales bacterium | reverse complement strand
GGTCAGCCGAGGACGGCTCCTTCCCGTACGTCCACCGGGTCGTCGCCTGGGACGAGGTCGGCGAGGAAGAGGGTACGGGCATCGTCCATATCGCGCCCGGATGCGGCGCCGAGGACTTCCAGCTGGGCAAGGCGCTCGGCCTGCCGGTGGTCGCACCGCTCGACGAGTCCGGGCACTACCTCCAGGGCTTCGGCTGGCTCAGCGGACTCGACGCGATGGGCATCACGGCGCGCATCGTGGAGCAACTCGAAGCCACCGGCTTCTTCTACCACCTCGAGCCGTATACCCACCGCTACCCACACTGCTGGCGCTGCGGCACGCCGTTGATCTTCCGCGTCGTCGACGAGTGGTACATCAACATGGGCCCGGTCTACGACGTGCCGCGCGGGCAGTTGAGCAAAGAGCAGGTCGAGGGCAGCCTGCGCTACCAGATCATGGAAGTCGTCGACCAGATCCGCTGGATCCCGGGCTTCGGCTACGAGCGCGAGCTCGACTGGCTGCGCACGATGAACGACTGGATGATCTCCAAGAAGCGCTACTGGGGCCTGGCGCTGCCCATCTGGGAGTGCCGCGCCTGCGGCTCCTTCGAGGCCATCAGCGGGCTCGAGGAGCTGCGCGCCCGCGCGGTCGAGGGCTGGGACGTCCTGGAGGGCCATACGCCACACCGGCCGTACGTGGACGGTGTCAGGATCAAGTGCGGGACGTGCGGCGAGATCACGGAGCGCATCCGGGACGTCGGCAATCCGTGGCTGGACGCGGGGATCGTGCCCTTCTCCACGTTGCATTTCCGCGAGGATCCCGAGTACTGGAAGCAGTGGTTCCCGGCCGACTTCATCACCGAATCGTTCCCCGGCCAGTTCCGCAACTGGTTCTACTCGATGCTGGCGATGAGCACCGTCCTGCGTCGCGAACCGCCCTTCAAGACGATCTTCGGCTACGCCTTGGTCGTCGCCGAGGACGGCCGGCCGATGCACAAGAGCTGGGGCAACGCGATCGACTTCAACGAGGCAGCCGAGCGCATGGGCGTCGACGTGATGCGCTGGCTCTTCGCGCGGGCGAAGCCCGAGGAGAACATCGTCTTCGGCTTTCACGCGGCCGACGAGACGCGGCGTGAATTGCTGGTCCTCTGGAACGTGCTGGCGTTCTTCGTCACCTACGCCCGCCTGGCGGGCTGGCGGCCTGCTGCGCCCTCCGCGGACCGCGGGGCAACGGAGGCGCCCGGCAGCGTGCTGGATCGCTGGATTCGCTCGCGTGCTGCGGGTCTGGCGGCGGCCGTCCGCGGCGAGCTCGCGGACTACGACGCGCGCGCCGCGACGGTTCTCATCAGTGGCTTCGTGGATGATCTCTCCACCTGGTACCTGCGCCGCAGCCGCCGCCGATTCTCGCGCAGCGAGGACCCGCAGGATCGCGATGCGGCCTTCGCGACGCTCCACCTGGCGCTGGTGAGCCTGGCCCGCGTCCTGGCACCGATCCTGCCGTTCCTGGCCGAGGAGCTGCACCGGATCCTGGTAAGGGATGCCGGCATGGAGGCGGCGGCGGAGTCGGTGCACCTGACCCGCTGGCCGGACGCCGAGCTCGAAGGTCAGCGGGAGCCTGCGCTCGAGACGGCGATGGCATCGCTGCTGAGAGCCGTCGAGCTCGGGCGCACGCTGCGCGGCCAAGCCGGAATCCGGGTGCGGCAACCCCTCGCCCGGCTGTGGCTGGCGCTTCCCGGCGGGTCGCTGGGCGATGGCATTTCGCCGGCAGATCGCGCCGCCCTGCTGGAGCTGCTCTCGGAGGAGCTGAACCTCAAGGCGATCGAGGTGATCGGCGACGAGTCCGAACTGGTGGAGCGCCGCGTGAAGCCGCTGCTGCCGGTCATCGGGCGCACGTACGGCGCGCAGGTCCCCGCGATCATGGCCGCCGCCCGCGAGAACGCGGTCGAGATCCTCCCGGACGGCAGCGTGCGGCTCGCGGGCCTGACGCTGAAGTCGAACGAGGTCGAGATCCTCGCCACGCCCCGCCCAGGCACGGCGGTGGCGCACGACGAGGGCATCGTGGTCGTCATCGACACAACGCTGACCCCCGCGCTCCGGAGCGAGGGAGACGCACGCGAGCTGACGCGCGCGATCCAGGACCTGCGCAAGAAGGTTGGCCTGGCGCTCGACGACCGCATCGCGCTGTGGATCAACGCAGAAGCCGGGCTCCTCGGCGCGCTGGACCGGCACCTGGCCGTGGTCGCCGCCGACACGCTGGCCGTGGCGGTCCATAGGGAAGCCCCACCGCCGGACCTGCCGTCGGCCGAGGTGATGCTCGAACGCGGTGTCGTGAGGATCGCCTTGCGCGTCGTTCCTGCCTCGGGGGAGGCGAGGACCTAGCATGGCCGTCATGAGGGGTGCGACCGGGGAGCGCGACATTCCGGCCGGCGGAGCACGCGGGCGCTGGATCGGGTTCTTCGCGATCGCCGGGATCGTGGCCATCGCAGACCAACTGAGCAAGGGGTGGGTCGCCGCCAACTTCAGCCCCGCGTCATCGAGCGGAGCTCCGGGCACCTCCGGGGGACCGACCCGGGTCTTCGGAGACTGGGTGCGCATCGCCGTGAGCCACAACGACGGCGGCATCTTCGGCCTGCTCGGCTCGTCGGCGCTGGTGCTGGGGCTGGCCAGTCTCGTCGTGATCGCGGCGATCGTCGTCTACCAGGCCCGTGCCGGTGTGCTCGGACACCCGCTGCTGACGATCGCCCTGGGCCTGCTCCTGGGCGGCGCGGTCGGCAACCTGATCGATCGCCTGCGTCTCGGCTACGTGATCGACTGGGTCGACATGGGGCTCGGGAACGCGCGCTGGTATACCTTCAACGTCGCCGATGCCGCGATCAGCACAGCGATCGTGCTGCTGCTTGCACTTGGACTCTTCGGCGACCGACTCACGAGGCACCCCGAGCCGGCCGAGGCCGAGCCTGCGGCCTCCTCGGAGACCGTGGCCGCAGGCACGGAGCAGCCGCGCTGATGGGCACGCGACTGACGGTGGAGGTGCCCCAAGGGGCCGCCGGCAGCCGCGCGGACAGGTTCGTTGCGGACGCATCCGGGCTGTCCCGGGCGTACGTCCAGCGCCTGATCTCCGAGGGACGCCTGACCCGCGACGGCGCCCGCGTGCGGGCACGCGACGCGGTGGTTGCCGGCGCCTTCCTGGAGCTCGACGTGCCGGACGCGCAGCCGGACGAGGCGCAGCCGGAGGACATCCCGCTCAAGGTCGTCTACGAGGACGACGACGTGCTCATCGTCGACAAGCCGGCGGGGCTCGTCACGCACCCGGCGCCTGGCCATCGGACGGGGACGCTTGTCAATGCGCTGCTGGCCCTGGAGCCTGCCGATGGTGCGCGCCTCGGGACGATCGCCGGCATCAACCGTCCGGGCATCGTGCACCGGCTCGATCGCGATACGAGTGGCCTGCTGATGGTTGCCCGCAACGACATCGCGCAGGCCTCGCTGCAGGCCCAGCTCAAGGCACGCCGCGTCCACAAGACGTACCTGGCGCTCGTGAGCGGATCGGTGTCTGCGCAGCTCGGCCGCATCGAGGCACCCATCGGCCGCGACCTGCGCCAGCGCACCCGGATGGCGGTCGTTCCCGACGGCCGCGCCGCGACGACCGGGTATCGCGTCCGTGAGCGGCTGACCGGTTCCGCCTCGGTCAAGAATGAGAACTGGACACTCCTCGAGGTGGACCTGATCACGGGCCGGACGCACCAGATCCGTGTCCATCTCGCCTCGATCGGCCACCCGGTGGCGGGCGACCCGGTGTATGCCACGGGCAACGCCCGCCGCGGCCCGGACGGACTGGAGCGGCTCTTCCTCCACGCGTGGCGCCTCGAGCTGGTGTCGCCGAGCAGCGGACACCTCGTTCGCGCCGAGGCGCCGCTCCCCGACGAGCTGGAACGCGTCCTCGAGGCGCTGCGCGCCCGCGAGACAGGAGCGGGAGCGTGAGCGAGACGAGTCCGGAGGCGTGCCTGGGAGCCCCGGGCGCGGTGCTGGTGATCATCTCGGGGCCGTCCGGGGTGGGCAAGGACACGATCATCAGCGAGCTCAAGCAGCGCAACCCCGGCGCCCATCGCCACTATGTCGTGACCTGCACCACGCGTCCGCGGCGGCCGAACGAGGTGGACGGCGTCGATTACCACTTCCTGACGGCGGAGGCGTTCGAGTCATTGCGCGAGCGAGGCGAGCTGCTGGAGGCGAACGAGGTGCACGGCAACTGGTACGGCACGCCGCGCGACCAGGTCGCCCGGGCACTGGCAGATGGCCGCGACGCGGTCCTGAAGATTGACGTGCAGGGCGCGCGGGCGGTCCGTCGCGCCGTCGACGATGCCCTCCTCATTTTCGTCGTGCCTCCGTCCCTCGAAGCCCTCGCTGAGCGCCTCGAGGGCCGCAGCACTGAGACGCGGGAGCAGCTCAGGCGTCGCCACCAGGACGCAGCCGGGGAGCTGGCACGGCAGGTCGACTTCGACCACGTGGTGGTGAACGAGACGGGCCAGGTCGCGCGCACGGCCGCCGAGATCGAGCGAACCATCGCGGCCGAGCACGTACGGCACCCGCGACGCCGCATCCGGATCTGAGGCCGCGCCGATGAGCGGCGGCCGCTGGGTGGAGGTCGCGGTCGATGCCGCGGGCGTGCCCGGCGGCCGCACGTTCACCTATCACGTGCCGCCCGCGCTGGCCGGCGTTGCCGTCGGCGAACCCGTGCTGGTCGACTATGGACGGCGTCGCTCGGTCGGCCTCGTGATGGGCGAATCGGAGCGGCCGGCGGACCGCGAGACCAAACCGGTCCTGGCTCGCGTCCATTCCGAAGCGCCGCTGCTGCCGGAGCTGTCCGTGCGGCTGGCGCGCCACATCGCCGAGCACTATCTCGCGCCGCCGGGGATGGTCGTCCGGCAGATGCTGCCGCCGGGCATGCTCGAGCGTGTCGAGCTCGTGGCGCACGCCCGGGAGAGTCCCGGGACGCTCGCGTTCGGGCAACCGGCGCCGCGCGCCGGGGGAAGGTACTCACCCGAGTCGGCGGCACTGCTCGAGGCGATCCGCCAGGGCGGCGCGGACGGTCGAGCGGTCGACGATCTGCCCCAGCCGAGCAGCCGCGCGACGCTGCTCCGGCGGTTGCGGGAACTGGGGGCGGCCGGGGCGCTGGAGCTCGAATGGCGGGTTCGACCACCTCGCGCAGCACCACGCTACGAGCGCACGGCACTGATCACCGCCGAGGGGAGGGCAGTGGCCGCGGACCTTTCCGCCGGCAATGCGCCTCCCGGCCGGCCCCTCGGCCCCCGCCAGCGCGCGCTCCTGGCCGAGCTGGCGGCGAACCCAGAGACGCCGTCCGTACCGGCCGCACGCCTGGCCGAGCGCCACGGTACGAGCGCCGTCACCGGCCTGGCGAATCGCGGCCTGCTCGAGCTCCAGACCGGCGTCCGTGAGCGACGGCCCCTTGCGGACCGGCGCGCGCCGGAGCGGGGCGCACTCCCCGCCGGTGCCGACCTGTCGGCGGAGCAGGCGGCCATCGTGGAGCGCGTGGCGAGCCTGATCGCGGAGCGCCGTCACGAGGGCATCCTCCTCGACGGTGTGACTGCGAGCGGCAAGACCGCCGTGTATGCCGGGGCCGTCGCGGCGGCACTGCGCGCCGGCCGGCCTGCGCTGGTGCTCGTGCCCGAGATCGCGCTCGCCACGCCGCTGATCGATCGGCTGCACCACGACCTCGGCGTGGAGATCGCCGTCCTCCATTCGGCACTGGGAGACGGTGAGCGAGCGGACGAGTGGCGGCGGATTCGTGCCGGCGAGGTGGCGGTCGTCGTGGGCACGCGCATGGCCCTGCTGGCTCCGCTGGCCGACGTCGGGATCGTGATCGTCGACGAGGAGCAGGATCCCGCCTACAAGTCGGACCGCACGCCCCGCTACCAGGCCCGCGACGCGGCGCTGGAGCTCGGACGCCTGGCCGCGGCGCCGGTGCTGCTGGGTAGTGCCACACCGGATGTCGTCAGCGTTGCGCGAGCCAGGTTCGGCCAGTTGCAGCATGTCCGGTTGAGCGAGCGGGCGGCCGGGATCCGCCCGACCGTCGAGGTGGTGGACCTGCGCGCGGAGCTCTCGGAGGGGAACCGGGGCCTGCTCTCGGCCGCGCTCGTCGAGGGCCTGCGCCAGCTCGACCGGGATCGCGGCGATCGCGCAATCCTGGTCATCAACCGCCGTGGCAGCGCGTCGGTGGTGCTCTGCCGGGACTGCGGCTATGTACAGGTCTGCCCGGAGTGCCAACGGCCGCTCGTCTTCCACGCGGCAGCCATGGCGCTGCGCTGTCACCACTGCGGGGCGACGGCGCCCGTGGCACGGCGCTGCCCGGCCTGCGGCTCGCCGCGGATCCGGTATCTCGGCGGCGGCACGGAGCGCGTCGAGCAGGAGGTGCGAGTGCGCCTCCCGGACCTGCGCGTCGCTCGTCTCGACCGGGACGTCGTGGAGCGCCGAGGCGCGGCGGCGCGAATCCTCGACGCCTTCGCCGACGGTCAGCTTGATGTGCTGGTCGGCACGAGCCTCGTTGCCAAGGGCCTCGACGTCCCGGAGGTGACGCTCGTCGGGGTGGTGTCGGCGGACGTGGCCCTCAACCTGCCCGATGAGCGAGCCGCCGAGCGTACCTGGCAACTGCTGGAGCAGGCCGTGGGGCGCGCAGGTCGCGGCGAGCGGCCCGGTCGGGCGCTGATCCAGAGCTATCAGCCGGATCACCCCGCGATCGTCGCGGTCGCCGAGGGTGACGCGACCGGTTTCGTCGATCATCAGCTCGAGCTGCGGGAGCGTTACGGCTCCGCTCCCTTCGGCAGCGTCGTGAAGCTGACAGCTGCGCTCGAGGACCGTGACGCGGCGGAGAAGCTGGCGCGTGAGATGGCTGCCGCGCTACGCGCTCGTGCCGCCGAGAGAGGCGCCCGCGTCGTCGTGCTCGGGCCGGTACCCGCCTACGTGGCTCGGCGCGGCGGTCGTTGGCGCTTCCACGTCGTCCTCCGTGGGACCGAGCCACTCGCGTTGATGGGCGGCGACCCGGGGTCCCCGTGGAGCGTCGACGTGGACCCGGAAAGCCTCCTCTGAGCCGCAGGCGGCCCACGCCTCCTCGGCATCCGCCGCGCTCAGCACGTTATCCTTCGGCGCATGACCGTCAAGCCCATTGTCATGCTCGGTGACCCGCGGCTGCGTCTCAAGGGCCTCCCCGTGGACAGCTTCGCCAAGCCGCTCCACGAGCTGCTCGACGACCTGACCGAGACCATGCGCGCCGCGCCTGGCGTGGGCCTCGCCGCGCCCCAGCTGGGCGTGGCGCTGCAGGCCTGCGTGATCGAAGTCCAGGGCCAGCTGCATGAGCTCGTCAACCCGCGCATCGTGCGCGGCACCGGCGACGATCGCGACCTCGAAGGCTGCCTCTCCCTGCCCGGATATGTCGCCTACGTGACCCGGCGCGAGAAAGTCTGGGTGGTGGCGCAGAACCGCCTCGGGCGCAAGGTCAAGCTCTCGGCGGATGGGCTCCTCTCGCGGGCCGTGCAGCACGAGCTCGACCACCTCGACGGGAAGCTGTACATCGACTACCTCGAATCGATGGACGAGCTCATCCCGGTGTCCAGGCTGGAGGACGAAGTCGAGCCCGACGCCGAAGCAGAGGTGCTGGCGACACTGGCGTGACCGCGCCTGTCCGGACGGTCTTCCTGGGCAGCGGCAGATTCGCCGTCCCGATTCTCGAGGCGCTCAGCGTGCACCCGAGCGTTGACCTCGCGGCGGTGATCACGGCGCCGGAGCGGCCCGCTGGTCGCGGTGTTGCCCTGCAACCCTCTCCGGTCGGCGCCTGGGCCGCTGCACATGGCCAGACGACCCTGACGCCCGTGCGGCTCCGCGACCCCGCGACGCTGAGTGAGATCCGCTCGCTCCGGCCCGAGCTCGTGGTACTCGCCGACTATGGGCGGCTGGTGCCCGCGGCGGTCCTCGACCTGCCAAGGCACGGTGCCCTGAACCTTCACCCATCGCTGTTGCCCAGGCACCGGGGCGCGACGCCCATCCCGGCCGCCATCCTTGCCGGCGACGACGAGACCGGCGTCACCCTGATGCGTATGGACGAAGGGCTCGACACGGGGCCGATCGTCGCGCAGCGGCGCATCCCGCTGACCGGTGATGAGACGGCACCTGAGCTCGAGGCACGGCTCTCGAGCATCGCAGCAGGGCTGCTCGTCGAGACGCTGCCGGCGTGGCTGCGTGGCGAGGTCGAGGCACTGGCGCAGGATGCCGATTCGGCCACGCTGACCCGGCCGCTGCGGCGTCGGGACGGCGCTCTCGACCCGCGAAGACCGGCGTGGGAGCTCGAGCGCCAGGTCCGGGCCTACCAGCCGTGGCCGGGCTCGTACTTCGACACCGACGCCGGCCGGATCATCGCCTGGCGAGCGGATGTCCTCGGCGCGCCGGAATCGTCGGCCTCATCGCAAGGGCCGGAATCGACCGTGGAGGCGCCGGGCCGGGTGCCGCCTGTGGCTGGGGAGGGCTCGGCAGCGCCGGGTCAGCTGGTCGCCGTCGAGGATGGGCTGGCTCTGTCCACCCAGGACGGGTGGCTGCACCTGCTGGAGGTCCAGCCCTCCGGCCGGCGGCGAATGAGCGGTGCGGCGCTGCTCCGAGGGCGACCGAACCTGGTCGGGAGCAGGGTGTCGGTTCCGGCCTGAAAGTGCTCATCGGCGGTAGCATGGCCGCTTCCCATGCCCGAGTCCGTGCCCGCTCAAGCTGGTTCCGTCGCCACGTCGCCCACCGGTCGGGCCGAGGCGTACAGCACCCTGCCTGTCCTGCCTGCGCCGGCCGCCGGCGCGCGTGACCCGAGGCCCGGGTTGTCGGGAATGCCGGTCGAGGACCTGGTCGGATGGCTCTCGGGTCGCGGCCAGCCGGCCTACCGCGCGCGACAGCTGGCGGACCATGTCTGGTCCGGGCGCGCCGTGTCCTTCGACGAGATGCACACGCTGCCCGCAGACATGCGCAGCGTCCTGGACGAGAGCTTCCGCCTGGACACGCTCACCGAAACGAGCGTCCGACCCGCCGATCAGGGGTTGACGGAGAAGGCACTCCACCGGCTTGACGACGGACGAGCCGTCGAGTCGGTGCTGATGCGCTACCCGGCGCGGGGTCCGCGTCGCGAACGGGCCACCGTCTGCATCTCCAGCCAGGCAGGGTGCGCCGTCGGCTGCCCCTTCTGCGCGACCGGTGAGCTCGGCTTCTGGCGTGACCTCACGACGGCCGAGATCGTCGACCAGGTGCGCTTCTGGCGGCGTCGCCTGGCGACCGAAGGCAGGCGAGTCACGAACGTGGTGTTCATGGGCATGGGGGAGCCGATGCTCAATGCCGAGCCGGTCCTCGAGGCCGCCGCCGCCCTGATCGATTCACGACGCTTCGGGCTGGGGGCTCGGCACATCACCATCAGCACCAGCGGCGTCGTGCCCGGCATCGAGGCGATGACCGCCGCGCGGCCGCAGTACACGCTGGCGGTCTCGCTGCATGCCGCGCGACCGGCACTGCGCGACCTGCTCGTGCCCCTCAACCGGCGCTGGCCGGCCGCGGAGGTCGTGGGAGCGGCGTCCGACTACGCGGCAACCACCGGTCGGCGCGTGACGTACGAGGTGGTGATGATCGACGCCATCAACGACACGCACGAGGACGCGGCGGCGATGGCCGGGCTGCTTCGCGGCCAGCTGGCACATGTCAATCTCATCCCCATGAACCCGGTTGCGCACACACCCTGGCAGCCGAGCGAGCCTGCCCGCATCGAGGCCTTCGCCGCGGTCCTGCGCGACGCGGGCCTGCGGACGACCGTGCGCCGCAACCGCGGCATGGAGATCGGAGCTGCCTGCGGGCAGCTGGCGGCCGAGCTGGCCGGCACGCCGGCTCCCGCGGCGGTCGCGCGAAGGCGGCGCCTGCTGGTCGAGCGGAGCGCGGCCGCCCTCGGAGACTCGGTCGAGCCCATCGGTGTGACCTTTTCAGGCAGCCTTGCCCTTCCATTGGCATGAGCGAGAAGCGCACCCAGATCGCGGCGAGCATCCTGACCGCCGACTTCGGGCACCTCGATCGCGTCGTGCGCAAGCTGGAACGCGCAGGAGTCGACCGGCTTCACCTCGACGTGATGGACGGCCATTTCGTCCCGAACCTGACCTTCGGGCCCGTCGTCACCACGGCCTTCCGGCGCCTCACCGACCTGCCCATCGACGTCCACCTGATGATCGACGAGCCGGGCCGCTACATCGATCGATTCCTTGACGGCGAACCGCAGACGGTGACCTTCCACGTCGAGGCTCCAGAGTCCGACGAGACGAAGCGGGCCACGCTTGCCCGGATTCGCGAGCGCGGAGCCGAGGCCGGCCTGGCGGTGAGCCCCGGCACGGGCGTCGAAGCGCTGGAGCCCTGGGTCGGGAGCGCGGACCTGGTGATGGTCATGACGGTCGAGCCCGGCTTCGGGGGCCAGCGCTTCATGGCGGCAGCCGCTCCAAAGATGACGGAGGCAACGGCGCTCTTCGCGGCGCACGGGCTCGACGCGGTGATCCACGTCGACGGCGGCGTGAACCGCGAGACGGCCATGGCCGCCGGAGCGTGGGGGGCCGATATCTGCGTCGTCGGATCGGCGCTGTTCCAGCGCGGGCAGGACGCAGCCGACGAGGTGAGGCTCGTTCGCGAACGAGCGGCCGAGGGACGCGGGCTTGGACCGGACGGCCTCGACGCAGTGCGCCCGGCAGCTGCCCTGAAGCGCGGCGCCTGAGCCTGCCGCTCCGGGATGCGCCTGCTGCTCCAACGTGTGACGAGCGCCGAGGTACGCGTCGCGGGGACAGCCGTGGGCGCAATCGGTCCCGGCCTGCTGGTGCTGGTGGGCGTCGGGCCCTCGGACACCGAGGCGATCGGCCACGCGATGGCGGACAAGATCGTCGACCTGCGGATCTTTCGTGACGAAGCCGGCCTCACGAACCGGTCGCTCGTCGACGTTGGCGGCGCGCTGCTGGCGGTCAGCCAGTTCACGCTCTTTGCGGACGCCCGGAAGGGCCGCCGCCCCTCGTTCATTGGCGCGGCGCCGCCTGAGCTCGGAGAGGCGCTCTACGCGGCCTTCGCCGAAGCGGTCGAGGCGCGCGGCGTCACAGTCGCACGCGGCGTGTTCGGAGCGGAGATGCAGGTGGAGCTCATCAACGACGGGCCGATGACCATCTGGCTCGACAGCGAGGCGTGAACCGCCCTGGAGCTAGGCCGTCTTGCGCATCGTCCGGCGGCAGCGCGTGCACGCCTGGACCGTGATCGTCGTGCCGCCGTGCGGCACCTTCAGCGGGTGCAGGTTGACCTCGTAGCGCCGATGCGCGCGCACGCGGTTCATGCCGCTGGATTGGGGGTTGAAGCCACCCATCGAAACCTTGCCGCAGATCGCGCAGGAACGGGCCATGAGCTGAGGATCTCTCCAGAAGGGGGTTGTGTCTGACCGGGTCCCCGGCCACGACAGGCGCGTACGATACCATCCGCGCGGTCCCACTGCCCCCGGAGGTCGCCCATCACTCAGAGCCCAGGTCCCACGTCCGGCGTTCAGCATCAACGCGTCACGTACGCCGGGAAATCGGCGCCCGCAGGTGCCGACGCTCCCCGCAGGCGCCGCCCCGCGACCGGCGGATCGTCACCGACGAACGCGACCGTCGCCGAAGAGAGGACCGCGAAGCGCAGGGAGCGGACTCGAACGCGGCGCCTGTGCGACGGCCCGACCCTGATGCAGGCCTTTCGCGGCGCCGTGGCCAATCTCGCCGGCAACGTGGACGGAGTCAACGCACTCAACGTCTTCCCGGTCCCGGACGGTGACACGGGCAGCAACATGCTGGCCACTGTCCGCTCTGCTCTGGCGGAGGCAGAGGCGTTGCCGGAGATGGAGCGGACGCTCGAGCGCGTGGCCGAGGCCCTGAGCTTCGGAGCCCTCATGGGTGCACGCGGCAACAGCGGGTTGATCCTCTCCCAGGTCCTGCGGGGCATGGCAGAGGCGACCAGGGGAAAGCGTCGGGCGGTCGGCGCCGACCTGGCCGTGGCACTCCGCCGCGGAGCTGAGACCGCATACGGCGCCGTGGCGAAACCTGTCGAGGGGACCATTCTGACCGTGGCCCGGGAAGCCGCGGAGGCTGCCGACTGGGGTGATCTTCTGGATCCGGGCGTCGAGATCGTGCTCAAGCTTGCGGTTGGCGGAGCGGAGCGGTCGGTGGCAAGGACTCCGCTGCTGCTGCCCATCCTGCACGAGGCCGGCGTGGTGGACTCCGGGGGGCAGGGCCTCTACCTGCTCCTGCGCGGCCTGCTCCTGGAACTGGTGGACGCGGCCGCCCCCGGGCTGACGCAGGTGCACCTGGCTCCGCCGCCGATCGATCTGCTGCCGGGCCACGGCGCGGACGCGTACGGCTACGAGACGATGTTCCTGCTGACAGCCGGAGGGGTGCCCCTCGACGTGCCCGAGCTGCGGCGCGAGCTGGACGCGATCGGCGAATCGGTGATGGTCGCAGGCGATGAGCGGGCGGCGCGGGTCCACGTCCACAACGCGAGTCCGGATCGTGTCATCGCGCTGGGGCTGTCCCGGGGGACGCTGACAGCGATCACGGTCGAGAACCTCGACCAGCAGGCCCACGCTCTCGCCGCTTCCCCCGCTGATCAGCAGGACGCCACGGGCTCGACGCTGGCGGGGCAGCGTGCGAGCGCCGTGTCGCACCGGCCGCCGGCGCCGCCACTCGCCGTCGCAGTGCAGCCTACCGCCCTCGCTGTGGTGGCGGTGTCCCCGGGTCGGGGCTTTGCTCGAGCGTTCTCCAGCCTCGGTGCGACCACGGTGGGGGGTGGCCGAACGGCGAACCCATCGACGAAGGAGATCGCCGACGCCATTCGCGCTACCGGTGCAAGCTCGGTGATCGTGCTGTCCAACGACTCGAACGTGCACCTCGTGGCGCGCCACGCGGCAGCCCTGTGCGAGGGTGTCGACGCCGTCGTGGTGCCCACGCGGAACGCAGCCGAGGGATTGACCGCGGTTCTCGCTCTCGACACACGCCGAACCGCGCGGGAGAACGCCGCGACCATGCTCGACGCGGCGCGCGAGCTGCAGACGCTGCACGTCACGCGTGCCGTGCGCAGCGCGACCATGGGCGGGCAGCAGATCCGGAGCGGACAGGTCATCGCGCTCGATCCGGACGACGGACTGCTGGCGGTCGGGGAGGACCGGGTCGAAACCGCCATCGACGGCCTGAGCCGCCTTCGCCCGGGCTTCGAGCTCTTGACGATCTACCGAGGGGACCCCATGGAGGCCTCGGAAGCGACCCGCCTGGTCGCCCGCATCCAGGAGGCCCACCCCGGCGTCGAGGTTGAGCTCATCGACGGCGGCCAGCCACATTACGCCTACCTGATCGCGGCCGAGTAGCGCGATGGCGCCCGGTGCCGCGCCCGCGCAACCCGCAGCCGCGGTGCGCAACCTCGGGACACCCCTCGGATCGAGCGGGCTGCCCGGCGCCACCGTCCTGCGCCGCGTGGGGCCGCGGCTCGGGCTGCAGACGGTCCGGGACCTGCTCTTCCACCTGCCGCGCCGCTACGAGGACCTGCGCGATCTGAGCACGGCCGCGCAGCTCCGCAGCATGGATAACGGGACCGTCGCGACGGCCCGGCTGGAGGTGGTGTCGGTGCGCGTCGAGCAGTCGTTCCGGCGGCGCGTCCAGCGAACGGTGGCGGTGCTCCGGGACGAGACGGGAGAGGTGCAGGCCACGTGGTTCGGGCGCCGCTTCATCGAGCGCCGGCTCAAAGAGAGCGAGTGGGTCGTGGTGAGCGGCCGGATCAAGCACCTCGGCTGGCAGCTCTCCATCGAGAACCCGGAATTCCAGCGCGACGACGGCTCAGCGATGCTTCACGCCGGCCGCATCGTCCCCATCTACCGGCTCACGGCGGGGCTGACGCCGCGGACGCTGCGGTCCGCCATCCGTGGCGCCCTCGATCGCTATGGCCCCTACGAGGAATACCTGCCCGCCGAGGTCCGTGGAAACCTGCCGTCGATCGGCGCGGCGGTGGAGGCGGCGCATTACCCGGAGAGCTTCGAGGAGCGGGATGCTGCCCTTGAGCGGTTGGCATTCGACGAGCTGCTGGCGCTCCAGGTCGGCATGGTCTCGCGCCAGCGCCAGCGCGGGCGGACACGCGGCGAGTCGATCGCCACTGACGAGGCGCGCGTCCTCGAAGCCGTCGCGAGCGTCGAGGCGGTGATCGATGCCACCATCCGGCGTCGCCGCGCGGCGGAGTCCGATGCCGCCTCGGGCCCGGAGGTCGACGCGCCTATCCGTCTCACCGACGATCAGTCGGCGGCCCTCACCGACCTTCGCCGCGACCTCGGATCCGATCGGCCGATGATGCGGTTGCTCCAGGGGGACGTGGGATCGGGCAAGACGGCGGTCGCGGCCCTGGCCATGGCCTTCGTCGCCGACGCCGGACGCCAGGCAGCCCTGCTGGCGCCGACCGATCTGCTGGCACGCCAGCACGCCGCGACGTTGCGGTCCCTGCTCGAGCCGCTCGGCCACGACGTCACCCTGCTGACCGGATCAATGGCGGCCGCGGACCGGCGGCGGGCACTGGAGTCGCTCAAGGCACCGATCGACCTGACGACGGGCGGCCTCAGCGAGGGGCGGGTCGTCGTCGGCACGCACGCGCTCGTCCAGGAGGCGGTCCACTTCGCCGACCTGCGCCTGGCGGTCGTCGACGAGCAGCACCGCTTCGGGGTCGCGGAGCGCGAGGCCCTCGCAGCCAAGGGCACTGCGCCGCACGTGCTGCTGATGACGGCCACGCCGATCCCGCGAACGCTCGGGCAGATTCTTCACGCGGACCTCGACGTCTCCGACCTGCACGCCGCGCCCATCGGTCGCAAGACGATCCGCACGACGGTCCGCCACGCCGACGAGCTGTTGCGCCACGGCGAGAAACCGGGCGTGATCCCCTTCATCGCGGCCGAGGCCGCACGGGGACGGCGTACGTTCGTGATCGTGCCGCTCGTGCAGGACGACGAGACGGCCACGGCGACGAGCGTGGAGACCGCGGCCGCGATGCTGCGCGAGAGCTGGGACGAGGCCGTGGCATTGGCCGGGGTCCCGGGCACGCCGGCCGCCATCGAGATCGTCCACGGGCAGATGAAGGCCGCCGACCGCGACGAACGCATGGTGCGATTCCGAGCCGGCGAGACGAGCATCCTGGTCGGCACCACCGTCCTGGAGGTCGGCGTGGACGTGCCCGAGGCGACGGTCATGCTGATCCTCGACGCGGACCGCTTCGGCGTCGCGCAGCTCCACCAGCTCCGCGGCCGCGTGGGACGCGGCGAGGACCAGGCCTACTGCATCCTCGTCTCGTCGCTCTACCCGCGACGCGAAAGCCCGGAGGCTCGCTGGACAGACGAGGCGCGCCTGGTCAAGGCACGGCTGGACGCCGTGGCCCAGCACACCGACGGCTTCGTGCTGGCAGAGCTCGACTTCGAGCTGCGCCGTGAGGGCGAGATGCTCGGCCTCCAGCAGAGCGGCCTTCCGCCGTTGCGCGTCGCCTCCCTGGCCGTGCCGCGTCACCGTGAACTCTCGCTCGAGGCCCGCGCGCAGGCCGAGCGCCTCGTCGACGAGGACGGCCACCTCCCGGCGCAGCTACGTGACCTGGAGGCCGAGCTGACCGGCGGATGGCTGAAGCGGGTCGGTGCCGGTGACGTGCTCAGCGCGGACGAGCTCGATGCCTGACGCGGGGCGAGTCATCACCGGAACGGCGAAGGGCGTCGTTTTGCGCGGGCCGGGGGAGGGGACGCGCGCCCTTTCCGACCGGGTGAAGCAGGCGCTCTTCGCCACGCTCGAGTCGGAGCTGGACGATGTCTGGCTGGTGCCCCTCCTCGATCTGTTCGCGGGCAGCGGCGCCGTGGGGATCGAGGCGCTCAGCCGGGGCGCGCCGCGCGCCGTTTTCGTCGAGCGGAACCAGGACGCGGCTCGCGTGATCGCCGAGAACCTTCGTCGCGTGCGCCTCGACGGCGGCGAGATCGTCCGCGGCGACGCGCTGCGCTACCTCGAACGCGGGCTCGCTGGCGCCACCGCAGACCGGGCCACCGCAGCGGGCCCCGCCACCGCGGCCCGGGGGACGGCTCCCGCCGCCGCGACCGGAGGTCCAGCCGAGCCGTTTGGTATCGCCGTGATCGACCCGCCATACGCCGACTCAGCAGCGCTGGAGGCCTCCCTGGTGCAACTCGGCGACCCACTGCGCGGCTGGCTGCGCGATGATGCCGTTGTCGTGGCAAAGCACTTCTGGCGTGACGCCCCACCCGAGCGCGTCGGCGACCTGCACAGGGATCGAGTTCGCCGTTTCGGCGAGACGGCGCTGTCCTTCTACCGCCGGGACGTGCCCGTACCGGGAGTGCCAGAGGCGTGAGCATCGCCGTCTATCCAGGTTCGTTCGACCCGATCACGCTCGGCCACCTCGACATCATCGGCCGTGCCGCCGCCGCCTTCGATCGCGTGGTCGTCGGCGTCCTCATCAACCCGCGCAAATCGCCTGCCCAGGACGTCGAGGCGCGCGCGGCGGTCATCCGCGAGGTGGTCAACGAGTCACTCGGAGACCTCTCGGCCCGGGTGGAGATCGTCACCTTCGACGGCCTGACCGTGGACCTTGCCAGGCGGAGCGACGCCGGGTTCATCGTCCGTGGGCTGCGCGCCATCAGCGACTTCGAGTCGGAGCTCCAGATGGCGCACACCAACCGCAAGCTGGCGCCGCAGGTCGACACCGTCTTCTTCATGACCTCGATCGAATACGCATACCTCAGCTCGAGCCTGATCCGGGAGATCGCGAGCTTCGGCGGCGACGTCAGCGGGATGGTGCCGAAGGCGGTTCTGCGGCAGCTGCGGGGATGAGGCGTGGGCTACAATCGGTCCTCAGCCGCACCTGAAGGATCCGTTCCATCGACATCATCTTTCTGATCGAGCGCCTCGAGGCCCTCCTCGCCAACGGCCGTCGCATGCCGATGACCAACTCGGTCGTCGTCGACCAGGTTTCGGCTCTCGATCTCATCGATCAGCTGCGCGTGGCCGTGCCGGAGGAGATCCGCCAGGCCAAGCGTGTCAACGAAGAAACCAGCCGGCTCGTCGAGCGTGCCCAGGAAGAGGCCGAGCGCATCCTTGCGCGCGCCCAGGAGCAGGCTGCGTACCTGATCGAGGAAAAAGAGCTCACGCGCGCGGCGGAGATCCGATCAACCCAGATCATCGAGGACGGCCGGTCCGAGTCCGACGAGATCAGGCGCGGCGCAGACGCCTATGCCGCGGCGGTTCTGGTCGGTCTCGAGGGCGAGTGCGTGAAGGCGCTCCAGAGCATCCGCCGCGGCCTCGCGCTGCTCGACGAGCGACATCCGGAGGGAACCGAGGGCAATGGCGTCGGCGGGTACGAGGGCGTCGGGACGGAGACCGGCAATGAAGCGCGGACGCATGCTCAGCTATAACGTCGCCGGGTTGCTGCGAGAGGCACCGGGCGCGGCCCGCGTCTTCCCCGTCGTCCTGCCGGGCATTCCAATCGCAGAGGACGTCGAGCTCGCAGGTCCCATCCAGGGGGAGCTGAAGCTCTCGCGCACGGGTCGCGGCATCATCGCCCGCGGTCGCCTCGACACGGCGCTCGTCGAGCAGTGCAGCCGCTGCCTTGCGCCGGTGGTGGCGCCGATTGCCGTTGAGATCGAGGAGGAGGCGCTCCCGACCATCGACATCGACACGGGCATGCCGGTCCAGCTCGGCCCGGAGGAAGACGCCATCCTGCTCGACGACCACCACGAGCTCGATCTCCAGGAGGTCGTGCGCGAGGCGATTTCGCTCGCGGAGCCGATCGCGCCGCTGTGCCGGCCCGACTGCCGGGGCCTCTGCCTGACCTGCGGCGTGGACCTCAACGTCGACCCGGCCCATACTCACGACGACGACGAGATCGATCCACGGCTGGCCGGTCTGGCCGCCATGCTCGATCGGCTCGAGTAACCTTCCCCGCGCGGCCCTCACCGACCGCCTCCATCGCATCTGACCAACCCGCATCTGACCAACAGGAGAAGATGAACTCATGGGTGTTCCGAAAAGACGGGTCTCACACGCCCGCAAAGGCGATCGGCGAGCGCATCTCGCGCTTTCGACGCCGCAGCTGGAGGAGTGTCCGCACTGCCATCAGCCCAAGCAGAGCCACCACGCCTGTCCGAACTGCGGCTGGTACAACGGTCGCGAGGCCGTCGTGATCAAGCAGCGGAAGCCCGCCGAGAGCGGCTCCTAGGCTCCGTCGGTTCGGCAGCCACGCAGTCGAGCCCGATGACGCGCTGACGTGGACATCGCAACCCTCACCCGCCGCGACCACCCTTCTGATTCGGCGCGCCCGCGGATAGCCGTCGACGCGATGGGCGGCGACCACGCGCCTGAAGAAGTGGTGCGCGGCGCGGTCGATTGGGCGCGGGAGCATCCCGAGGTTGACGTCATCCTGGTGGGTGACGAGCCTCGAATCCGTCCCTTCCTCGATGCGCCGCTGCCCTCACACGTGACCATCGTGCAGGCCGACGAGTCGATCACCATGGAGGACCAGCCAGCGGCGGCCGTGCGTCGCAAGCGGGACGCGAGCATCAACGTCTGCATGCGACTCGTGCGTGAAGGCGCTGCCGACGCGGTCGTGACGGCCGGGCACACGGGCGCAGGCGTGGCATCAGCCATCGTCCACCTCGGCAGGCTGCGCGGCGTCGACCGGCCGGCCCTGGCCGTGCAGATGGTCACGGACCGCGGCCCGTTCGTGCTGCTGGACATCGGCGCCACGACCGACTCGACGGGAATCAACCTTGCGCAGTACGCGCAGATGGGCACGATCTACGCCCGCGAGGTGCTGGGCGTCAAGGATCCCAGCGTGGCGCTCCTCTCGATCGGTGAGGAAGGCGGCAAGGGCGAGCAGCGCGTCCAGGAGGCCACGGCACTGATCCAGGGGACGGATCTACGCTTCCTGGGGAACGTGGAGGGCAGGGACCTGCCGAAGCATCCGGCCGACGTCGTCGTCTGCGATGCGTCGGTGGGCAACGTCGTCATCAAGTTCTTTGAAGGGCTGTCGACGGCCATCTTCGAGCTGCTGCGCGGCGAGTTCCGGCGCTGGCCGTGGGGGCCCATCGGCTATTTCTTCATGCGACCGGGCATCGCGCGCATCCGCAACCGCTTCGACTACGAGCGCCTCGGCGGCGCACCGCTGCTCGGCGTCCGAGGCACGGTCCTGATCACCCACGGCCGCGCCAAGCGGCGGATGATCGGATTCGCGGTGGGGGTTGGTGCCGCGGCGGCCCGGGCCCGCATCCCCGAGCTGATCGCTGCGCTCGCGCCGGGGCTGCCGGCCGAGAAGCCCGAGGCGGGCGCTGGCGCCCGGGCGACCCCCGGCGCCGCCCTCCTCACGGCTGACGATGGGACCGTCACGGCCGGCGAGGGGACCGCCACGACTGCAGCCGGCGAAGCCACCAAGACGGCACAGGCCGCAGAAGCCGCCGTCGCGGACGCATGAGCCTGCCGGAGGGTCCCGCGGTCCTCGACGACGAGGGCGCCACAGCGAGCCCGCGAACCGGCCACCGCGCAGAGCGGGACGCTCGTCGCCTGGCGCTCGGCGCGATCTTCGAAGCGGACTTCGGACAGAACACCCCCGGGCGCGTTCTCGAGCGCCGCCTGGACGAGGAAGGCGCTTCGGTCGAGACTGCCGCGCATGCCCGCACGCTGGTCGACGCCGTCGCCCGTCACAGGGACACCATCGACGCTCGGATCGAGCAGCTGGCACCCGCGTATCCGGTCACCCAGCTCGCACGAATCGACCGCGCGCTGTTGCGTTCGGGCATGGGTGAACTGCTACACTGCCCGACGACGCCGGCCCGGGTTGCGATCTCGGAATGGGTCGAATTAGCTCGCACCTACAGTGGCGAGCCGGCCCGGCGGTTGCTCAACGGCGTGCTCGGGCGGGTCGTCAAGGATGCGACCGGCGTGGGAGGTTCGGGACGGGAGAGCCGTCTCACGAACCCGGACAGCAGCGGCGGACATGAACCGCCGACCACAGGAGGGAGCACGAGGTGACGGCTTCGACATACGAGCGACTCAAGAAGATCGTCGTAGAGCAGCTCGGGGTGGACGAGGAAGAGGTCAAGCCCGAGGCGTCGTTCGTCGACGATCTGAACGCGGATTCGCTCGACCTGGTGGAGCTGATCATGAGCCTCGAGGAAGAGTTCGGCACAGAGATCTCGGACGAGGATGCCGAGAAGATCCGGACCGTCCAGGACGCCGCCGACTACATCGACGAGCACAGCAGCCAGTAGCTCCCGCCGCGCGCGCCACGGTCCTGCACTGAACGTGGCGTCGCCCGCGACGGAGCTGGCGGCGCGTCTCGGACTTCTCTTCCGGGAAATCGGCCTGCTCGAACAAGCGCTGGTCCACAGCAGCTACGTCAACGAGCATCGCGACGGCCCGAGCCTCTCGAACGAGCGCCTCGAATTCCTTGGCGATGCGGTGCTCTCGCTGGTCATCTCGGATGCGCTGTGGGCACGCCACCCCCTCGAGTCCGAAGGACTCCTCACCACGCGCCGAGCAGCCATCGTCTCTGCGCACGGCCTGTCGCGATTGGCCAAACGCCTCGAGCTGGGCGGCTACCTGGTCCTCGGCATGGGTGCCACGCGCTCCGGCGAGCGCGCTCGCGATTCCGTGCTGGCCTCGGTCTTCGAGGCCGTGGTCGCCGCCATCTACCTTGACCTCGGCCTGGCGGCGGTGCGTGACTGGGTGCTCGGGGTGGCCGCTCCTGAGCTCGACGCCGAGGCCCCACCGCTGGCTCTCAAGGCTCCCAAGAGCCGGCTCCAAGAGCACGCCTATCGGACCTCGGGACGACCCCCGAGCTACCGCATCGTGAGCGTCGAGGGGCCCGACCACGACCGCCACTACGTTGTCGAGGCGAGCATCGCCGGCAACCTCCTCGGGCGCGGCGAGGGCCGCAACCGGCGAGAGGCGGAGACCGAGGCCGCTGCCGCGGCCCTCGTCGGCCTTGCCACCGAGGAGGCCGGTGCAGACGCCTTGGTTGGCTTTGCCATTGACGAGGCTGCACACGCGGCCGGGGCCGAGGGGAGCGTCCCACCCGGCGCGGAGGCGGCCGGGAGATCGCGGTGAGTCAGGCTCGCCTGCGCTCGCTTCGCATGGTCGGCTTCAAGTCGTTCGCGGAGCGCACGGTCGTGGAGTTCGGACCGGGGATCAGCGCGATCGTGGGTCCCAACGGCAGCGGCAAGAGCAACCTCGCGGATGCGCTGCGCTGGTCACTCGGCGAGCAGGGCCGCTCGCTGCGGACTCGCCGCGCCGAGGACCTGATCTTCGCGGGCTCGTCGACGCGCCGCGCCATCGGCATGGCGGACGTGACGCTGGTCATCGACAACGGCGATCGACTGCTGCCCGTCGACTACGGCGAGGTCGAACTCGGCCGCCGTCTCTACCGCTCCGGCGAGAACGAGTACCTGCTCAACCGCCAGAAGATCAGGCTGCGCGACCTGGTGGACCTGCTGGACGAGGCGAACATCGCCGACAACGCCTTCCTGTTCATCGGCCAGGGCATGGTCGATCAAGCGCTGGCACTCCGTCCGGAGGAACGGCGGCCGCTCTTCGAGGAGGCAGCCGGGATCCGTAAGCACGAGCGCCGCCGGCGGGCGGCCGAGTCCGAGCTGACCGAGGCGGAATCCAACCTGGAGCGCGTCCGCGACCTCCTCGCCGAATTGCGGCCGCAGGCGCGCAGGCTGGCCGCGCAGGCGGAGCAGCAGGAACAGCGGCGCAACGCCGGAGCCGATCTGTCGACCGCGCTGGTGGCGGCCGCCCGCGCACGGCTGGGAGAGGCCGAGCGCGAGGCCGCGCGACAAGATGCCGCGCTCGGTGCCGCGCGGCGCGATGCCGACTCGGCCCTCAGCGCACTGAACAACGCGGAGGGCACGGCCCAGGCACTGGCGCGCGCGCTGGCCGAGCGCGCCGACGCAGAGACGGCGGCGCGAGCGCGCCTGGACACGGCGCGTGCGGCCACGGTCGAGCAGAGGCTTGCCGACACCCGCCACGCAGGGGAAGCCCAGGCGTTGGATCGGGACCGCGCTCGCGTGGCATCGGAACGGGCCGGGCTCGTCGAGCGCATCGAGGCAGCCCAGCGCGTCGCGGCAATGCCCGTTCCCGAGGCCGATGGCGCGGCCGAGGAGGCGCTCCGGGACGCCGAGGGGCGGCTCGCGGACGCGACGCGCCAGCTCGCCGAAGGCCGCGAGACGACCCTGGCCGAGGGCGAGCGCGATGCCCGTACACACCAGGCTCGCGAGGCGCGCTGGGCCGAGGTGGAACGTGCCGGACGGCTCGCGGCAGAGGCAGGACGCGTCCTCGCGCGGCAGGAGGCGTCAGCCGCCGCGGCAGAGCGCCAGGCCGGAGAGCTTCAGGAGTCACTGGGCGGACTGCTCGAGGCCGCGAGTGCCGCAGCGACTCGCGAGACGGCGGCGGAGACGCGGCTGGAGGAGGCCCGGGCCGCCTCGACGAAGGCGGAGACGGCTCATGCGGAAGCGGCTCGCGAGGTGACTGCTCGCACGGCCGAGCTGGCGGCGGCAACGACTCGGCTGGCGTCCATGGAGGACCTGCCCGGAGCCGGCTCCGACGAGCGCACGGTGCATTCGGCGCGGGCGCGGGGTGGCCGAAGGATCGCCGAGGGTCTGGACGTTGACCCACGACTACGGCTGGCCGTCGAGGCCGCCCTTGGCGATGCGCTGGTCGGGTTCGCCGTGGACGGTGCCACGGTCCTGGCGCTCCGCGAGTCCAGGGCAACGCTCCTGCTCCCGAATGCCAAGGCGTCGGTACGCGCGGGACAGGAGCGCGACGCCGGGCGAGCGCGGGGGGCCGCAACGGCCGCTGGAGGAGGTCTGCTCACGACCGCGCTGCGCCGCGATCCACAGGGCGACGTCGCGCGTCTGCTGGCGCGCTGCCTCTGGGTGCCCGACCTGGAGGCGGCGCTCGCCCTGCGTGCCGTCCTGCCGCCGGGATGGCGCATCGTCACGGAGGCGGGTGAGGTGGTGACCGACGATGGCCTGGTCCGTGTCGGCCGGCGCGAATCCGTGCTCGAACGTCGTGCGGCCGCCGAGGAACTGGGGCGGGCGGCCGCGGAGCTCGAAGCCACCATCGCCAGGGCCAATGAAACGCTGAGCCGTGCCGAGCAGGCTCGCGGCGCGGCCGGCATGGCCGTGCAGAAGGCCCGGGAGGAACTGGATGCTGCCCGCCGGGCGCGCCGGATCACCGAAGAGCAGGAACGTGCAGCGGCGCGCGGCTCCGAGGCGGCAGCGCGCGAGGCCGCGTGGCAGCTCGCCCAGCTCGAGCGCGCCCGCGGGGCGGCCGACCGAGCGCAGTCAGAGGTCGCCGCACTCGGGGAGACGTCAGATCCGGGGGTTGCGCCGGGCGATGGCGGCGGAGCGGCGCCCCAATCGAGCGCGGCACGGACCGAGATCGTGGCGCTCGAAGGGCGCCTCCGTGCCCTCCAGTCGGTCAGGGACGCGCGGAGGGCCGAGGTCGGCGCGGCGCACGCGCACCGATCCGAGGCGGAGGAGCGGCGGCGCCGCGCGGAGATCGGCCTGGGGCTGGACACGGCGCGTCTCGAGGAGCTCGATCAGGAGATGGCCCGCCTCGTCGGCGCCGACGCGGATCTCGCGGTGATCCGGGATCGCCTGGCAGCCGGACTAGCGGTCGCATCGGCCGAGCAGGCCACTGCCGAGGCGACGCTGTCGGCTGTCCTTGCCTCGGGCACCGACGAGCGGGCCCGTCTCGTGGCCACCGAGACTGCAGCTGGCCAGGCGCGGGAGCGTCTCCGCGCCGCCGAGCTTCGCAGCCGTGCCGCAGAGGTCGCGGAGATGGAGGTCCGCCTCCAGTTCGATGCCGCCCGCGAGGGGTTGCTGGTCGAGCTGGCGGGTATCGGGCCCGACGGTCTGGCTGCGTTGCGCGCCGACGCCGGGAGTGAAAGGTCCACCACGAGCGAGGTCACGCATGCATCAGTCGACGAGGACCTGACGCCCGCGCTCGAGGCGGCACTCGATGCGGCCCTCGCGGCCTGGCGCGCGTCCGCACGGGTCAGGGGGTCCGCCGGCTCGGCCACCGGCGCAGAACCGCCCCCGACCGCGGGTCGTCTGGGATCGCTGCGCCGCCGCTACCACGAGCTCGGGGTCAGCAACCCGTTCGCCGCACAGGAGTACGCCGAGGTGCGTGCCCGCCTCGAGACGCTGGATTCGCAGCGCGCCGACCTGGAGTCCGCGATCCATAGCACCCGCGAGCTGATCGGCACGCTCAACGGGCTCATCACGAAGCAGTTCCGCCAGACCTTCGCCGCATTGGAGGGCGCCTTCGCCCGGAGGTTCCGGCAGCTCTTCGACGGGGGAGAGGCGGATCTCAGCCTCACGGCGCCGGATGACCTCACGACCACGGGCGTGGAGATCACCGCCCGGCCCCCCGGCAAGAAACGGCAGCCGCTGGCAATGCTGTCCGGAGGCGAACGTGCACTGACCGCCGTCGCGCTGCTTCTCGCCATGCTCGAGGTGCGGCCGGTGCCATTCTGTGTGCTCGACGAGGTCGATGCGGCCCTTGACGAGGCGAACATCGGGCGCTTCTCGAGCGCCCTGCGTGGCCTCGCGGAATCGATCCAGTTCATCGTCATCACCCACAACCGCGGAACGATCGAGGCGGCCGACGCGCTCTACGGCGTGACCGTCGGGGACGACGCCGTCAGCCACGTCGTCTCGCTGCGACTCGCGGATCGGGTCACCGAGCCCGTCGCCGTGCCGGACTCGGACGCGCACGCCGTCGCGACGCAGGTCGCCGAATGACCGAGCGCGCCGCGGGGACAGAGCCCGCCGAGGGACCCTCGATCGAGGCGGGCGTCGAGCGCAGCCGCCGCGGCTTCGTCTCACGGCTGCGCGGACTGCTCGGCCCGGATGCCGACGACGAAACGTGGGAGGAGGTCGAGGCGACGCTCATCGCCGCAGACCTCGGAGCCGAGCGCGCGATCGAGGTCGTCAAGCGGGCCCGGGCACGCAAGGACATGACCGCGGAGATGGCGCTGCGCCACGAGCTCATCGCCCTGTTTGCGCCTCGCGAGCCCGTCCCGTGGCCGGGCAAGCCGTCGGCAGACGTGCCCGCGGTGATCCTTGTCGTCGGCGTCAACGGCACCGGCAAGACGACGACCATCGCGAAGCTGGCGCAGCGCTTCAAGACGCGCGGCGCCAAGGTGCTGCTGGCCGCAGCCGACACGTTCCGTGCCGCGGCCATCGATCAGCTCCAGATCTGGGCCAGGCGGATCGACGTGCCGGTCGTGGCACACGGGCCCGGTGCGGACCCGTCGGCCGTCGTCTACGACGCCCTGGATGCCGCGGCTGCGCGGGGCATCGACGTGGTCATCGTCGACACGGCGGGCCGCCTCCACACCAAGAGCAACCTGATGGAGGAGCTGGCCAAGGTCCGCCGCACCATCGCCAAGCGCCTCCCGGACGCCCGACCGGAGGTCCTCTTCGTCCTCGACGCGACCACGGGCCAGAACGGCCTTGCCCAGGCGCGCGCCTTCCACGAATCCAGCGGCCTCACCGGCGTCGCGCTGACGAAGCTCGACTCCACCTCCAAGGGCGGAATCGCGTTTGCCATCGAGCAGGAGCTCGGCGTTCCGGTCCTCTTCGTCGGGATCGGCGAACGTGTCGAGGACCTGCTCGACTTCGACCCCAACGCCTTCGTCGAAGCTCTGTTCGCCTGATCGCCGGACGGCTGTGCGGGACTTGGGGCCGGGCTCCGCTAGACTCCATCCCCCATGTTCGACGCCCTCTCCGACCGACTGCGCGATGCCCTCGGCAAGCTGACCGGCCACGGCCGTATCAGCGAGGCCGACGTCGATACCGCCATGCGCGAGGTGCGGCTGGCGCTGCTCGAGGCGGACGTCAACTACAAGGTCGTCAAGGACTTCGTGGCCCGCGTCAAGGAGCGTGCCGTGGGGCACGAGATCCTCGAGAGCGTCAACGCCGGGCAGCAGGTCATCAAGATCGTCAATGACGAACTGACGGCGATGCTCGGGGCAGGGGATCGCACCTTCCGGATGATCGGCTCGCCGGCCGTGGTGATGCTCGTCGGCCTCCAGGGTTCCGGCAAGACCACGTCCGCGGCGAAGCTGGCGCGCTGGATCGTGCGCCAGGGCCGCCAACCGCTCCTCGTGGCCGCTGACCCATATCGACCGGCCGCTGTCGACCAGCTCGTCGCGCTCGGCAAGAGCCTGGACGTGCCCGTCTACCACTCGGAACCGGGCACGAAGGTGCTGGACATCGTCCGGGGCGGCATCGCCGAGGCGCGCCGGACCGGTCGGGATGTCGTCCTCCTCGACACGGCGGGACGCCTCACGGTGGACGAGGCACTCATGGCGGAGATCCGG
>JBBSGX010000013.1:0-27189 GCA_038253685.1 Candidatus Limnocylindrales bacterium | reverse complement strand
TTCGCCGACCATGTCGCCGAGGATCTCCTGCCGCGTCTCCGGCTCCATGGTGGATCCCGGCTTGCCAAGCACGTTCGCGGCGGCATAGATGGTGGTCACCGGCGTCCGCAGTTCATGCGAGAGCAGGCTCAGAAACGCTTCGCGCAGCCGCTGGCCCTGCCGGAACGCGGTCACGTCGCGCATCACGTAGACGGTCCCGCCTGCGCTCCCTGACTCGGTCCCGCCTGCGCTGCCTGACTCCCGATCGCGCGCGACCGCGTAAGCCGTCAGCTCGACCCACGCACTGCGGCGCTGGACGAGCTGGCATTCGACGGGGCCCAGGGCCACACCCGGCGGGGGCAGCGCGCCTCCGTGGGGGGCGAGCCGGGCGCGGAGCCCCTCGAGGTCCGCAACCGGTCCGCCGAGGATGCGCTCGGCGGCCTCGTTCATGGATCGGACGGCCCCGTCGGGACCGCACACGATGATTCCCTCGCCGATGGCGCTGATGACCGACTCGAGCTCGGCCGCGCGGAGCTGCTCGTGCTCGGCCAGCCGCTGGATCTCGCGGTGCATGCGGCCGTTGTCGATCGCCTTGGCAGCCCGCTGTGCCAGCACCTCGGCCACGGCGATGTCGGTTGACTCGTACTGGCGATCCGGGTCGGCGCTCGCGAAGAGAAGCGACCCGATTGAGTGCTCGCGCAGCCTGATGGCGACGACCATCGCCCTGCGGATGCCCATGCTGCGCACGGCTTCCCGGTGCGCGGCTGTCTGGCCGATGTGCTGGAGTACCTCATCATCGAGGTCGACGATCAGGGTTCTTCCGGAACGGATCGCCTCCGCGACGGGGTTCTCGGAGTTGAGATCGACAGGATGGTCCTTCAGTACGCGGGCCGATGCCGCCTGCACAGCGGATGCAGTGACGACGATTCGGCGGATGCCCTCCTCCTCGACAAGGTCGACGATGGCGTAGTCGCCGAGCACCGGGAGTGCGAGGCGGGCGAGCGCCTCGAGGGTCGTCTCGTACTCGAGCGACGCCCCCAGGATGCGGCCTGCGTCGGCGAGCAGGTCGAGGCGCTGCCGCGAGGCCTCGGCCTGCTGGCGACTGCTGAGCTCGGCTTCGTAGCTGATCGATCGATCGAGTGCCTGCGCGGCAAGATCGCCGATGGTTCCAATGAAATCGACGTCCGCGGTCGTGAACATCCGCTCCTGCGGGAATGCCCAACTGACCACGCCCAGTCGCTGGCCCTTGGCCTCGAGCGGGACGACGGCGAGCGCCTGGACGTTGGCCTCGGGCTCGGAATCCGGGAAGCGTGCCCGGAGGGACGCGGAATCTCCGACGATGGCGGCCCTGCCCGTCCGCGCGACGTCGGCCACCGGCGAGACGGCCTGGATCTGGATCGGTCCAGGCTGCGGCGCGCCGCGGGTTCGCGCGACCGCGTTCGTGAGCCTGAGCCCATCGGGGGAGAGCAGGTAGACCGCGCCGCGCGCGCCCAATGCCGTCTTGCCCCACTCCCCGAGAACCTGTGCGATCTGCGGCGTCGTGAGCGTCCGGGACAGGCCCGCCGAGAGTCGTGCGATGGAGGCTGCACGGCTGGCCTCGGCCTCCGCGAGAACGCGGGCGCCACCCTCATGGCTGCGTTCGGGCTCGGCCCGTGCCCGGGCACGCATTACCAGGCCGCTGGCCCACGAAACCAGCACGCCGGCTCCCACGAAGAGGAGGATGCGCGGCGCCTCAACAGCCGCCGGGCCGCCGGGCGTGCCGGTCGTGAGCGCCTCCCGGGCGACCTCGAATGCCGCCGATACCAGCGTGGCGACCACCCCCGGCACGAAACCACCCGCCAGCGCGGTGAGGAATACTCCGAGCGAGAGCAGCGGCACGCCCACATCGCCGCCCAGCAGCCGGCTGACGGCGACGGTAACGAGCACGGCGGAGGCCGGCAGCACCACCGCGAGCACGTACGCTGAGCCCGGCGCCGTCACGGTCCGGAACGTGTCTGCAAGCGCATCGGTGCGACGCATCGTGGTTCCGCAGTATCGCGCCCCCGATCGGACATCGCCTTGCACGCGCATCGCAATCGGGCCGCC
Source organism: Candidatus Limnocylindrales bacterium (assembly GCA_038253685.1). GTDB lineage: Bacteria > Chloroflexota > Limnocylindria > Limnocylindrales > CSP1-4 > JAFMJV01. Next base: position 25,125 of record JBBSGX010000013.1, on the reverse strand, counting down.
TTCCACGCCGACACCTGCGAGCACCTGTAACGCGGACCAGCCGCCGAGCCGGACCGCTCGTCGCGCCGCACGCGCGAAGGTCCGCGGGATCAGCACGCTCTCCGGAGGTTCGGAATGCAGGAGTCACAGGCCCGAGCCGGGTCTCTGGCAGGAGGTCCCCAGGTCGTCGGGTACCGCCGCGGCCGCCTGGTCACCCGTCGATGATCGGACCTACAACGTGCTCCACGCGTTGACCTCGACGCTCGAATCGATCGAGGCCTACGAGATGTACCTGCAGGAGGACGACGGCCCCTTCGAAGACCTGCTGGCCGGGCAGCGGCAGCACGCGGAGCGCCTCCTCGCGGAGCTGCGGAGCTGTCTCAAGGTCAACTGAGGCCGCGCGGGGTCAACTGGGACGCACCTTGGTCTGCCTGGCGTGCTGGCCGCTGCGTCGCCGGGGAACGTGAGTTGAGCGGCATGTCGTCCCGGTGGATCCGCAACGCGAGTCCGTACGCCGCACCGCCACCACGCCGCGGCCGCGCCCATGAGCGTCCGCCCATCGCCGCGATCAGCACCCTCGTGGCAGCCAATCCCCCCCAGGCTGCCAGGCTCCGGGATCGCCTGTGACCCGCGGTGTTTCCGTCGGCAGCACCGAGCGGATGCGGGCACCCGGCTTTCCCTCGACCATCTCCCGGATGACCTTGGTGGCGACCCGCTGCATGAGCACCGGATCCCTTGGCAGTGGCGTTCGTGCCTGAACATCGGCCACGACCCGGAGGTCGTCCACGAGGCGTCCCAGGCGCTCGGCTTCCTCAGCGACGGCGTTGACGCCTTCGTCGCGGGTGGCACTCGAGAGCCGCTCATGCCTCGCGAGCACCTGCGCCCCGCCGTAGATCGTCGTCATCGGGGTCCGCAGCTCGTGCGCCAGCGCTTCCATGAGCTCGGGACCCCCGACTGCGATGGGCGCCGACCAACCGTCGTCGCGGGGCGCCGCAGCCGTTGTCGCGTCTGATGGATCCGTCGTGCGCGCAGTCCAGCTGCGACTGCGGCGTTGCCGGTGGTGCAGCACCGAGCTCGGCGTCAACTGCATCTGCTCACCTCTTCGCCGTCGCAACCCGTTCCGGATCGCGGCCCGACCTTCACGGGTTGGGCCGGTGGAGCTTGGCAGCTGCGGCGCAGAGCCGCGCCCCTTCCAATGGCCGGTTCACCTGGACCCTCGGGTTGCGATGCTGATGCGACGACGCTGCCCGCCGTGTAGCGCCTCCGTCATCGCCTGTTCGGCACGCTCCGATCTCCGGGGACCGGTTGCCATGCGCTCGGTCGGCGGTCCCCGGGAACCAGCTCGGGACGATCCCTGGAAGAACGCGCACACCGCCGCCCCGCCGAACTCCACAGACGGCCTTCCGTGCAAGCGAACCGTCGTCGAAGGCCCGGCCCCCGACCCCGCACGTACCCTCGGACCGCGGAGACGCGGGGTCATGAATGAGCGATCGTGGCCGTGGCTGCCGCCGGCTACCCGGACGAAAACCAGGCGACGACCTGGCTGGAATCACAGCTAGGGGTTGAGCGCCACGGGACCGCTAGCCGAGAAATCGAGGGAGAACCAGCCGGCCGCACCGCTGGGCAGCGCCCCTGGCGCCTCGAAGATGTAGATGGCGTCGCGCCAGGTGGTCGTGTTGCTCGCTGCCGCTGGACCGAGGTACACCTCACCCGTGGTCGCCAGTGCGGGATCGAGCACCCGTAGGTGGCGCAGGACGGTCTGACGGCCGTCAGGCAGCCGCTGCCAGACCGTGATGCGCGCCTCGGTTGCCAACACGTCGCGACCGTCCGTCACCGGTGTGCAGTAGCCGATGGCGAACAGCTCGGTCGCATGGAACGGCAACGCGACGATAGCTGGGTCAGATGGCCCGTCCGCCACGACCGGCGTTGCGGGAAGCAGCGTCCGCGTGTTGAGCGGACCGGTCCTCTCCATCGTCACGATGCGCCAGTCGTCCGGGTTCTGGCATTGCTTCCGGCCCACGAGCAACTCGAGCGACGGATCCGGGCTCGGAGATGTGAGGCTCGGCGAGGCAGTGGCGTTTGCCTGCATGCCCGCGGCTCCGACCACCGGCGCGCCGGCGTCCGCATCAAGGGACCGCGCCAGCGGTGTCTCCCACGGTTTGAAGGCAGCAAGGGCGATCAGGCCGACAATGAGCAATACGAGCGCGGAAAGGCCACGGTTGGAACCCCCGATCGGTTGGGTTCGGACGGGCCCTGTGCTGTCCTGCACTCTGGACTTGTTCCCTGATGGCAGCCTGCCGGAGCGGCGGCTGCATCGTAGTCCTCCGGCTAGATCTCGCCCAGGTAGGCCCGCCGCACATCGGGGTTGTTTGCCAGCCCGGTGGCAGTGTCCGACAGGATGATCTTCCCGGTCTGGAGAACGTATCCACGGTGGGCAACCGCCAACGCCTGGAGGGCATTCTGTTCGACCAGCAGAATGGTCGTGCCGAGCTGGTTGATCTGCGTGATCAACTCGAATATCTGCTGGACGAGGATTGGCGCCAGTCCTAACGAGGGCTCGTCCAGGAGCAGGAGACGCGGCCGTGACATGAGGGCCCGCCCGATGGCCAGCATCTGCTGCTCGCCACCGGATAGCGAGCCGCCCTTCTGGTCGAGGCGTTCGCGCAGCCGCGGAAAGAGCATGAGGGCGCGTTCCATGTCCTCGGCACGCTCCGGGGCGGTGCGGGTGAAGCCACCCATGAGGAGGTTCTCGCGCACCGTTAGCCGCGAGAAGATGCGCCGACCCTCGGGCGCGTGCGCGATGCCGGCGGTGACGAGCTCGTGGGCGGGAGTGCGGGTCACATCGCGGCCATCGAATTCGACTGTACCTTCGCGCGGGTGCAGCAATCCGCTGATCGTCTTCAGCGTCGTGGTCTTGCCTGCGCCGTTCGAACCGAGGAGCGTGACGATCTCGTCACCTTGCACCTCGATGTCGATCCCCTGGAGAGCGTGGATGCTGCCGTAGTAGGTGTTGACCCCGCGCAAGCGGAGAAGCGGCTGGTTGCCTTCGGCGTTCGGGCTCGCCACCGGGGCCGGCACGGCGACCGTCATTTCGCTGGGGCTCCCAGGTACGCCTCGATGACCTTGGGGTCGTTGCGCACGACCTCGGGCGGGCCCTCGGCGATCTTCTCGCCATGGTCGAGAACCGTCACCCGGTCGCTGACCCCCATGACGACGCGCATGTCGTGCTCGATGAGCAGGATGGTGATGCCCAGCTCCTTGCGGATGCGGCCGATCAGGGCGGTCATATCGCCCGTCTCCACCGGATTCATGCCGGCCGTCGGCTCGTCCAGCAGGAGCAGCTTCGGGCGGGTGGCCAGGGCGCGCGCGATCTCGAGCCGGCGCTGGTCGCCATAGGGCAGGTTACGCGCCACCACGTTCTCACGGCGCCGGAGCCCCACGTAGTCGAGCCACTTGCGGCCATCCTCGCGCGACGCCACCTCCTCCGTACGGTGCCGGCCAAGCCTCAGCGCGGCATCGATCAGCGTAGCTTGCATGTGGCTGTGCATTCCGACCAGGACGTTCTCCAGGGCGGTCATGTTGGCGAAGAGCCGAATGTTCTGGAACGTGCGCCCGATCCCCAGCGCGACGATCTCATTCGGTCGAGCGCTCTTGAAGATGCCCACCCGAGTCAGGAGAATGATGTACCAGCGAGGCCGGATCACCGCGATCAGCAGCAATGAAATCAAGAACGCGGTCGCTACCAGTGCGACCACCGATCCGGCGACCGACTGGCCCGCCAGGAACAGGACACTCGCCACGAGCGCGACGACCAGCGGCGGGATGAACCAGAAGAACGGCTCTGCCCATGCCCTGACAGGCCGAGCCACGATGCGGTCTGACATGAAGTCGATGACCCCGGCGGTCGGTTCCAGGAGCCCGGCGACAATGTTGAAGAACGTCGTCTTGCCGGCGCCGTTCGGGCCGATGAGGCTGACGATGGAGCCAGCGGGGATCTCGAAGTCGACCTCTCGAACCGCAATCAGCCCGCCGAACCGCTTCGTGATGCGGCGGGCATCGAGGATCGGCGCGCCGCTCGATGGTCCGAGCGCGTCGGCTTGGTCGGTCACGGCTCGAGTGCCTCTTCTGCGATGAACTCGGCGACCTCGTCGGTGTCCTCGTGCAGCTCGAGGCGCCGTCTCCGGCTGGGGAACAGACCCTCCGGCCGCAGCAGCATCATGGCAACGAGGGCCAGCCCGTAGAGCAGGTACTGGTAGTTGATGAAGTTGATCGATGCGAGGTCGATCTTCAAAGGCCCGAGTTCCACGACCGGAAGGTGCAGCCCTTGGACGAAGGAGCCGAGCTGCTTCAGGCCGGTGTGCTGGATCTCGTAGATGACGAAGGCGCCCGCTGCGACTCCCCAGACGTTGCCCATGCCGCCCAGCACGACCATCGCCAGGACCGTGAAGGAGACCGTGAAACCGAACTGGTCTGGCGACACGATACCTAGCTTCGAGGCGTAGAAGGCGCCGGCGAGTCCCGACGTCGTCGCACCGATCGCGAACGCCAGCAGCTTGGTCGTGACCGTGTTGATTCCCATGCTGGCGGCCGCGAGTTCATCTTCCCGCACGGCGACCCAGGCGCGCCCGATCCGCGAGTCCTGGAGTCGTTGCAGGAAGATGAAAGCGATGGTGATGATCACGACGACCGTCACGAAGTACAGGTACGGGTTCTGGAATCCGAAACTGTTGATGCCGAACAGCCCGTACAGGTTCGGCTGGTCGAGGCCGGTTATCCCATTCGTGCCCTTCGTGTAGGTGTCGGCGTTGAGGATGACGACCGGCACGATCTCACCGAAACCGAGCGTCACGATGGCGAGGTAGTCTCCACGCAGACGGAGCGTGGGTGCCCCCAGCAGCAGGCCGAAGATGGCAGCCACCCCGGCCCCCACCACGAGCATGATCCAGAAGGGGATGTGGAGGCCGCCGAACACTGGGTTCGAGCTCGAGGCGCCGTACGCATAGGTGTAGGCGCCGATCGCGAAGAAGGCGGCGTACCCGAGGTCCAGCAGCCCGGCCAAGCCGACGACCACGTTCAGACCGACCGCCAGCAGGACGAACACGCCGGCGTCGGCGAAGCCGCCCACCCAGTCCCGCTGGACGCCGAATCCGTTGAACGGCGGGAATGTCGCGACCACCGGCAGCACGATCAGGACGATCGCCGCGCTGATGATGATCGCCAGCGATTGGTGCCCGCGAAGGAACTCGCGCGGCCGATCGAGGAAGGTAGTCATGCCCGGTCTGCCAGCTGCTGGCCCAGGATCCCCGTGGGCCGGAAGATCAAGACCAGGACGAGGGCAGAGAACACGACGGCCTCACTCCAGCGACCATAGCCATACACCGAGCTGATGACCTCGAGGAAGCCGATGACGAAGCCGCCGATGGCGGCCCCGGTGGTGTTGCCGATGCCGCCCAGCACCGCGGCCGTGAACGATTTCAGCCCTGCCTGGAAGCCGACCTGGAAATTCGTGTTGCCCAGGTACTGGGTCTGGACGACTCCAGCGGCGCCCGCCAGCGCCGACCCGATGAAGAACGTGATCGCGATGGTCCGGTTGATATCGACGCCCATCAGCTGGGCCGCTTCGCGGTCCATGGCCGTCGACCGCATTGCTGTTCCGAGCCGCGTTCGGGTGATGAAGAGCTGCAGCGCGATCATGAGTGCCACCGCGAGCACGATCACGAACAGGTTGATCTCCCGGATCTCCACCGGCCCAATCGACAGGGCGGTGAACGGGATCAACTTGGGCACCGTGACGATCGAGTTGCTGATGCCAACGAACACGAGGTTCTGGAGGATGAAGCTCACGCCGATGGCAGTGATGAGTGGCGCGAGCCGTGGCGCGTTGCGGAGCCGCCGGTAGGCGAAGCGTTCGATGATCACGCCGACGATGCCCATAACAAACATGGATACAAGGAAGACTGCCACGAGCACCACGGCGAGCACGCCGAGATCGGTGATGGCGCCCGTGAAGCCGAACGTGGTGATCATCCCCCACGCCACGAACGAGCCGCACATGAAGATCTCGCCGTGGGCGAAGTTGATCAGCTCGATGATCCCGTAGACCATCGTGTAGCCCAGGGCGATCAGGGCATACAACGCGCCGATGGTCAGAGCGTTGATGAACTGCTCCTGGGCCTGGGCCCCTGCCCCGTTCGCGATGACCAGGTAGCTCAGGACGAGCGCAATGAATATGCCCAGTGGCGCACGCCATCTTGTACCGGGCAAGCGCAGCTTGGTGATGGGACTGGTGGCGGCAGTCATCGGGGGATCACCCTGGCTCCCGATACAGCGTCGGCCGGAGCACGCATTGTGCTCCGGCCGATCCGGTCATGGACCGCCGAACGAGGCAGTCGCCTACTTGATGGGTTTTGCCGTGAAGTCACGCTGCTGGAGAAACTTCCAGTCCTTCGTCGTGGCGTCGAACTGGTAGTACGAGATGACGTGCTGGCTGGTGTCGCCATTGGCATCGATCGTGAAAGTGCCAAGGACGGTGTCGTAGCTGTGCGACGGGTCGGCCACGTAGGCGCGGACCTTTTCGCGTAGCTGAGCGAGATCGGTGACTCCGGCACCGACGGCCTTGAGCGCCTGCAGGAACACCTGCGTGCACGCGTACCCGGGTGCGCTGTAGGAGCCGGGGTCGGTGTTGAACATGGCCTTGTAGTCGCCTCCGAACGCGGTCGGATTGGGGATGTCATGAATCGCCGCGACGGTGCTGTACGTGTTCAGGTCGCCGTCCGGTCCGGCGATCTGCAGGAACGAGCTCTTTGTCGCTGCTGAGCCGTCGTTGATACCGTCGCCGCCACCGAGCGGGATCGTCTGGAGCCCCTGCGAAGCCATCTGGCTGCGGAAGATGCCGATGCCCGAGGTGGTCACGCCGCCGTAGTAGACGTACTCGGGGTTGAGGCCCTTGAGCTTCGTCACGTAGCTGGTGAAGTCCGTTGTGCTGTCCGGGATGCCGTCACGTGTCCCCACGAGCTTACCGCCCAGCTTCGTGTAGGCATCCGAGAAGGAATCGGCGATTCCCTTTCCGTACGTCTGCGTGTCGTCGGCAACGTATACGGTCTTCTTGCCGGCGGTTGTGTACGCGATATCGGCGCCACCGGCGCCCTGGATGTCATCGGTCGCCGCCAAGCGCACATAGGCGATCTTGTCCGGGTTCGTCGGCCGCAGGTCAGTCGGCTTCGCGGTACCCCACGGCTTGGTCAACTGGACCGCCGTATTGGCCGGGCTGCACTGCATGAGCCCGGCCGCATTGCTGACCGGGATCTCGGCCTGAGCGACGCTCGAGTTGTACGGGCCGACCACGAAGAGGACCTGCGGGTCGTTGGCCAGTTTCTGCATGTTCGCGGCACCCGTTGGCGCGTCATGCTTGCCGTTGAGGGCGTCGTCTTGCTGGTCGATGGTGATGGTGAAGCCTGGCACCGAGAGCTTGGCCACGGCCAGAGCCACGCCGTTAGCCGTGGGGACGCCGTTGGGCGCTTCGCCGCCGGTCATCGGCAGCTCGATTCCGATCTTGATGGCCAACCCGCCGGCCGGCTGGCTGGCTGCCGGCTGGCTGGCCCCGGGGCCCTGGCTTGCTGGAGCAGCCGGCGAGCTGCTGCACGCCGCTGCGACGAGCAGTGTCGCCACGCTCGTTACGCCGAGATTCCTCAACTTCATGTGCTTTGATCTCCTCCTGGTTCCTTCGCGTCGACGCGATCCTTTGATCGACAGCGGACCTGCGGACCTCCTCGTCCGAGGCATTGGCGAAAAGCAATCGGGGGTGGCGCCGCCCTCAGGCGAGAACCACCGGGCCGGCTTATGGGACCCTTCTTCCCCTGCGTGATGCTGATCCGGCAGATGCACGGACAATCCGAGGCGTCCCATGGCCGACGCGATGCCGTATCATAGCGATGAGCGTCTCGAATGCAAGACGTCCCGAGCGCCCCGGCGTGTGCGGTCAGCGGCTCCTCTGAGCCGGACAGACCACCCGGTGCGGCGCATCCGGGGCCCCGATGGACGCCGGTCGAACCGGCGAACGGGGCGGCGGCCCTTCGGGTCCGGCTGCTCCTCCCGTACAAGACGTGACAGGCTCGCTCCGTGTAGCGCGCCAGCACCCACAGGGGATCGCCTACGCTCGTGGAACTCCAGGTCCGTGACGCACGAGTGACGGATGTCGACCGGATCACCGCCCTGCTCGCGCCCGACGACGTTTGGCAGGACGTTGACCGCGACGCATCCACGGTGGCCGACCTGCTCCGCCAGCTGGTCTACCTTCCGAACGCCACGATCATCGTTGCCCTCAACGGCCGTGAGGGGGCTTTTCCCAGGGCCATCCCAGCCTGGCCCTCGAGGTCGTTGCCGGTGCGATCCAGCACCAGGCGAGCGGTGAACGGCCTCTCCACTGGCGGACGCGGCGCTTGGCGCGCCGCTGCGGCGCCCATTGGCGCCATCGAATCGACCCGCGAGAACGCGGGTTCGGAACAAAACAGGAGTCCTGCGTGAGCAAGAACGTAGCCGTCTTCGTAGACGTGGCCAATATCTTCTACGCGGCCAAAGCGGCCGGCGTGGACATTGACTACGTCACCTTGTTGAAGTCGGCGACCGCCGGGCGAGATTTCGTCCGCGCGTACGCCTATACCGGGCTGGACCCGGAAAACGAAAACCAGCGCCAGTTCCATTCCTTCCTGGCCCGCTCCGGCTACAAGGTCGTGAGCAAGGACATCCGCAAGTACGGCGACGGGCGGATCAAGGCCAACCTGGATATCGAGCTGGTCGTCGACATGATGCGCATCGCCCAGCACATCGACATCGCCGTGGTCGTCTCGGGCGACGGAGACTTTGCGCCGGCCATCCGGGCCGTGCAGCAGCTCGGCGTCCGCTGCGAAGTCATCAGCTTCCGCGGCAACACCAGCTCCGACCTCATCGAGGTCGCTGACGTCTTCACCGACATCACCCAGATCGCGCGCGTCGAGAAGGGCGCCCGCAGCGGACGCCGCGTGGCGGCCGAGGACGATCTGTCCATGACCGAGGTCCCCGACAAGGAGACCGAGGGCGGTGCCCGGAGGCGGCGCGGTGGACGGCGCGTGGCCGAACGTCCCGAGCGCGAGGAGCGAAGCGGCAGGATCCCGGTTGCAGCCGGGGCCGACGCAGCCAGCAGCATGCTGGGCAACCTGATCGTGTTGCCCGGTGAGAAGCTTTCCCGCGCCGTCGGCGACGATGGCGAGGAGCCGCTCGACCTCGAGGAGGTTGCGGAGGAAATCCTCGCGGAGCAGGGCCAGGACGAGGCCGGATTGCTCGATGCCGATGGCCGGCGCCGGCGCCGGCGCCGCGGTGGTCGCGGGCGCGGACGCGGTCGTCGACCGGAGTCCGAGTCCGAGATCGTGGCGGTCGGCGAAAGCGTCGGCGCGTCCGCCGCGGCATTCGTCGGCGAGTCCGCCGCCGAGGACGAGGAGTACCTCGACGAGGAGATCGCACCGCTGCCGCAGCACTCGACCTTCGGGTCGGTGTGGGATTCGCAGATCGGCGTGCCGAGCACTCCGGTCGGCGCCACGCCCAGCGCGGTGGACCACCTCGAGGACGAGGACCTCGAGGACGAGCCGGAGATCCCCGAGTACCTGCTTGCCGAACGGCGCCAGCAGGGGCAGAACCGCGGCCGTGGCGGCGGCAACCGCATGGGGCGCCCGCAGGGACGCCGCGGTGGCGTCGGCTACCAGTCGGCCGTCGATCGCGAGCGATACGGTCGGTCCGGAACGAGTGCCTTCGGCGGTGGGGGCGGAGGCGGCGGCATGTCCCGCATGCCCGATCGCAACCGGGCACCGATGGGCGGCAACCGCGGACCACGTCCCCAGCCGCAGCAGCAGTCGAGGCCTCGGCCGCCGTACGTGGAGCCTTCCCGCGAGATCGAACGGCCGGAGCGACCGGTTTCGTCCGAGCCGTGGAGCGAGGTGCCGCCGGAAGTCCAGGACATGCTCCGCGCCGAGCTGGCGCGTCGCCAGGCGCCGGCATCACCCGCCCGTGAGAGCGCTGCCCCGACGGCCGCTCCCGTGACCGCGAGGCCGGCCGGTGGCCGTGCCTCCACGCGAGCGCCACGTGGCGCGACGGCATCCGCCGCTGGGTCATCGCCGGAAGCTTCCACCGCCGCGGCCGAGGCTCCCTCGGTTGAGGCTGCTTCCCCCGGGACTGCCGCTCCTCGCCGGAGAACGGCGACCCGTTCGTCGGCCACGCGGCCGGCCGCGGCCGCAACGGCCGAACCGGCACGAGCGCCGGAGGGCGGAACGCCTGCGCCGAAGGCTCGGCGAGGGCGGGCGGCGGCAGGGACGGCAGCAGGCGGAGAGGCCGCGTCCGGATCCGCCGAGAAGTCGGCGGCCGTAAAGCCACGTCGCACGGCAACGCGCCGCGCGACCAGTGCCCTGAGCGAGGCGCCCGCGGCAACTGCCGCCGACGCGCCCGAGGCGAAGCCGAAGCGTCGTGCCACGCGCGCAACCGCAGCCGCTTCGACGAAGCCGGCGTCCGGAGGCGCCACCGAAGCCTGAGAGCCTGGCCTGGCAACGGGCGTGGCCCGCATGCTCACCCGCGGCAACCCCGTTGCGGTGGCCGCGGTCCGGCGTTGGATCGAGCGTGAGCGGCCGCCTCACGCGTTGCTCCTGGTCGGGCCGGACGGGTCGGGCAAGACCACCCTGGCGCTCGATCTTGCGGCCGGTCTGCTATGCCTCGAGGCCGATCCAGAGGCGCGACCGTGCCGGGTGTGCGCGGCGTGCCGCAAGATCGAGCATGGCAACCATCCCGATCTGCACCGCCTCGCGCCGGAGGGGGCGGGCGACCAGATCCGCCTCGGGGCCGTCCAGGGGCTGAGCGCCGAGCTGGCACTGCTCCCGATGGAGGGCCGCATTCGCGTGGCGCTCATCGAGGACGCGCACCGGCTGAACCCGGACGCCCAGAACGCGCTGCTGAAGGTGCTGGAAGAGCCGGTCGGTGCGGCCTGCATCATCCTCGCTGCCGACGAGGCGGCCGCGCTTCTGCCCACGGTCGTCAGCCGGGCCGCTCGGCTTCGGCTCGGCCCGGTGCCTGCCTCGGTGATCGTGGGGCTGCTCGGCGAGCGCGGCCTGAGCGACCCGGGCCGCGCGACGGCGTTGGCCGTGGCCGCAGACGGCCGTCCCGGCATCGCGATCGCGCTGGCCGCGCAACCTGAGTCTGCGATCGTGCAGGCCCGGCTGGCGCGGCAGCTCCTGGATCTGCTGGGTGCGGACCGACGCACCCGCCTTGCGGCTGTGGCCGAGCTCATTTTCGCCGGCGCGACGCTCGACGCCGCCGCGCGGGCGAACCCGGCCGCAGATGTCGAGCCGCCTGACAGAGAAGGAACGCCGGCAGCGCGACCGCGGGCGCCCCGCCGGTCCGCAACGCCGGCGTCGTCGAGGCCGCAACCGGCAGAACGACGCCGGGCCGCTCTCCGCGTCATCGCCGCGTGGCGGGACATCGGCCGCGACCTGGCCGTGGTTGCACGGGGAGGGCGGCGCGAGGTGCGGCAGCTCGACATGCTGGAAGACCTGCAGGCGGCCGCCGCCGGCGTCGACTCCGCCGCTCTGGTCGCCTTCCTGGAACGCCTGGACGCGCTCGGGGCGGCCATCGAGGAGTACGCCAATCCGGAGCTCGTGCTCGACGCGCTGATGCTTGCCTGGCCCCGGCAAGGGAGCGCCACATGAGTGATGCGCCACCGTCGGGCGGGACCGGCCGGATCGAGGCGACCATCGAGGGCGTCGTGCAGGGCGTCGGCTTCCGCTGGTTCGTGTGGCGCACCGCGGCGCGCCTCGATGTTCGCGGTTGGGTCGCGAACCGGTCGGACGGAGCCGTCGAGCTCGTGGCGGAGGGATCGTCGTCCGCGCTCGAGTCGCTCGTATCCGCGGTCCGTCGAGGCCCGCCGGGCGCCGCCGTATCCAGCGTCCAGGTTCACTACCTGCCCTCGACCGGGCGATTCAGGGAGTTCCAGATTCGAGGCGGAGGCCACTCCGGGGATTAGCCGCAACGCAGGGGGAGCTGCCGGTGGCGGCTCGCGTCGCCCCGAGGCCGCGCACTCCAGCGTCACTCCTTGCTAAGGTGGAGATCCACGCGACCGCAGGAAGCTTGCCCCAGATGGCCCTGACGACTGACGAGAAGATGGCCTGGCTCGAGCGCGTCGAGCTGTTCCAGGGCCTGCCCTCGGAGGCCGTGCGGCGGATCGCGGAGCGCAGCGGTGAGATCAGGTTTCCCGCGGGCCGTCACGTCGTCACTCAGGGCATCATCGGCAACGGGCTCTACATCATCATCGCGGGCCGGGCGCGAGTCGTGAAAGGTGACGAAGTGGTGGCCGAGCTCGGCCCCGGCGACTTCTTCGGGGAGCTGTCGGTCATCGACCAGATGCCGCGGCTTGCGAGCGTCATCGCGGAGGAGCCGACAACCTGCCTGGGGCTCGCCTCCTGGGACCTGCTCGCCGAGATCGAGCGCGATCCGAAACTTGCCCTGAACCTGTTGCGCGCGCTCGCGCTCCGCCTGCGCGCAGCCCGCGAAGAGCACCATCACTAGAGCACGGAGGCCCAGGTCGTGAACTCCGAAGAGGTCGTCGACGAGCTCGCAAGCCTGGCGCTCTTTGCGGACCTGCAACGGCCGCAGCTGCGGGCGGTGGCCCACATCTTCAGCGAGGAATCCTTCCCGCCGGGGCAGCGAATTCTGCGCCAGGGCTTCGCGGGGAGCGGTTTCTACGTGATCCTGGAGGGCGACGTGGCCGTCCGCATCGACGGTGAGGAACGCGCGCGCCTGAGCAAGGGCGACTTCTTCGGCGAGATGTCGCTTCTGCTCGGCGAGCCACCCGTGGCGGACGTGGTGGCGGTCGGCGAGCTGCATGTGCTCCACCTCGCCGGACCTGATCTCAAGGGCTTCCTGGAGCAGTACCCGCCGGTGATGTTCCGGATGCTCCAGTCGGTGGCGCGGCGGCTGCGCAACGCGAACCGCCTGCGGAACTGATCGCGGTCGTGGAGCGCAGGGCATGACTCCGGAGGTCGAGCGGCCGTTCCCGCCCGGCGACTATCCGGTCGTGATCGTGGGCAGCGGGCCCGGCGGAGTCCAGGCGGCCTACATGCTCAGCCGCCTCGGGATCGAGCACGCGGTGATCTCCGCGGACCCGTCGCCGGGTGGCATGTTCCGTCGCTTCCCCTTCTTCCAGCGGCTCCTCAGCTGGACCAAGCCACACGTGCTCTACGAACAGGACACGCGCGAGTACGAGTGGTACGACTGGAACAGCCTGCTCGCAACGGAGCCGGAGAATCGCGCTGTCATGCCCGGCCTGATGGATGGCACGTCCGAGTTTCCGTCGCGCCCCGAGATGGAGCTCGGCATCCGCACCTTCGCCGAGCGGACCGGCCTGCGGATCCGGCACGACACCCGCTGGGAGGGCACAGAGCGGGACGGCGAGCGCTTCGTGCTTCACACCAGTGATGGCGACTACCGCGCCCAGGCAGTCATCTTCGCGGTCGGCGTGGCCGATCCGTGGATGCCGGCAACGCCCGGTTTCGAACACGTGGCGCACTACGTCGACACGCGCGTCCCCGAGACGTACGAGGGCAAGCGGCTCTTCATCGTCGGCAAGCAGAACTCTGGCTTCGAGCTCGCGAGCGGGCTGCTGCATTGGGCCAGCCGCATCATCCTCGCCTCGCCCCGGCCGGCCACGCTGTCGGTCAACACCCACTCGCTGGCAGGGGTGCGCGCCCGCTACGTGCAGCCGTGGGAGGACTCGAACCTGGGCGGCGGCGTGTTCATCCTGAATGCCTCGATCGAGCGGGTCGATCGTCACGAGACCTCACTGACCGTGCACACCAGGCGCTCGGACAACGGCGAGCCCTTCCCCGTCGAGGTCGACGAGGTCATCGCCGCGACCGGGTTCCAGTGCCCGCTCGTGGACCTGCCCGATTTAGGCGTCAACGTCTTCGGGCAGAGCCGCCTGCCGACCATGACCAACCACTTCGAGAGCGCCGGTGTCCCGGGGATCTACTTCGCAGGCACGATCGGCCAGGGGGTTGCCGGCCTCAAGAAGTACGGGATCCCCGCGAATTCGGGTGCCGTCCACGGCGCCCGCTACAACGCGCGACTGATGGTCCAGCACCTCGCCGAGACCCGGTTCGGGAGGAAGCGGGAGCGGCCGGCCGTCAAGCCCGCCGAGGTCGTCGACCTGCTCTTGAACGAGGCCACCACCGCGCCCGAGCTGTGGAACCAGAAGTCGTACCTGGCGCGGGCGTTCATGCGGGACGAGGACGGCACGATCCGCGACGAGGGCATCGTGTCGCTCGCCGACTTCGTTGATTCCGCCGGCCCGGATGCGGTGGCGATCACCGTGGAGACGGACGACACGGGGGATATCCACCCTGCGGTCTACGTGCGACGCCACGGGCGCGTCGATGCGGACGCGCGGCTCGACTCGAGCCCGCTGCACGACTACCGCACGACGGGTCACCGCAAGGCGCTCCAGGCACTCATCGGCCATACCCTGGGTTGACCGCCCGCATCCCGGGGAGTGATGGCAGCGTGTCGCTGCTATCGTGGACACAGCCCATGGACTTCCGTGTTTCGCGCGACGCCCGCGACGAGTACCGCTTCGACGAAGGCCTCTTCTCCTTGCGCGGCGATGCCGTTTTCGCCGATCCGCTGGCAGCCCGTCGCTTCGCCCAGCGGATGGTCGCGGCGGGCGGCTCACGACCCGACCGGCCGGTCCAGGCGGGCGACATCGACGCGATGGGGCTCATCCATGAGATCCAGCACCTCGCGGTCGCCAGGTCCGCGGCACGCCTCGGCGATCACCCCTTCGCGGACATCCTCGAAAGGCTTGCGACCGAGCTCCAGCCCGACCGACTGGATGCCGCCCTCGGCCAGTTCGAGCACACCTTTCCATCTCAGCCGGTCTATGCAGGGGCCGTCGCGCCGCTCGAGCACCTCGACGGCAAGACCAACGGGATCCCCCATCGCGAGGTCTCGCTCGAGGAGCTGCTCCTGCTGTGGGTGGCCAACCAGAACTCGGTCTTCATGGGATACCGCGAGCTGTTCGACGACCGCACGCTCGAGGCCACCTCAGACTACGACACCGTGGTCGAGGGTTTGCGCGAGGCATTTGCGCGCCGCGCCCAATCGGATCCGGGTGGCGACGACCTGGTCGAGCGCCTCCTGACGCCCGGCCGCGTCGCCCCGGATTCCCTGATCGAGCAGCTGCGCTGGATCCGCGAGAACTGGGGCGACGTGCTCAGCCCCGACCTGATGGCCCGACTCACCCTCACCCTCGACGTGCTGCAGGAGGAAGAGGAGGCGGCTCGACGCCGCTGGTTCGGCGGGGCGGGCGACGGAGGCGGTGGGGCCGCTACCTTCGGCGGTTTCGCGCGGACGGGCGATGAGCCGGAGGGATTCAGCCAGGACCGCGACTGGATGCCGGAGGTCGTGCTCATGGCCAAGAGCACGTACGTCTGGCTGGACCAGCTCTCGCGGCGCTACGGCCGGCCGATCTGGACGCTGGACGGCATCCCGGACGAAGAGTTGATCCGCCTGCGGGAAGCCGGCGTGTCGGGGCTCTGGCTGATCGGGCTCTGGGAGCGCAGCCACGCGTCGCAGCGCGTCAAGCAGCTGCGTGGCAATACCGAGGCGGTCGCCTCCGCCTACTCGCTCATGGACTACCGCATCGCGGAGGATCTCGGCGGCGAGGGCGCCTACATGACGCTGCGCGATCGTGCCTGGTCCCACGGCATCCGCCTGGCCAGCGACATGGTGCCCAACCACATGGGCATCGACTCGCGTTGGGTCGTCGAGCACCCCGACTGGTTCGTGCAGAGTCGGGATCCGCCGTTCCCGTCCTATTCGTTCAACGGCCCGAATCTCTCCCGCGACGAGCGCGTCGGAATCTATATCGACGACCACTACTACGACGACTCGGACGCCGCCGTGGTCTTCCGTCGCGTCGACCGCTGGAGTGGGCAGGAACGCTTCATCTACCACGGCAACGATGGGACCTCGTTCCCCTGGAACGACACCGCACAGCTCGATTACCTCAAGGGCAATGTCCGGGAGGCGGTCATCCAGACGATCCTCGCGGTCGCGCGGCGGTTCCCGATCATCCGTTTCGACGCCGCCATGACGCTGGCCAAGCGTCACGTCCAGCGGCTCTGGTACCCGCTGCCGGGCCAGGGCGGCGCCATCCCGTCGCGTGCCGAGTACGCCATGACGCAGGATGAATTCGACGCCCACATGCCCAACGAGTTCTGGCGCGAAGTCGTCGATCGGGTCGCGGCGGAGGCACCGGACACGCTGCTGCTGGCCGAGGCGTTCTGGATGATGGAAGGCTACTTCGTCAGGACGCTCGGCATGCACCGCGTCTACAACAGCGCCTTCATGCACATGCTGCGTGACGAGCGCAACGCCGAGTACCACACGGTCATCCGCGAGACCCTGGCCTTCGACCCGGAGATCCTCAAGCGCTACGTCAATTTCATGAACAACCCCGATGAGCGCACGGCGATCGACCAGTTCGGCGACGGTGACAAGTACTTCGGCGTGGCCACGCTGCTGGCCACGCTGCCCGGGCTGCCGATGCTCGGGCACGGCCAGATCGAGGGCTTCCACGAGAAGTACGGCATGGAGTTCCGCCGCGCCACGCTGGACGAGGCACCCAATGAGGGCCTGATCGCGCGTCATGAGCGCGAGATCTTCCCGCTCCTGCGGCAGCGCCGGCGCTTTGCCGGGGCGCAGGACTTCCGCCTGTACGACTTCGATACCGGCGACGGCTCGCCGAGAGAGGACGTCTTCGCGTACTCCAACGGCAGCTGGGATTCGCGCTCGCTGATCGTCTACAACAACCGCTACGACGGGACGCGCGGCTGGGTCCGCGGCAGCGCCGAGGCACTCGGGGTCGGAGACGACGGCGACAGCTGGCTGATCCTCCGCGATGCGCGTTCCGGTCTGGAGTACCTGCGCAACGGCCACGACCTGCATGCCAGGGGCCTTGAGATGGAGCTGAGCGGGTACGGGTGCCACGCGTTCCTGTCCTTCGAGACTGTGTCCGACGGTCACGATCGCGACTGGGCCCGATTGGCATGGCGGATCGGGCTGAACGGTGTCCCGAACGTGCACGCGGCACTCAATGACCAACGCCTCGAACCCGTCGTCGACGCGGTCGCAGCCTTCATGCAAGCCGGGGATATCCGGCGCGTGGCCGGAGCGGCACTGGCCACGGACCCGGAAGCGGCCGACAGCGCCGTCCGCGCCGTCGCGAGAGCCGAACGGGCCGCCCTCCGGGATGTTGGCGCGGCGGCGGGCGCCGAAGCGGAGGTCGACGCCGCAGCAGACGAACTCGAGGAACGGTCACTGACCATGATGCGCAGCGTGCGCGCGGGCCGGGCGCCCGATGCGGAGGACCGTGACGCCCGCGCGCTCGCCGAATGGCTGGGACCCCGGCGCGAGCGCTGGAGCCTCCTCAGCGGTTGGGTGCAGGGCGCTGCCATGGCGCGCCTGGCGGGCGCCGCTTCGGGAGGTCGCACCGGCCTGGGCTCCTTCGAGGGCTGGGCTGTCGACCGCGCGCTGGGATCGGCGATGCAGGGCATCGGCCTCGGGCAGCCGGTGGCATGGCGCTCGGTCGAGCTCGTGCGGGCGCTGCTTGCGCTGAAGCCTGGTGCCCTTGAGGAAGCCGCCAAGATCGTATCAGGCTCGCCCGAGACGTGGTTCGATGAACCGGCGGTTCGCGCCGCGGCGGGATGGAACGAGCATGACGGTGTCGCCTACGTCAATCGCGAGGCATACCTCGAGCTGCTCGACGCCCTGGCGGCACGCGATTTGGTGGCTGGCTTCCCAGGCGCGTTCGAGGCACGAGACGCGCTGGCGAAAGCCATCGAGGCATCCGCCTACCGGGTCACGCTCGTTCTCAAGGCGAAGGCCGGCGCCGGGGGGCCTGCCGCGGACGCGGAGCACGCCAGGGACCTGGAGCCTGCCGCAGACGGAGAACCTCCCGCCGACCTCGAGCCTGCCTCTGAGCTGGCCGCCGATGTCGCAGAAGCCTCCAGTGACGGCGACGAAGCCGGGGCAGGCGCCGATGTCGACGCGGCTGCTGCTGCCGAGGCCGACGCTGCGACCGAGGCCGCCACGGACGCGGTCGAGCAAGAGGAGCCCGCCCGCCAGTCATGATGACTCGGGGACGGCTCGCCGAGATCACGGCGGAGGTCGTGGTCTGCCGGCGATGTCCGCGCCTGGTGGAGTGGCGCGAAGCCGTCGCGCGTGAGCGGGTAGCCCGCTTCGCCGCGGAGTCCTACTGGGGCCGTGCCGTGCCCGGCCTCGGCGACCCGGCTGCGCGCGTGCTGATGGTGGGTCTCGCGCCCGCTGCACACGGCGGCAACCGGACGGGCCGGGTCTTCACCGGCGATCGCTCCGGGGACTTCCTGTTCGCAGCATTGCATCGGGCCAGCTTCGCCAACCAGGCGACGTCCGTCTCCGCCGTCGACGGGCTGCGACTGACCGGCCTCTACCTGGCCGCGGTCAACCGCTGCGCGCCACCTGCCAACCGGCCCACCCCCGAGGAGCGGGACAACTGCCTTCCGTACCTGGTACGCGAGATCGCAGCGCTTGATGAGCTTCGTGTCATCGTCGCGCTCGGAGCGTTCGGATGGGATGGCGCCCTGCGTGCGCTCGCCGCTCTGGGTCACCGCGTCGCGCCGGCTCCCCGTTTCGGGCACGGGGCCGAGGCGTGGATCGGGCCATACGCGCTGATCGGCAGCTTTCACCCGAGTCAGCAGAACACCTTCACGGGGAAGCTCACGCCGGCCATGCTCGACGTGGTCCTGGGCCGAGCGGCGGTCCTCGCGAACCCCGAGTGACGCGCCCGAATCGCGATTGCAACGTCCTGCACCTGCTGACGCCGCGGGGTTGAGGCGTTCGCGCCGCAATGTCCCTGCTGCTGTGCAGCCGGCCGGCGCGGCCCGCCCATCTCCCCATCAACACCGTATTCCACACCCTGCACAGTTCCGACCCAGATGGCGGCGGGTTCCCGATTCGTCAGAGGCGGTGATGGCTCGCGGGGCTCAGGTCCGGCTCCCGACCCCCGCGCGCCGCGGCTCGAAGCGTCGCAGCGGATGGCTCGCACGGATCCTGGCGCGCAGCGCCTCCAGGTCGCCCTCCACGAAGCCGAGCGCGCGCGCTTGGATGAGCACGTTTCCGATGGCCGTCGCCTCCACGGGGCCTGCCACGACCGGGAAACCGCACGCGTTGGCAGTCAGCTGGCACAGCAGCTCATTCCGCGCGCCGCCACCAACGAGGTGGACGGTGTCGACGGCAAGGCCGGACAGGCGCGTCGCGTCACGCAGGGCGCGTGCATAGGCGGCCGCGAGGCTGTCGAGGATGCAGCGGACAAGCGCCGACCGCGAGGCCGGCACCGGCTGATCCGAGACGCGGCATGCCTCCCTGATGCGGCCCTCCATGTCGCCGGGAGAAAGGAAGACGGCGTCGTCGGGATCGATGACGGGGCCGTCATCGGATAGGCGAGCGGCTGCCACCAGGAGATCGGCGAGGTTCTCCGGCGCTCCGGCGTTCACCCACGTGCGGAGCGACTCCTGGAGCAGCCACAGGCCCATGACGTTACGGAGGTACCGGATGCGACCGTCCACCCCGGCTTCGTTCGTGAAGTTCGCAATCCGGCTGGCGTCGGTCAGGATCGGCGAGGCCAGTTCGACACCAACGAGGGACCACGTCCCGCAGGCGATGTAGGCAAACCGCTCGCCGGATGCCGGCACGCCCACGACGGCCGAAGCCGTGTCGTGTGAGCCGACCATGGTGACCCGAACGGCGCTTGACAGCCCGGTCTCCGAGATCACCGACTCAACCAGCGGACCGAGCTCATCACCCGGACTCCGCAGCGCGGGAAACAGCCCGGCTGGGATGGCAACGGCCTCCATGATGGCCTCTGCCCACGTGCCGGTTCGCGCGTCGAACAGCCCGGTCGTGGACACGTTCGTACGTTCGGCGGCCTTGATCCCGGTGAGCCAGTATCCGAACAGGTCCGGCATCAGGAGCACGCTCCGAGCCGCCCCGAAGGCAGCCAGTTGCCGCGCGGCCGCGAGCTGGTAGAGCGTATTGAAGGGCAGGAACTGGAGGCCCGTCCTGGCGTACAGCTCCTCGCGTGGGACGCGTGCGTGCACCGCGTCGATCGCACTCGCTGCCCGGCCGTCGCGATAGTGGTAGGGCTGGTAGAGCAGTGCGCCGGATTCGTCCAGGAGGCCATAGTCGATCGCCCATGAATCGATCCCGATGCTGGCGAGGTCCGGGGCCGTGCGGCCTGCCCGGCGCAATCCATCCAGGATCTCGTGGTGCAGCCGGAGTGCGTCCCAGTGCAGCCCATCGGGCAGCTGGACCGGCTCGTTGGGAAAGCGGTGGACTTCTTCCAGGTCAAGGTGATCCCGGTCCACGTGCCCGACGATCACGCGGCCGTTGGAGGCGCCGAGGTCGATGGCTGCGACGCTGCCGGGCGTCACCGGGCGGTCCATGGCGCCAGCGATGAGGACGCCGGGATCACCTCAGGAAGGCCGCAGCCACGCCTGCGTCGACCGGGATGTGGAGGCCGGTCGTCAGCGACAGGTCGCCGCCCACGAGCGCGAAGACCGCCGCCGCAACGTGCTCGGGCAGGACTTCGCGTTTGAGCAACGTCCGCTGTGCGTAGAACTCTCCCAGCTTGTCCTCGGGGATGCCATAGGTGCGAGCCCGGTCGGCTCCCCAGCCCTTGGCGAAGATGCCGGATCCCCGCACGACCCCGTCGGGATTGATCCCGTTCACGCGGATGCTGTACTGGCCGAGCTCGGCCGCCAGAAGACGGACCTGGTGCGCCTGGTCGGCCTTGGCGGCTCCGTACGCGACGTTGTTCGGTCCGGCGAACAACGCGTTCTTGCTGGCGATGTAGACGATGTCGCCACGCATGTTCTGCTCGATCATCACGCGGGTCGCCTCGCGCGAGACGAGGAATGAGCCACGCGCCATGACGTCGTGCTGGAGGTCCCAGTCCTGGACGGTCGTCTCGAGGAGCGGCCGCGAGATCGACAAGCCGGCGTTGTTGATGACGATATCGAGTCCCCCGAAGGCCAGGACGCAATCGCGGACGGCCGTGGCGATCTGGTCCTCGTCGGTCACGTCGCACGTGACGCTCCGAGCGACGTCCAGCCCGCCGATCTCCCGCGCCACGGTTTCTGCGTTTGCGGCGTCGATGTCGGCGACGATGACGCAGGCGCCCTCAGCGGCGAGTCGGTGCGCGATCGCGCGGCCGATTCCGGATCCACCACCGGTCACCAGCGAGATCCGGGTGGCCAGCGGCTTTGGCTTCGGCAGGCGGGCGAGCTTGTCCTCCTCGAGCCGCCAGTACTCGATGCGGAACTTCTCGGATTCGCTGATCGGCGCGTACAAGGAGATGGCCTCTGCGCCGCGCATGACGTTGATGGCGTTCACGTAGAACTCGCCGGCAACACGGGCCGTCTGCGCCTTCGCGCCAAAGCTCAGCATGCCCACGCCGGGGATGAGCACGATCGCAGGGTCAGCGCCGCGCATGGCCGGGGAGTCGCTGGTTGCGTGACGGCCGTAGTAGGCGCGGTATTCGTCGCGATACGCGGAGTGCAGCTCGCTCAACCGCGCCCGGATCTCGTCCAGCGGCGCGCTGCCCGGAAGGTCGAGCACCAGCGGCCGGATCTTCGTGCGCAGGAAGTGATCCGGGCATGACGTCCCGAGCGCCGCCAGTCGCGGGTGTGCCTCGTGGGAGAGGAAGTCAAGGACGGCCTCCGAGTCGTTGTAGTGGCCGACCTGTGGGCGATCGGTCGAGGCTAGCCCGCGCACGAACGGCAGCAGCGCGGCCGCACGTTCTTTCCGCTCCGCCTCCGGAAGCGGCGCGTACTCCGGCACCGGTTGCCCGAACGGTTCCGCCCGCCCGTGCTCGTCGATGTAGCGCTCGGCAGTCCGGATGATCTCCAGGGAGTTCGCCTCGCACTCGTCCGACGTGCGGCCCCATGCCGTGATGCCGTGACCGCCGAGAACCACGCCGATGGCATCGGGATGGTCGCGCTGGATGGCCGCGATATCCAGGCCCAGCTGGAACCCGGGCCGGCGCCAGGGAACCCAGGCGACCCGGTCGTCGAAATAGGCGCGTGTCAGCTCCGCGCCCGCTGCCGCCGTGGCGAAGGCGATGCCGGAGTCCGGATGGAGGTGATCGACGTGTGCCGAGCCGAGCAGGGCATGCATCGCGGTGTCGATGGAAGGAGCGGCGCCACCGCGCCCGAAGAGGCAGTGCTCGAATGCGGCGACCATCTCGTCCTCGCGGTCGACGCCGGGATAGACGTCGGCCAGGTCTCTCAGCCGATCGAGTCGCAGGACTGCGAGCCCGGCTTCGGTCAGCGTGCCCAGGTCGCCACCGGAGCCTTTTACCCAGAGCACCGCGATGTCCTGGCCGGTCACCGGATCGACAGCGTTGCCCTTGGCGGACGTGTTGCCACCGGCGTAGTTCGTCGTGCGGGGATCGGCTCCCAGCCGGCGCTCGGCCGCGCCAAGAGACGCGTGCGCCCTTTCGATTCCTTTCAAGTTCCTTGTTGACATTGCGATCGGTGTTCCTTTAACGTCGGATCTCGAAACAGCGGCAGGCCGGTTGCCGGCCCCGGTGGGCGTCTCGAAGAGGGGGTGGCCGCATCGATGGAGCGACCAAGCGCACGGGGAGATGTCTTCGCCCGGGAGCGCCAGCAGCACATCGCAGGGATCGTGGAGGAGCACGGCCGCGCCCGCGTCGCCGAGCTCGCGGCCGCGTTTGACGTTTCCGCCGTGACGATCCGGAAGGACCTCTTCGCACTCGAGGCCGAGGGCCGGCTCATTCGTGCGCACGGCGGCGCCGTCGCCGTTGATCGCAAGCGACCCGAACGAGCCTTCGAGGTCCGGGAACGGCTCCAGCCGCGCGAGAAGGACGCCATCGGCGCGGCTGCTGCCGCGATGGTGGTCGACGGAGAGAGCATCGCGCTCGACGCCAGCACGACAGCCCTTGCACTGGCACGTCACCTCAAGGCCCGCAGAAGCTGGGTCCACCTGACTGTCGTGACGAACGGCCTGCGCATCGCATCGGAGCTCGCCGGCCATCCCGGGATCACGGTGGCTCTGCCCGGCGGATTCGTGCGCCACGAGGCGCTCTCCGTTGTCGGTCCGCTGGGTGCCGGGATCTTCGAGCGCATCAATATCCAGAAGGCGTTCATGGGCGCAGCCGGGTTCACCCTCGAGAACGGCCTCTCCGACGCGACCGAGGAGGAGGCTGAGATCAAGCGCCTCATGGTCGGTGCGGCCCGAGAGGTCATCGCCATCGTCGACCACACCAAGTGGCTCCGGGTTGCATTCGCAACCTTCTGTCGAACCGATCAGCTCACGGCGGTGGTCTGCGATGACGAGTCACCGCGCCAGGTGCTGGACGCGCTCCGGGGACGGGGGATCGACGTTCGAGTGGCAGGTTCGGGGCAGGCGTGACCGACGTAGTGCCACCCGAGACCGCGCCCCGGGTCGCCTTGCTGGAAGTCTCCAAGCGATTTGCTGCCACCCAGGCGCTCGACAACGTTTCGCTCGAGCTGCTCCCGGGCGAAGTCCACGCACTGGTGGGAGAGAACGGGGCCGGCAAGAGCACGCTCGTCAAGATCCTGGCGGGCATCCACCAGCCGGACACCGGCACGGTGCTCCTCGACGGGACGCCGACGGAGCTGCACGGTCCGGCCCACGCTCGATCCCTCGGGATCGCCGTCGTCCACCAGGAACCGCGGCTCTTTCCAGATCTGACGGTCGCTGAGAACGTCTTCATGGGCCATGCGCCCGGCGGCCGCCTCGCCTCCGTCGACTGGGGGGCGATGCGTCGCTCGGCGACCGCCATCTTCGCGGGTCTTGGCGTTCGGATGGACCCGGGCGCGCTGGTTCGAGGCCTGTCGATGGCGGATCAGCAGCTGATCGAGATCGCGAAGGCACTTTCGCTCGACGCCCGCGTGCTGGTCCTGGACGAGCCGACGGCTTCGCTCTCCGCCCACGAGGTGGAGCGCCTCTTCGCGATCGTGCGCCAGACGCGGGACCGCGGCGTGGCGGTGCTGTTCGTCAGCCACCGGCTCGAGGAGGTCTTCGACCTGTGCGATCGGGCGACCGTATTCCGCGACGGCCGCCACGTGGTCACCGCTCCCACCTCGGAACTGACGAGCGCCGCCCTCGTACGCCACATGGTCGGGCGCGCCGTCTCGCTCTTCCCCAAGGTCCAATCGCCGATCGGTGAGATCATCCTCGAAGTCCGCGGGCTGTCCAGCGGCGACGACTTCCGGGACGTGTCGTTCTCCATCCGCCGCGGCGAGATCGTCGGCTTTGCCGGACTGGTCGGCGCCGGCCGGACGGAGGTCGCGCGTGTGATTTTCGGCGTCGACCATGCTGACGCCGGCGTCATCGAGCTGGCCGGGGCCCCGGTCAGGTTCGCGACGCCGTCCGAGGCATTGCGAGCTGGAATCGCGTACGTCCCCGAGGATCGCCACCAGGACGGGCTGGTCCTGGATTTCTCGATCGCCGAGAACGTCACGCTGCCGATCCTCTCGCGCATCTTTCCCAGGTTGTTTCTGCGCAGCAGCACTGAGCGGACGATTGCGCGCGGGTTCGTCGAGCAGCTGCAGATCCGCGCCAGCAGCGTCGATCAGCTGGTCAGTGCGCTTTCCGGGGGTAACCAGCAGAAGGTCGTGCTGGCGAAATGGCTGGCCACGAAGCCTCGCGTGCTGATCCTTGACGAGCCGACCCGCGGCATCGACATCGGGGCGAAGGTCGAGGTCCACCGGATCATCTCGGAGCTTGCTGCGGCGGGCCTCGGGATCATGCTCATCTCCAGCGATCTGCCCGAAGTGCTCGCCATGTCGGATCGAATCCTGGTGATGCACGAAGGCGTGCTGGCGGCATCGATCGACCGGGCCCGAGCCACCGAGGAGCTGGTCATGTTCGCCGCCACGGGCCAGGACTCGGGCGAAGCCGTTCCCGCGCCTGCTGAAGCTCATGTCTGAAGCAGCGCTTCCTGCCGCGCAGCCGCGCGGCAGGAGCCCGCTCGTTCGAGTGGGCGCCCTGGTTGCA
>JBBSGX010000012.1:0-27199 GCA_038253685.1 Candidatus Limnocylindrales bacterium | reverse complement strand
TCGGGCAGGGCGAACGTACGCAGGATCGATTCGCGCGGCTCGTGCTCCAGGAGGTAGCGGAAGGAAGCCGTCACCAGGGCGACGGGACCGCTCGAATCGGGCGCGAAGCGGGCGAGGTCGGCGTGGCTGAGTTGGACCTCGTGATGCGTCGCGCCGGGGTCATCGCCGACCGTGACATGACAGAGGAAGCCGTTGCCGCGCGGCTCGCAGAGGACCGCGAGATGGTCGGCACCCATCCGTTCAGTTCGCGCCGGGATGGGCACCGTTCTCGGAGGCGCCGCGAGATGCGCGTGCCCAGCGCGTCGATGCGGCCCGCAGCTCTGCGGCGAGCGAAGGCGCCACGCGTCCGCGAACCCGCACGTCCCGTCCGCGGTAGCTGACGTCGACGGTTCCGCGCTCCCGGACGCGGGCAAGCATCTCGCCCTCGCTGTACGGGATGGCAACGTCGACCTCTTCCCATAGCTCCGCGAGGATGCTCGAGAGTCGCACGCGGAGCGCGTCGAGCCCGTAGCCCGTTGCCGCCGAGACCAGGACCTCGCCGCCGATGACCGGCGCCGGCGTCTGGGCCTCCCGTGCGGCGGGCTCGAGCAGATCGACCTTGTTGTAGGCGACCAGTCGCGGCTTGTCTCCGGCGCCGAGCTCCTCGAGCACCTGCTGGACGGTTCGGCGGTGCTCCGCGGCGTGCCGGTCGGAGGCATCGACGATTTCCAGCAGCACGTCGGCGCGGGTGACCTCCTCGAGCGTGGCCCGGAACGCGTCGACCAGCTGGTGCGGCAGCTTGTGGATGAATCCCACGGTGTCGGTGACGATCACGGATTGCCCGTCGCCGAGCTTCACGGCGCGGCTGGTCGGGTCGAGCGTGGCGAAGAGGCGGTCTTCCGCCCGTGCGGCGTCGGTGCCCGTCAGCGCGTTGAGCATCGAGGACTTGCCCGCGTTCGTGTAGCCGACGATCGCCACGCTGGGCACCAACCGGCGATCGCGGGCGCGGGATGCCGTTTCCCGCTGGCGGCGGACGACGTCGACCCGCTCCTTGAGCCGCTTGATGCGCTCGCGGATCACCCGGCGGTCGGTTTCAAGCTGGGTCTCGCCGGGTCCGCGGGTGCCGATGCCGCCCCCGGTGCGCGAGAGATGTGTCCAGAGGCGGGTCAGCCTCGGCAGCTGGTACTCGAGCTGGGCGAGCTCCACCTGGAGCCGACCCTCGTGGGTGCGCGCGTGCTGCGCGAAGATGTCCAGGATCAGGCCCGAGCGGTCCAGGATCTTGACGCCGAGCAGCCCTTCGAGGCTGCGCTGCTGGTTGGGCGAGATCTCGTCGTCGCAGATGAGGACCGTGAACCCGGTCTGCGACTTGGCGGCCTGCAGCTCCTCCGCTTTGCCCTTGCCGAGATACCAGTTCGGATCGATGTGGCGGCGGTTCTGCCACTCGGCGCCCACGACCTCTGCGCCCGCGGTATCGGCGAGGTTGGCTAGCTCGCTGAGCGATTCCTCGGCGTTCCAGCCCTGGTCGTGGCCCGTGTCCACGGCGACCAGAAACGCCTTCTCCTGGGGCGGCGCGAGGTCGATCAGCTGGCTTCGGAGACTCATCAGGCGCTAAGCATACGGGCGGCCGCCCGCCCGGCCGAGTTTGACCCGGCGCAGTCCTCGGCGATCAGGCCGAGGCGAGAAAGGCTTCGACGGCTTCGCGAGCGGCCGTGGAGGGTGGGCCATCATCTGCTGGAAGCCACTGGATCTCCGGTTCGGCACGGAACCAGGTGCGCTGCCGCTTTGCATACGCGCGCGTTCGCGCCGCCGTGCGATCGATAGCGGCTTCCTGGTCGAGCCTGCCGGCGAGCAGGTCGAATGCCTCGCGGTAGCCGACGGCGCTGAAGGCACGCAGGTCCTCCGGGTAGCGCGAGCGGAGGTCTGCCGCCTCGTCGAGGAGGCCGCCCTCGAACTGTGAGCGGGCACGATCGGCGATCCAGCGGGCATGGACGTCAGGTTCGGCCGCCAGCCCCAGCCAGAGGACAGGCGCGGGATAGCCGGTGGGCGCCGGGGGCAGCTCGTCACCGGTCAGCGCCGCGCGCTCGAGCGCCCGGATCACGCGACGCGGGTTGGCAAGGTCGGTGGCGGCAGCGACGGTCGGCGCGACATGGCGCAACTCGGCGACGAGGGGCGGCAGGCCTTCTGCTGCGTGGCGCGCCTCCAGCTCTGCGCGAAGCGCGGGATGCTGGCCGGTTGCCTCCAGCAGGAGGCCGCGCGCGACCGCACTGACATACAGCCCGCTCCCGCCGACGAGCAGGGCCACCCCCCCGCGCGCCGCGATTCCGGAGAGTGCCGCCAGCGCGTGGCGCTGGTAGTCCGCGGCCGTGAACCCCTCGTTGGGATCGACCAGGTCCAGCCCGTGGTGCGGGACGCGATCCCGGTCAGCGCGGCGGACCTTGGCGGTCCCCACGTCCATGCGGCGATACACCTGGCGCGAGTCCGCACTGATGATCTCGGCACTTGGCAGCCGCGCGGCTAGCTCGAGCGAGAGTCCCGTCTTGCCGGTTGCGGTCGGTCCGCAGATGACGATGAGTGGCGCAAGGTTGGCGTGTTGGCCGCGACCCACCCGTTACCCGGCCAGCCGCCCGGAGAGTGCGTACGGGCCGGCGCGCTCCACGGTGACGGGCACGCGGCGACCGATGAGCTCGCGCGGGCCGTCGAAGTGCACCAGCCGGTGCTCGCGGTTGCGTCCACTGAGTCGAGGAACGGCCGAGCCTTCGTCGCCATGCCCGTGCGATGGCGCCGGCCGCTGCTCGTCGACCAGCACCTCGGTCGTCCGCCCAAGCCAACGCTGGTTCCGCTCGAGGCCAATGCCCTGCTGGAGCTCGAGCAGGGCGTTCAGCCGTCGTCGCTTGTCGGCGCGCGAGACGTCGTCAGAGAGGCGCGCTGCGGGCGTGCCGGGTCGCGGCGAGAAGGCGGCCGCGAAGACTTGGTCGAAGCCCACAGTCCGCAGCAGGTCAAGTGTCGCCTCGAACTGGGGTTCGGTCTCTCCACAGAAGCCGACGATCACGTCGGTGGTCAGGCTGATGCCGGGAATCGCGGCGCGCAGCCGCTCCACGAGCTCGAGGTACGCGGCGACGGTGTACTGCCGCCCCATGCGATGGAGAACCCCGTCGTCGCCGGACTGGACGGGCAGGTGCAGGTGCTCGCAGACGGACGGGCATTCGGCCATCGCGTCGATCAGCCGAGCGGTCAGGTCCCAGGGATGCGACGTGACGAAGCGCAGGCGCGGAATGGCAGGCAGCCCGTCGCTCGTGCGCAGGCCATCAATGGCACGCAGCAGCGCCGCGATGTCCGGCCTTCCATCGAGGGCGAGCTTGCGGCCGAGCGTGCGCTCACCGCGCACGGTCGAGAAGCGCGACTCGGGCTGCAGATCGTGACCGTAGGAGTTGACGTTCTGGCCGAGCAGCGTCACCTCCTGATAGCCGGCGGCCGCCAGCGATCGTGCCTCGGCGACCACGTCGTCGAACGGTCGGCTGCGCTCAGGTCCGCGGCTGAAGGGCACGATGCAGTAGGTGCAGGTCTTGTCGCAGCCGTAGATGATCGGCAGCCAGGCATGCGTGGCACCCGCGCGCGCGATCCTGCCATCGGTGACGGCGGCGGCCCTCGTGCCGGGAAGCAGGTCGGCGGTAGCCGCGACCGATCGCCCGACGCGCCACATCCCGCGCGCGTGCCCTTCCCCGGTGACGTGCCCGTCCCCCGCGGCCGCAGTGGCGGCCATGGCACCGGCCGTCGTCGCCCCGGCCAGGCCCAGTCGCTCGGCAAGTTCAGGCTCCTCGTCGGGGCGCAGGAAGAGGTCCACTGCGGGATAGCGACGCTTCAGGGTGGACGTGTTGTCAGCCCGAACGGAGCACCCGGTGAGCACGACGCGCAGCGCCGGGTTCGCCTCTTTGAGCCTGGCGAGCGTTCCCATCCGCCCGATGACCTTCTGCTCCGCTGCCTCGCGGATGGCGCAGCTGTTGATGACGATGAGGTCGGCCGACTCCATCGCCGGCGCCTCCGCGCAGCCCGCCGCAAGCAGCGCCCCGGCCATCTCCTCGGAGTCCGAATGGTTCATCTGGCAGCCCAGCGTCCAGACGTGGAAGCGCGGCAGCACCACGTCCGCGGTCACGAACTCCGCAAGCCGCGCGTCTGCGGCAGGCACGAGCCTTGGGGCGGGGCGGCCCGCAGGCACACCGACCTCCAGCATCGGCAGCTGGCGCTTGACGCCGGATGCGATGGCGTCGCTCATGGGACCCCCAGGCGGACTGCGGCGATCGCTTCCAGGAGCGCCTCGCCCACCTGGGGCGGCACGAACGTCGTTGCCTGGGCCGCGGCGTAGCTCATCGTGTCGCCATGGTAGTCGCTGCCTCCGGTGGCGAGCAGACTGCGCTCCCGGGCAAAGGCGGCCATGCGCTTCACCGTCTCAGGCAGGAACGTGCGGTAGTACACCTCCAGGCCGGCCAGTCCCCAGGCCTGCAGCTCGTCGATCACCTCCGAACGATCGGGAGCCCCCGGCGAATGCGCCAGCACCGGCAGGCCGCTGGCGCCACGGATCGCCTCGATCGCCTCGCGCGGCCCGATGCCCTGCCGCGGCAAGTACCCGGGCTGGCCGTAGTCGAGGTAGCGATCGAAGGCGTCGTCGACGGAGTCTGCGAACCCGGCGCGCACGAGCGCCCGAGCCACGTGCGGCCGGCCGAGCGCGTCGATGTCGAACCCGCCATCCAGCGCGCCCTCGACCTCGAACCCGAGCTCCGCCAGTCGCTCGACCGTTCGAACGATGCGCGTCCGCCGGCTCAGGCGCTGCCGTTTCAGCGTCGCGACGAGGCCCGGGTCATCGATGTCCAGTCCGAAGCCCAGGATATGGAGCTCCTCGCCTTCGCGACCGAGGCCGAGCCGCGACAACAGCTCTCCGCCGATGGTGTTGATCTCGACCGCGGCGATCACCTGCGGTCCAGCCGCGGACGGCTCCTCGCCCAGCCCGATGTCGCGCAGTTCGCGGCAGGCCGCCAGAGAATCGTGGTCGGTGATCGCCACCAGGTGCATGCCGTAGTGGCGCATCTGCGCGTACAGCTCGAGCGGCGGGAGCACGCCGTCCGATCGCTGCGTGTGGCAGTGCAGGTCGACGGTATTGCGCCGGAGCGTCGTCACCCGTCCAGCAGGCGGCTGTGACGCTCGACGGCCACGGCGGCACCGGTCTGCACATCGATGTCGATGATCAGGGCATTGAAGATGACGGGTCCGCTCCCGACCTCGAAGCGGGTCGGGAGGCCGGTGAGAAAGCGCGGCAGGACGGTTGCCGGCGCGAACCCGATGACGCTGTCGATCGGCCCGGTCATGCCAAGGTCGCTGACATACGCCGTGCCGCGCGGCAGGATGCGCTCGTCGGCGGTCGGGACGTGGGTGTGGGTACCGCACACCGCGCTGACACGTCCGTCCAGGTGCACGCCGAAAGCGGTCTTCTCGCTGGTCAGCTCGCAGTGGAAGTCGACGATTCGGATCGGCGGGAGCTCATCGGCGCCGTCGTCCAGCAGGCGATCCATCGTCGAGAAGGGGTTGTCGATCGGCTGCATGTACGTCCGGCCCTGCGTGTTGATGACCGCCAGCTCGGTGCCGTCGATGGCGTGGTACAGCCCCCAGCCGCGACCGGGGACCCCCTGCTCACCGTAGTTGAGGGGGCGCAGGATCCGCTCCTCGCGGTCAAGCTCGGGAATGATCTCGCGCTTGTCCCAGATGTGGTTACCGCTCGTGATCACGTCCACGCCGGCGCCGTACAGCGAATGCGCGGTGCTGATGGTCAGGCCCATGCCGCCGGCCACGTTCTCGCCGTTCGCCGTGACGAAGTCGATGCCACGATCCTCGCGCAGGTCCGGCAGGTGGGCCTCGATCGTCGCGCGACCGGGCTTGCCGATGATGTCGCCGATCATCAGGATTCGCAGCACGCCGTGCGCGGCGCGCTCCGGGAGCGGCGGCAGGCGGTCGGCCGCGAGTGGCTCGGATGCGGCACGTCGCGACAGGGCGCCGGAGGCTACTTCGCGTACTCCACGGCCCGCGTCTCACGGATCACGGTGACCTTGATCTGGCCGGGGTAGGTCAGCGATTCCTCGATCTTGCGCACGATGTCGCGAGCGAGCCGCATGGAAGCGAGGTCGTCGATCTCCTCCGGGCGGACCAGGATGCGCACCTCGCGCCCTGCCTGCACGGCGAACGACTTCTCGACGCCCGAGAAGCTGTTGGCGATGCCCTGCAGATCCTCGAGGCGCTTGACGTAGGTGTCCATCGACTCGCCGCGGGCACCCGGGCGGCTGGCGCTGATCGCGTCGGCGATCTGGACGATCGGCGCCTCGATGCAGGCGTACTCCACCTCCTGGTGGTGCGCGGCGATTGCGTTGACGACCTTCATGGACAGGTTGTGGCGCTGTGCGATCTGCGCGCCGATGGCGGCGTGCGGTCCCTCGACCTCGTGGTCCACCGCCTTGCCGATGTCGTGCAGCAGTCCCCCGGTCTTGGCGACTTGGACGTCGGCGCCCACCTCCGCCGCGATGACGGCGGCGAGCCGCGCGGTCTCCATCACGTGCTTGAGGACGTTCTGGCCGTAGCTGGTGCGGTAGCGCAGCCGCCCGAGGAGCTTGATGAGCTCCGGCGGCAACCCGGGGACGCCGGTCTCGTAGGCTGCTGCCTCGCCGGCCTGCCGGATGACCAGGTCGACCTCCGCGCGAGCCTTGGTGACGACTTCCTCGATGCGGCCGGGGTGGATTCGGCCGTCCTGGATCAGCTTCGTGAGCGCCAACCGCGCGATCTCGCGCCGGACCGGGTCGAAGCCGCTGATGAGAACCGATTCAGGTGTGTCGTCGATGATCAGGTCGATGCCGGTGGCCTGCTCGAGGGCGCGGATGTTGCGACCCTCGCGGCCGATGATGCGGCCTTTCATCTCGTCCGAGGGAATGGGCACGACAGAGACCGTCATCTCCGCCGTGTGGTCGACCATGACCCGCTGGATGGCCGTGACCACCACGTCACGCGCCTTCTCCTCGGCGTTCTCCCGAGCCGAGCGCTCGATGGCCTTCGCGAGCCGGACGGCGTCGTGCTCGGCCTCCTCGCGCACCTGCTCGAGCAGGATGTTCTTGGCCTCGTCGACGCTGAGGAGGCTGACGCGCTCGAGGGCGGCCAGCTGTTCCTGGCGGGCCTGCTCGAGCTGCTCGCGCTGGGTCTCGAGGTCCTGTTCCTTGACCATCAGCTTACGGGTGCGTTCCTCGAGCATGTCCGTACGCTGGTCGAGCTGCTCGTCCCGCTGGAGCAGGCGGCGCTCCATGGTTCCGAGTTCGGCGCGGCGAGCGCGGCCCTCCTCGTCGCTCTCGCGCTGGAGTCGGACCTGTTCGTCCTTTGCCTGGAGGATCAATTCCTTCTGCTGGGCGCGCGCTTCCGCGACGATGCGGGCTGCCTTGTCCTGGGCGCTCTTGACGGACTGGGCGGCGATGATGCCGCGCGCCACGAATCCGACGACGAGCCCTCCTGCGAGCGCGGCTAATACGACCGCAAGAATGGCGAGATCTTGCATCTGCGTGCCTCCACCCAGCGCCACGCTGGAGGTACATGTATGTCGAGTCCAGCCGTCGCCAACGGACGGCCCGCGGCACGATCTGGATCGGCCGCCAAGGGGCAATCTCCGGTTCGCGGGTCGGGCAACCCGGCCGTTGGGACGGAGACGGCGCTGGGCGAGTCTGGCCGGAAGCCTACTCGCGATCCGTGAACAGCGTCAAACGAAGCGGTGGTACCGTGCGCCGTGAGGGGATCGCCCTCCATCCGCCAAACGAGGGACCTGCGTGACTGGCCTCAGCTGGAAGCCTGAGTTTCGTTCAGTCGATACGTCTCCGGTTCCATGGCGCTCGCCGACGCGGGCCGCAGTCGCCGTCGGAGCCCTGGTCGTCATGATCGGATGCATTCCGCCGTGGGCAACCGGGTATGCGCCGCCTGCGGGACCGGTTCAGTTCAGCGGCTTTGAGGGCGCCGGCGACTCCCTGATCCTGATTGCGCTGGCCCTCATCGCCGGTGCGGTGACCTTGAGTCGCACGGCAGCCAACTCAACCATCCGGGTGGTGCAGCTCGCGCCGCTGGCCACGGCGGTCATGGGAGGCCTGATCTGGGTGATCGCCCAGGCGGAATCTCGCGCCACTGTCAACGAGTGGCTCCGTCGCGGCGGCACCGGACACCAGGAGATCGCCATCTGGGTCGTGGGCGCCGGGGAGCTCGTCGTGCTCTGCGGGTCGGCGATCATCGCCGTGCGACGCTGGTTGGAGACGCCCGCAGTCCCGATCGGTCGCCAGCGCGCCGAGGAAGCGATGACGTGGATGGGCGTGGTGCAGGCGATCGGCGTCGTGGCCGGTGGAGTCCTCGGGTTCGCGGCGGGCATCGGACTTGCCGAGCGCTACATAACTGCGAAGCCGTCCCTCCTCATCCTCGTGGCGTCGCTCGTATGTGCCGGGCTCGGGGCGTACCTCGGGTCGTGGATCACGCACCTCGTCTTCCGGAGCGGATCGCGCGAGCGCACCTGACGGCTCGGCGCCGAGTCATCGGCGCGTCACTCGCCACTCTGGTCACGGGCTTTCCCCGTCGCTCTCGAATCCGGCAACGCCGAGTGCCGAGACCTCGCGGCACGTCTCGGGATCGAAGCCGTTCCGTGCCAGGAGCGCGTAGGCCTTCTGGCGACGCTTCCTGGGGTCCGGCTCGCGCTCGAGGGCCGCACGCTTGCGAGCGAGTAGCCGCTCCGCAGCGAGGCGATCGGGCCCGGCCCGTGCCCCGTCCGTGCTCGCGTCCGCGCCCGAACTGTGGGCCGCGGTGGGTATAGCCCGCTCGGCAAGCACCGCCTCCACGACGTCTCGCTCCACGCCTTTGAGCGCGAGCTCTCTTCGGAGCGCGTTCTGGCCGCGCGGCCGGGCGCGGTCGCGCGACTCCACCCAGGCACGAGCAAAGGCCTCGTCGTCGAGATAACCCATGCCCGCCAGGCGTTCCAGGACCGCGGCGACGAGCGGGGGCGGGTATCCGAGGTGCCGGAGCCGGCTCCCGGTTTCGGCGACGGAGCGCGGCCGGACCGCCAGGAAGGTCGCGGCCGCTTCCATCACGACATTCGGATCGTCGACTGACGCCCGGCGTTCGCGTGCCGCCTCCCGGACGGCACGCTTCTGCTCGAACCAGGCGCGTGGCTGCGGCGGCACCTTCTGCGGCCAGAATTCCCGGTCGAGGCCTACTCCGCCTCGGAAATGCCCTCCACCGGGATGGCGATCGTGGCGACCTTGCCGCGGATCTCCGTGTCCAGCTGCTGCATCACGTCCTTGTTGGCGCGCAGGAACTCCTTGGCCTGCTCGCGCCCCTGGCCGAGGCGCACCTCACCGTACGTGAACCAGGCGCCGGTCTTGGAGACAACATCCGAGGCAACTCCGACGTCCAGCAGACCGCCTTCCTTCGAGATGCCTTCGCCGTACATGACGTCGAACTCGGCCACGCGGAAGGGCGCCGCGACCTTGTTCTTGACGACCTTGACGCGGACGCGGCTGCCGATCGATTCGGTGCCCGTCTTGATGGTCTCGATGCGCCGGATGTCGAGGCGCACGCTGGCGTAGAACTTCAGCGCTCGGCCACCAGGCGTCGTCTCCGGGTTTCCGAACATCACGCCGATCTTCTCGCGGAGCTGGTTGGTGAAGACGAGGGCCGTGTTCGAGCGGCTGACGGCACCCGTCAGCTTGCGCAGTGCCTGGCTCATGAGGCGTGCCTGGATGCCCATGAATGAGTCGCCCATCTCGCCTTCGATCTCGGCGCGCGGCACCAGCGCCGCCACCGAGTCGAGGACCACGCAGTCGATGCCGCCGGAGCGGATCAGCGTCTCGGTGATCTCCAGCGCTTGCTCACCGGTGTCCGGCTGGCTGACGAGCAGCTCATCCACGTTCACGCCGCAATTGCGGGCGTACTGGGGATCCAGGGCGTGCTCCACGTCGATGAACGCGACCACGCCGCCGCGGCGCTGCGCCTCCGCGAGAACGTGCTGGCAGAGCGTGGTCTTGCCCGACGATTCCGGCCCGAAGATCTCCGTGACGCGGCCGCGCGGGATGCCGCCGACGCCGAGCGCCAGGTCAAGCGCGATCGAGCCCGTGGGAATCGCATCGACGGCCTGCCGCTCGGACGAGCCGAGCTTCATGATCGACCCGCGGCCGAACTGCTTCTCGATGGAGAGGATCGCGGCGTCCACCGCCTTGGTCCGCTCGCTGGTGACCCGCTCCGTTGCCCGATCCGCGCCGTTGCGCTCTGCGCCGGTCGCCTGGCCGGCCCCCGTGATCGTCATGCCTGGTGCTCCTCCGAGGCTGTGACCGAGGGCCGATTCCCGCCGATTCCTACTCCTCGGTCTCTTCCAACTCCCATCGCGGCTTCCGCTTGGGCTTGATCAGCTCCACGGATTGCGGTGGGGAGTCCAGCAGCGACTCGAGCTTCGGCTTTGCGGTCTGCGCCTTCGGCTTCTTCTTGGTTTCGCGGCGGGCGGGAACTCTGCCTGCCATTGGTCCTTATGCCTCCACATGGCGTCGTCCAGTGTGGCCGACGCCGCTCTACTCCGACTTCACCCTCCCTTCGCTGCAGCTTGCGTGACGCCCGTGTCAGCTTGGGTGTCACGATCACTGTCGTCGGCCGGGCTATTCCGGGCTTGGCGAGCCCGCAGCTCGCGCACCAGTTTGGGGAACGTCCCGGCGGCGATTGCCGACCGGATCCTGTCCATGAAGTCTAGGGTGAAGGTCAGGTTGTGACAAGTCGCCAGACGGTACGCGAGCAGCTCGTCCGCCCGGAAGAGATGCGCGAGATAGGCCCGTGAAAAGGTGCGGCAGAGACGGCAGCGGCAACCCTCCTGGACCGGTCGCGGATCGTCGAGGAACGCCGCGTTCCGGAGGTTGAGGCGGCCCTCCGGAGTCCACAGGCTGCCGTTGCGCGCGACCCTGGCCGGAAGCACCGAATCGAACATGTCGATTCCCGCATCGACCGCGTCGACCAGGTCCATCGGCGAGCCCAGGCCCATCAGGTAGCGCGGCCGCGGATCATCGGCCAGCAGCGGCACGACGACGTCGAGGGCGGCCCGGCGCTGGGCCGGCGTCTCGTCGCCGGCCAGCCCGCCGATGCACAGCCCATCAAAGGGCAGCGCGGCGATCGCGGCCGTGGTCGAGGCTCGCAGATCGACTTCCAGTCCGCCCTGGATGATGCCGAAGAGCGCCTGGTCGCGGCGAACATGAGCCGTGAGGCAGCGCTCGGCCCAGCGCTCCGTGCGCTCGGTGGCCTCACCCACCTGGGCACGACTCGATGCGTGCGGCGGAACCGGTTGGTCGAAGCACACGGCGATGTCGGCCCCCAGTGCTTCCTGGACGGCGATGGAATGCTCCGGCGTGAAGCGCAGAAGCGAACCGTCGAGGTGCGATCGAAAGGTGACGCCGTCGTCGTCGATGGCGAGCCGATCGCCGAGGCTGACCACCTGGAACCCGCCGGAGTCGGTCAGGACCGCGCCGTCCCAGGCCATGAAGGTGTGCAGCCCACCGAGCCGTGCGATGCGTGCATGTCCCGGTCGCAGCGAGAGGTGGTACGTGTTGGCCAGGATGATCTGGGCACCGATCTCGTGCAGGTCATCCGGATCGAGCGCCTTCACGGTCGCGTTCGTGCCCACCGGCATGAAGACCGGCGTCTCGACGACGCCATGCGGCGTCTCCATCCGGCCGAGCCTGGCGCGTGTCTCGCCATTGGCGGACGGCGTGGCGAGGACGCTGAAGCGGACGGGCGCGGCCGGATCGACGGGGAGCACGGGGGTCGCGGCCGCGCTCATGAGCTGATCTCCGCGCGCTCAACGCTGATGGCCGCGACCGCGAGCCCGGCCACCAGGTAACCGACCGTCACGGCGAGCGCCAGACCGAGCGG
The DNA here is from genome assembly GCA_038253685.1 of Candidatus Limnocylindrales bacterium. Classification (GTDB taxonomy): domain Bacteria; phylum Chloroflexota; class Limnocylindria; order Limnocylindrales; family CSP1-4; genus JAFMJV01. The sequence goes on along the minus strand of JBBSGX010000012.1, from coordinate 15,265 downwards.
TACCGGCTGGAGCACGGCACTGGCGATGTCGTTCGGATTGCCCGTTCCCGACAGCACGCTGTTCCCGATGCTGAACGGCAGGAACTGGAACCACTGGGTCTCGCCCGTCCCGAGCCCGTCGCTGGCTCGCAGCGTGAGGACGACCAGCAACCCGGTGAGAATGGCCTCGCCGATGTACAAGACGATGCCGGAGACGATCCCGGCCAGCTGGCTCTTGAGGAGGACGGCGACCCCGAAGCCGATCGCGGCGCGTTCGAGAATGACGACGTATCCGTAGGCGATCTGGCGCACCAGGGCATCGAACGCACTGCCGGCAAAGGGGTTGCCGGTCTTCACGCCGATCAGTGCAGCCGCCCCGAACGTCAGCGCGATGCCCACGAGGTAGGCGATGAGCACGCCGATCAGCAGCACGATCGCCAGCGCCAGCGCCTTCACCAGGATGTATCCCGAGCGACTCTCGCCGCGCGCGACGACGACCCTGACGATTCCCCACGTCCAGTCGGCTCCACCGACGGCGGCGGCGTAGGCGATGGCGAGCAGGCCGCCGAGCCCGAAGACGAACTGGTCGATGAACGTGTAGGCGGCCGGGAAACGGAGGACGGATGCGCCGTTGCCACGGCCGGCCCCGCCCACGGCTCCCACCAGCAGGTAGACGAGGGCCATGAGGCTGATCAGGACGCCGAGCACGATGTACGTCGCCCAGCGCCGCCGGAGTTTCAGGAGCTCCGCCGAGAGCAGCCGGATCATGGGTTCGTGCCGGGCGGCGGCCCGCCCCAGCCGGGCGGCGGCCCGGTCGTCGGCGTCGGAGGTGCTTCTCCCCAGCCAGGCGGCGGCCCGAGCGGCTGCCCGGTCGCGGCGGGCGCACCCATCGTGAGCGACAGGAAGACCGACTCGAGGTCGCTCGAGACATCGAGGGCGCTGGCATAGATGCCGTTCTGCGCGAGCAGCCGGTTGACCTCGACGGAGCGGTCCGCCGGCACCCGAACGGTGATCCAGCCTGCGTGCGGTGTGCCGGGAGGAGCAGGCTCCAAAGGCGCATTCATCGCCGCCAGGATCGACAGCGCGCGCGGGACGTCCGCCGGCGGTACCCAGACACGGACGCGGGCGGTCTCCGAGAGCAGGGCGTCCAGCGGGCCCTCCCGCACCAGGCGACCCCGGTCGATGATGCCGATCACGTCCGCCAGCTGCTGGACCTCTGGCAGGATGTGGCTCGAGATGAGCACCGTGCGGCCCGTCTCGGTCAGGTAGCGAAGCAGCTCACGCATGGCTACGATCCCGGCCGGATCGAGGCCGTTGGCAGGCTCGTCGAGCAGCAACAGCTCCGGGTTGGAGAGCAGGGCCGAAGCGATGCCAAGACGCTGCTTCATGCCGAGTGAATAGGTCTTGACCTTGTCACCGCTGCGGTCGGTGAGGCCCACCGCGTCGAGCGACTCGTCCACGCGGCCGCGCGGCGTCGGCGCGCCGGTGGCGGCAAAGACCGCCAGGTTGTCGCGGCCGGACAGGTACGGGTAGAAGGACGGCGCCTCGATCAGGGAGCCGATGCGGAACATGCGCCGCCGATCGCGCCACGAGTAGGGCTGGCCCAGCACCTCGATCGTGCCGGCGTTCGGCCGCATCAGGCCGACCAGGAGCCGCAGGGTCGTGGTCTTGCCCGATCCGTTGGGCCCAAGGAAGCCGTAGACCTGGCCACGCGGCACGTTCAGGTCGAGACCGCTCAGCGCGATCCGTGACCCATAGCGCTTCGTCAGACCGCGCGTGACGATGGCCATGCTCTCGGCATGGCCTGCGCCTGGAACGCCGGCCGTCATGCCGGCAGCTCGCTCTCCGAGCGCCCTTCGCTCTCCGAAAGCCCTTCGCCTTCGGATCGTCCCTCGGTCGTCATGCCGTCCCAGAGCCCGGGGTCGACCCGTTCGCCGCGGCGCGGCGTCGGCACGTCGTAGCCCATCGACCGCAGGTGGTCGCGTGCCCGCTCGGTGGCCACCCGTCCCTGCGGCGTCCGGTCCAGGAACCCGAGCTGGAGCAGGTACGGCTCGTAGACGTCCTCGATCGTCTCGACCTCCTCGCCGATGACGGCCGCCACGGCCGCGCCACCCACGGGCCCGGAGGCGAACTTCTGGACGATGGCGGCCAGCAGGCGGCGGTCGGTCGTGTCGAGGCCCTCGTCGTCGATGTCCATGGCGGTCATGGCCGCCTCGGCCTCAGCCACGCCGATGCGCCCCTCCGCGCGAACCTCAGCGAAGTCGCGCACGCGTCGCAACAGCCGATTGACGACACGGGGCGTGCCCCTTCCCCGTCGCGCCAGGATCGACACGGAGGCGGAGTCGATCTCCACGCCGAGGATGCCCGCCGAGCGCTCGATGATCGTTGCCAGCTCGTCCACGGAGTAGTAATCGAGCCGGTAGACGGCCCCGAAGCGGTCGCGCAACGGGGAGCTGATGCGACCCGCGCGGGTGGTCGCGCCAACCACGGTGAAGGGCTTCAGGGATAGCCGCAGGCTGCGGGCGCTGGGACCGCGCCCGATCATCACGTCGATCGCGAAGTCCTCCATCGCCGGGTAGAGGATCTCCTCGACCGAATGGTTCAGGCGGTGGATCTCGTCGATGAAGAGGATGTCGCGCTCGTCGATGTTGGTGAGGATCGCCGCCAGGTCCCCTGCCCTCTCGATCGCCGGGCCGCTGGTGGTGTGGATGGTCACCCCGAGCTCGCGCGCGACGATGTTCGCGAGCGTGGTCTTGCCCAGACCCGGAGGCCCGTACAGCAGGACGTGGTCGGCGGCCTCGTTGCGGGCTCGCGCGGCCTCGAGCAGGATCGAGAGGTTCTGCTTGACCGGAATCTGGCCCACGTACTCGGTGAGCAGCCTCGGACGAAGGCTGGTCTCGGCCGCCGTCTCGTCCAACGTGAGTGGCAACGGCGCGATCGCCCGTCCGCTCTCATCCATCGGGCGCGAGTCTAGCAGGTCTTCCTCGAATTGGAACACCCGTTCTAGTATCCCAGCGCGCGATTGACCACAAGATATGGGACCTGAACCCTCGCTCAGTCCCGCCGGAGCACCCGCAGGGCGGCCTTGACGCGCTCCTCCAGCGAGGCACCTGGCGGAAGCGAGGCGACGGCGCCGCGAGACGCCTCCCGGGCCTCGTTCGCCGAGTATCCGAGCGCCTGCAAGGCGGCACCGGCCTCGGATTCCGAGGCACCCGTGCTACCGGCCACGCCGATCGTCCCAGCTCCGCCGGCCGCCGCGACCTTCTCCTTGAGCTCCAGCACGATCCGGGCTGCCAGCCGCTTGCCGACGCCGGAGACGGCGGTCAGGATGACCTCGTCACCCTGGAGGATCGCGAGCTGCAGGTCCGCCACCGGCCGTGCGCTCACGATCGCGAGGCCGACCTTGGGGCCGACGCCAGTGACGGTGATCAGCAGCTCAAAGAAGCCCAGCTCCTCGGTCGTCCGGAAGCCGTAGAGCGCCTGCAGATCGTCACGCACCAGGTGGTGGGTGTGGAGCTTCATCGACTGGCCGCCGCGGGCCGCAGTCAGCGTGCCCGGGCCGCAGAAGATGCGATAGCCGATGCCCGCGGTCTCGATCACGAGCGAATCGGGGCTGATCGCCCCTATCCGTCCCTCCACCGAGGCGATCACGCGCCGATCAAGCCGCCCGTTGGCCGTGCGCCAGGCAGATCGCCACTGCCAGGGCATCCGCCGCATCGTCGGGACGCGGCAGCACCGCCATACCGAGCACGATCTGCACCATGCGCTGGACCTGGTTCTTCGGCGCACGGCCGTAGCCCGTGACCGCGATCTTGACCTCGTGCGGCCCGTACTCGAACACCGGCAGGCCGTGCTGCGCCGCCGCCAGCAGCACCACGCCGCGAGCCTGGCCCACTGCGAACGCCGTCTGCACGTTCTTGTTGAAGAAGAGCCGCTCCACGCCGACGAGCGACGGCCTGTGCGACTCGATCAGCCCCTCGACGGCTTCGTGGATCATGCGCAGCCGCTCGGCCAGAGGGTCGGCCGGCAGTGTCTCGAAACAGCCGTAGTCGATCAGCCGGAGCTGGCTGCCTGTTCGTTCGATGATGCCGTAGCCGGTCATCGCCGTTCCCGGATCGATGCCCAGGACGATCACGCCGGGCTACCCCCGCGCCACGCCGTCCCGGCGAGCGTCACGCTGACGCGGCCTCGGCCAGAACGTCGTCAGGCAGGTCGAAGTTGGCCGTCACGCGCTGCACGTCGTCGAGATCCTCGAGCGTCTCGATGAGCCGCAGGTTCTGGCGCACGACGCCGCCGTCGATCTCGACCGTCGACTTGGGATGCATCGTCAGCTCGGCCGACTCGACCGGCACCCCTGCGCTCTCGAGCGCCTTGCGCACGGCTTCGAGCTGGCCCGGTTCGGTCACGATCTCGAGCGGGTCGCTCTCGGTGTCGACGTCCTCCGCCCCTGCGTCGATGGCCGCGAGTGCCACGTCGTCCGGTTCCTGGCCGTCGCGCGGGACCGAGATCACGCCGCGCGGCTCGAACTGCCAGGCCACCGCGCCGGCACCTGCCAGCTGCCCGCCCGACTTGGTGAAGATCGAGCGCACCTCGGCAGCCGTCCGGTTGCGATTGTCCGTGGCCGCCTCCACGAGGATCGCCACGCCTCCGGGCCCGTAGCCCTCGTAGACGATCTCCTCGTACTGCTCGGCCTTGTCTCCGCCGGCCGCCTTCTCGATGGCGCGCTTGATGTTCTCCGCGGGCATGTTGGCGGCCCGGGCGATCTCCATCGCGAGACGGAGTCGGTAGTTCGCGTCAGGGTCGCCGCCGCCGGCTCTCGCCGCGATCGAGATCTCCCGTCCGATCTTGGTGAAGACGGCTCCGCGCTTGGCATCGTTGGCGCCCTTCTGGCGCTTGATCTGTGACCATTTGGAATGTCCGGACATCGTCGGGGATTCTATATGATGGCCTGAATGTGCCGACCGGTCCGGAGGCTGCCGCGGCCTGACCCAGGCCCCGCCCCTTCCGGTCGGTCTGCCGGAGGTGGCTGAGTGGACACCGTCGAGCTTCCGCGCCTGCGCAACGTGGTCCTCGCGGGTCACGCCGGTTCCGGCAAGACCACGCTGGCGGAGCATCTGCTCTTCGCCGCCGGTGGTCTGCAGCGGCTGGGCAAGGTCGACGACGGGACGGCGAGCCTCGACTTCGAGCCGGAGGAGCAGCGGCGCAAGCTTTCGCTCTCGCTGTCGGTGGCCACGGTCGACCACGACGGGTATCGCATCACGCTGATCGACACGCCAGGCTACGCGGACTTCGTGGGCGAGGTGGTGGAGGGCTTCAGCGCAGCCGACGCGGCACTGATCACGATGGACGCCTCGGGCGGGGTCGAGGCCGGAACCGAAACAGCGATCGCCCAGGGCCGAAGCCACGGCGTCGCGGCAATCTTCGTGCTCACCAAGTGCGAACGCGAGAACGCGAACCCGACCGCCGCTCTCGACGCCCTGCGAGGCGCGTTCGGCAGCAAGATCGCACCGTTGGAGGTGGCCATCGGCGCTGCCGAGACGTTTCGCGGCTACGTCGATCTGGTCCATCGGAAAGCGTGGACGTACGACGGCGCAAAGCAGACCGAGATACCCATCCCCGACGACCTGGTCGACGAGGTCGCCAAGCGCCGGGACCAGCTCCTGGAGGCTGCTGCCGAGGCCGACGACGACGTGCTGGCCAAGTACCTGGAGGGCGAAGAGGTGAGCGACGCCGAGCTGGAGGCGTGCCTCCACAAGGGCGTTCGCGAGAGCATCCTGGCGCCGGTCCTCCTGTCTGCCGCGAACCGCGAGGTCGGCATCACCGGCATCCTCGAGGCGATCGTGAAGTACCTCCCCTCCCCGGCCGAGGAGCCGCCCGTCACGGCGCTCGACGCCGCCGGGAAGGCAGTCGAGGTGCCGCCCGATCAGGACGGGGCGCTCCTTGCGCAGGTCTTCAAGACCACGGCCGATCCCTTCGTCGGGCGACTGACGTACTTCCGCGTCTACTCCGGCACGATCCGCTCGCACGACCACGTCTGGAACGCGAACCGCCGCGAGGAAGAACGCATCGGGCAGGTGCTGCGGTTGCACGGCAAGGACCAGGTGCCGGTCGGCGAGGCGCGCGCCGGCGAGATCGCCGCGGTCGCGAAGCTGATCCACACCGTGACGGGGGATTCGATCAGCTCGCGCGAACGGTCATTGACCCTGCCGGCCATCGACTTCCCGGAGCCGACGCTTCCGATCGCCATCGAGCCCGCCTCGAAGGCGGACCTCGACAAGCTCAGCACGGCCCTGGCGCGACTCGTCGAGGAGGATCCGACGCTGCGCGTCGAGCGCCAGGCGGAGACCGGCGAACAGCTGCTGTGGGGCCAGGGGGAGAACCAGATCGCCGTCAGCGGTGAGCGCCTCAAGCGCAAGTTCGGCACGTCGGTGGTCACGCGGCCGCCGCGTGTCCCGTACCGGGAGACCATCCGCAGCAAGACCCAGGCTGAGGGACGCCACAAGAAGCAGACCGGCGGACGCGGCCAGTTCGGGCATGTCTGGATCACCATCGAGCCAAACCCGGGCGGTGGCGTGGAGTTCGCGGAGAAGGTGGTCGGTGGGGTGGTCCCGCGGCAGTACTTCGCGGGCGTGGAGAAGGGCGTCCGCGACGTGGCCGAGAAGGGCCCGATCGCCGGCTACCCGGTGATCGACTTCAAGGCCACGCTGTACGACGGCTCGTACCACACGGTCGACTCGGACGAGCTGTCCTTCCGCCTGGCGGGATCCCTCGCCACCCGCAAGGGCATCCAGGAGTCGAGCCCGGTGCTCCTCGAGCCGATCATGGACGTCGAGGTGCGCGTCCCCGAGACCTACATGGGGGACGTCAACCGCGATCTCAACACGCGCCGCGGACGTGTGCTCGGCATGGACACATCGGACGGGCTCCAGGTCGTGCGAGCGCACGTGCCACAGTCGGAGCTCTTCACGTACGCGACGGAGCTGCGCTCACTCACCGGCGGCCGCGGGGTCTTCAAGGCCTCGCTCGATCACTACGAGGAAGTGCCCGCACACGTTGCCCAGAAGATCATCGACGCCCACAAGAAGGAAGAGGCGGCGACGGGGCACTAGGCAGGCGAGGCACAGGCCGCTTGGGGCGCCGGGGAAGTGGCATGCGACACCAGGCTAGGACCCGCGCTCGGGAGGGCGATCTGCCCGGTCCGCGACCACCTCGAGGGCACTGATCAGGTTGATGGCACCTTCGTACAGAGCTCGTCCAAGGATCACGCAGGCAAAGCCGCGTGCCGCCAGTGTCCGCACGTCTCCGATGGAGCCGACACCGGCTGACGCGATGATCTTCGCGCTCGGGGCGGCCCTGGCGACGGCGTCGAGAAGGACGAGATCAGGGCCCTCGAGAAGGCCGTCGCGGTCGATTGCCGTGACCGCGAACCACTCCACCCCGGCCGCAAGCAGCTGTCCGACCGCCTGAATGCCATCCACTCCCGCGGCTGTCCGCGCCCAACCCTCCCCCAGGGCGCGGCCACCGCGGACGTCGATGGCGGCCACGATTGACCCGGCACCGTGCTCTCTGATCAGCTCCATCGCAAGCTCGGGCGACTTCAGCAGCGCGGTGCCGAGAACAACACGATCCGCTCCCGCCTCGAGGGCCGCCCGCGCGTCCGCGGCGGTGCGCAATCCCCCGGCGACCTGGCACGGTACGGCCGCGGCCTTCACGATCGCGGCGACGAGGGCCGCCTGAACGGGTCGGCCGGCGCGAGCGCCATCGAGATCGACGATGTGCAGGCGCGTCGCCCCCTCTCCCACCCAGTGCCGCGCGACGGCGACGGGGTCCGTGGTGTACACAGTCGCGCGATTGAAGTCGCCCTGTGCCAGGCGCACGACGTTGCCGTCGAGAAGGTCGATGGCGGGGATCAGCTCCACGAGCAGCTGCCCACCCGTGCCTGGGGAGCCGAAGGCGACCCTGCGGAGCAGTGGCTTGACATGGCAGCATGCTGTCGTGTTAGCATGCTACTACGTTAGCACAGCATCACAGGCGCGGAGACACGCGACCCGATGAGCACCGACCCCTCCGACTGGCTCGACCCCGCCACGCGCGCTCTCTTCGACGCGGTCGTGGCACTCCCGGACCGTGCGGCCGCAGAGCGTTTCTTCCGCGATCTCTGCACGCTTCGCGAGCTGCATGACATGGCGCAGCGCTGGCAGGTTGCGCAGCTGCTCGACCTGGGCCGCCATTACGGCGAGATCTCGCGCGAAACGGGCGCCAGCACAGCCACGATCACGAGAATTGCCCAGTGGCTGCGTCACGGAACCGGCGGCTACCGGGATGCACTGGACCGCGGCGCCGGCGTGGCGGCCCCGAGCCGATGAGCATGTTCAACGCCCCGGGCATCGGCGATCCCGCCCGGCTGCGGCTCGCGATCCCGAACAAGGGGCGGCTACTCGAGCCGACCGTCGCGCTCCTGCGTGATGCCGGCCTGGTCTTCGAGGGCGGCACGCGCGCGCTGGTGGCCCACGCCGACAACTACCCGCTCGACATCCTCTCGGTGCGCACCGACGACGTGCTGGAGTTCGTCGGTGACGGCGTCGCCGAGCTCGGAATCACCGGCACGAACCTGCTGCTGGAAACCGGCGCGGAGCTGCCGGTTCTCCTGGAGCTCGCCTACGGCCGCTGCCGTCTCGAAGCCGCGGTGCCCAACGATTCCCCGGTACGCTCCCTTGCCGATCTCGCTGGCCGCCGGCTTGCCACCAGCCACCCCAACAGCGCGCGCCGCTTCTTCGAGGCCGAGGGCACTCCCGTCGAGATCGTGCCAATCAGCGGGGCGGTCGAAGTGGCGCCGCGCATGGGGCTGGCCGACGGCATCGTGGACCTCGTGTCCTCGGGATCCACGCTGATCATGAACGGCCTGCGATCGGTGGGGCAGCTGTACGTCAGCCAGGCCATTCTCGTCGGGCAGCCGCACCTCCCGGCCGAGCGCGCGTCGCTGGTCCAGGACCTGGTGACCATGCTCGAATCGGTCATCGCCGGGCGCCGCCGCAAGTACGTGATGATGAACGCTCCGGCCTCGGCGCTGCCTGCCATCGAGGCGCTCCTTCCAAGCCTGGAATCGCCGAGCGTCATCCCCCTGGCGCACGAGGGAATGCTCGCGGTCCACGCGGTGGTGGGCGCCGACGAGATCTGGGGCCTGCTCCCCCGCCTGAGGGGCGCGGGTGCGTCCGGCATCCTCGTCGTGCCCGTCGAGAAACTCCTCCCATGATCGACGCAACGATCGTTGCCCTTCGCCGCGTCCGACTGTCCGACCTGGGCCCGGACGAGCGCAACGCCATCGTTCGCCGCGCGACGACCACTTCGCCCGAGCTGCGTGAGAGTGTCCGCGCGCTCGTCGAGCAGGTCCGCACAGGCGGCGACGAGGCACTCAGGCAATTGAACGCACGCCTGGGCGGCGGGCTGCGCACGACCGATGCGACGCCCGCCCCGATCCGGATCGAGCGCCAGGACCTCCTGCGCGCCCGGGATGCCCTGCCTCGGAACCTCCGCCTGGCCCTCGAGCACATGGCCACGAACATCAAGCGCTTCCACGCGGCGCAGGTCCCGCCGGCCGAGCAATGGGTGGACGTCGCGCCCGGCATCCGCGTCGGCCGCGCCTGGCGCGCACTCGATCGGGCCGCCGCGTACGTGCCGGGAGGCAGCGCTGCGTATCCCTCGTCGCTCCTCATGAGTGCCATCCCTGCGCGGCTTGCCGGCGTCCGGGAATTCGTGGTCGCCAGTCCGGCCGGAGGGGACGGAACCCCTTCCCCTGCCCTGCTCGGCGCGGCAGGGCTCATGGAGGTGGACGAGTTCCTGGTCATGGGCGGTGCCCAGGCGATCGCGGCGCTGGCGTACGGCACCGAGACCGTTCGGCCAGTCGACAAGATCGTCGGACCGGGCAACGCGTGGGTCACGGCGGCCAAGCTGGAGGTCCTCGGGGACGTCGCCATCGACATGCCGGCCGGACCGTCGGAGGTCATGGTCGTGGCCGACGAGAGCGCCGATCCCAGCCACGTCGCTGCAGACCTGTTGAGCCAGGCCGAGCATGGCCCCGACTCACCGGCGATCCTCGTCACCCCATCCGCGCAGCTGGCCGCACAGGTGGAGCAGGAGGTGGCGCGACAGCTTCTCGGACTGCCGCGCGGCGAGCAGTTGAACGCGTCGCTGAGCCAGGCGGGCCTCATCGTCGAAACGGCCGACCTCGCAGAGGCGATCGCCTTCGCCAACGACTATGCGCCCGAACATCTTTCGGTCGTGGTCGCCGACGACGAGGCCGCCTACCGGTCGATCCGCCACGCCGGCTCGCTCTTCCTTGGTCCCTATGCACCCGAGTCGGCCGGCGACTACGCGACCGGCTCGAACCACGTGCTGCCGACAGGCAGGCTCGCTCGAGCGTACGGCGCATTGAGCGTGGAGACATTCGGACGCTGGCTCCAGGTCCAGCGCGTGACCCGCGAGGGTCTGGCATCCGTTCGCGAGACGGTCGGAGTCGTGGCCGAGGCCGAAGGGCTCAGCGCGCACCGGCGGGCGGTCGATATCCGCTTCGAGGAACCTGGCGATGACCATGCCTGAGGCTCCGGCGTTCCCGGCAACCCAGCCCGCGTCGCAGGTCTACACCTGGGAGCCTTCGAACCAGGCGATCGCGGCGCGCTACGGGCTGGACCCTGCCCAGGTCCTTCGCTTCGACACAAACACGTCACCGGCCGCTCCCGCGTTCGTGCACGAGGTGCTGCGAGCGCCCTTCGATCCGCCGCTCAACGAATATCCGGACAGCGCCTATGCGGACCTGACCGCGGCCGCCGCAGGCTACGTCGGCGTGCCGGAGGGAGAGATCGTGGTCGGCGCCGGCGCGGACGAGGTGCTGGACCTGGTTGGCAAAGCCTTCCTCCCGGCCGGTGCCAGGGCGCTGGTGCCGGTCCCGACGTACGCGATGTACGGCGTGCTCTCGACGCAGCGGGCAGCGCGAATCGTGCCGGTCCCCAGGCTGGGCGCGGAAGGGAGGTTCGCGCTGGACGTGGATGCCGTGATCGCGCGGCTCGCCGAGGTCCAGGTGGTCTGGCTGTGCGCCCCCAACAACCCGACCGGAGCCCCTGAGTCGCTCGCGACCATCGAGGCCGTGCTTCGCGCCACCCGATCGCTCGGCACGCTAGCGCCGATCGTGGTCGTCGACGAGGCGTACGCCGAGTTCTGGCACGAGACCGCCGTTCCGTTGCGAGCGGAGTTTCCGAACCTGGTCGTGGTCCGCACCCTCTCGAAGGCCTTCGCGCTGCCCGCCATCCGGGTCGGGTACGGTGTGGCGGCCCGTCCGGCCATCGAACGTCTCGAACGCGTCCGGCCGCCGGGGAGCATCGCCACCATCTCCGCGGCACTCGGGACGGCGGCCCTCGGGCGCCCGGAGCTGGCACGCGCGAACGTCACGGGGCTCTCCGAGGAGCGCGCCTGGCTATCGGAACGCCTCGCGTCTGCGGGCTGGGCGCCCTATCCGAGCGTCACGAACTTCGTGCTCGTGAAGATCGGGGACCACGCGAGCGCCGAATCGGCAGCGGAGAAGCTGCTGCAGCACGGGATTGTGCCCCGCACCTTCGGGCCGGCGAACCCGTTGCGTGGGCACCTCCGACTGACGGTACGCAGGCGCGCGGAGAACGAGCGTCTCCTGGAGGTGATCACCGCATGAGCATCGAAGGTTCCGCACCCGGGGTCATCGTGGAAGACGGGACGCCCGCCGAAGGAGAGAGGATGCCCGGCCGCAGGGCCGTCCGCACCCGGAGCACGCGTGAGACGAGCATCCGGATCGAGCTGGTCCTCGACGGCGCTGGTCAGGCGAATGTCCACACGGGCGTCGACTTCTATGACCACCTGCTGACTTCGCTGGCCCACCACGCCCTCTTCGATCTCTCCATCGAAGCCACCGGTGACCTGGGGGTGGACGAGCACCACACCGTCGAGGACGTGGCGCTCGCCCTGGGAGAGGCACTGTCCGAGGCGCTCGGCGACCGCGCCGGGATCGCGAGGTTCGGGGACGCGAGCGTGCCGATGGATGAAGCGCTCGCGACGGCCGTCGTGGACCTCTCCGGCCGGCCGTACGCCGTCCTCGAGCTTGCCTTCCGCGGCGAGCGGGTCGGCGCCCTGTCGACGCAGCTCGTGGAGCATGCGCTCGAGGCCTTTGTGCGGACGGCCGGCGCCACGCTGCACCTTCGAGCGTCCGGGCGCAACGACCATCACGTGGCAGAAGCCGCGTTCAAGGCGCTGGCGCGCGCACTGCGGACGGCCGTCGCCATCGATCCCCGCCGATCTGGCATCCCCTCGACCAAAGGCTCGCTCGGATGACCTCCGTGGCGCTCATCGACTACGGCGCCGGCAACCTGGTCAGCATCGGCCAGGCGCTGGAGCTGTTGGGTGCCGACGTTCGGCTGTGCCGGCGCCCGGATGAGCTCGCCGGCGTCGACGCCCTGGTGGTCCCCGGCGTCGGCGCCAGCGGCCCCGCCATGACGCGCCTGCGCCGGCAGGGACTGGATCGCGCCATCGCCGATGCCGTGGCCGGCGGTGCCTGGTACCTCGGGATCTGCCTCGGGCTCCAGCTCCTCTTCGAGCGGTCCGAGGAGGACGGTGCGCGGATGCTCGGGTTGATGCCCGGCAAGGTGGCATTGATCCCCGACGCCCCGAAGCTGCCGCACATCGGCTGGAATGGACTGGAGCCCGCGGGCGAGCATCCGCTGCTGTCCGGCATCGCCAGCGGCACGCCTGCCTACTTCGTCCACAGCTACGTGGCCGTGCCCGAGGACGAGGCCTGCGTCGTCGCCGAGACCGTGCATGGAGGCCGGTTCGCAAGCGCGGTCGCACGGGACCGCGTGCTCGGAGTCCAGTTCCACCCCGAGCGATCGGGCGCCGACGGCCTGCGCATTCTGGCCAATGCACTGGCACTCATCGACGGGCGGGCAGCTTCCGCCACGGCCAGCCCCGCTTTCGCCGCGGTGCCTTGAGCCATGCTGCTGCGGCGCGTCATCCCCTGCCTCGACGTCGCGAACGGCAGGGTTGTCAAGGGCACTCGCTTCGTCGACCTGGTCGATGAGGGCGATCCGCCCGAGCTCGCGGCGCGATATGCAGCGGCGGGAGCCGACGAGCTGGTCTTCCTCGATATCACGGCCGCTCCACAGGGACGAGCCACGCTGCTCGACGTGGTGGAGCGCACGGCACGGCGGGTCTTCATTCCGTTGACCGTTGGCGGTGGCGTCCGGTCGGCTTCGGACATGAAGTCCGTCCTGCGGGCGGGAGCGGACAAGGTCGCCGTCAACACCGCGGCCGTGCAGGATCCGGCGCTCATCCGGCGCTGCGCTCGCCGCTTCGGACGCCAGTGTGTGGTCGTCTCGATCGACGCGCGCGCCGTGCCCGGCGATGGCGGTTGGGAGGTCGTCGTTCGCGGCGGCCGCGACTCGACGGGGCTGGGCGCGGTCGCGTGGGCGCGAACCGCGTTGGAGCTCGGCGCCGGGGAGCTGCTCATAACATCGATCGATCGCGATGGAACCCGGCAGGGCTTCGACCTCGCGCTGCTGCGGGCCGTGACGAGCGCCGTGGACGTCCCCGTGATCGCGTCGGGCGGAGCGGGCTCGCCGGAGGACATGGCCGCCGCGATCGTGGAGGGCGGCGCAGACGCGGTCCTGGCGGCTTCGATCTTCCACCGCGACCTGCACTCGATCGCGGCCGTCAAGGCCGCGCTGGCAGCGGCGGGCGTCCCCGTTCGACTGACGGCCGCAGCGTGAGCCGGGCAATCGCGCTCGATCCCTCGGCCATCGTGTGGGGAGCGGACGGCCTGATCGCGGCCGTGGTCCAGGACTCCGCCGACGGTCGCGTACTGATGCTCGGCTGGCAGGATGCCGAAGCTCTGGCAGCAACCATCGCCACGGGAGAGATTCACTTCCACTCGCGGTCCCGCGACCGGCTCTGGCGCAAGGGAGAGACCAGCGGCAACGTCCTGAGGCTGGTCGAGGCGACGCTCGATTGCGACGCTGATGCGATCCTGCTGACCGTCGAACCAGCCGGGCCGACCTGCCACACGGGCACGCGCTCGTGCTTCGATGCCCACGCCGCCGATGGCGCAGGCGACGACGCTACAACCACCGGCGACGATACCCGTGACTCCGGCCCGGCCGCTCCCCTGCCCGCCTCGCAGGGGTTCGCCTGGTTAGACACGTTATGGGCAACGATCGCCGATCGGGCTCGCGAGCGGCCCACGGGCTCATACACGGCAAAGCTCCTGGACGGTGGCGTAGATGCCGCCGCGCGCAAGGTCGCGGAGGAAGCCATCGAAGTGGTGCTCGCGGCGAAGGACGACGCGGCGACGGCCGGAGACGGCACGCGCAATCAGACGGCGCTCGCTGGAGAGGTCGCTGACCTCCTGTACCACACCCTCGTGCTGCTTGCAGAGCGCGACCTGTTCCCTTCCGAGGTCATCGCCGTGCTCCAGGAGCGCCACACCGGGACCGGTGCAGGGGCGCCGAGCCGCTAATCCATGTCGTCCTCCTGGCCAGCGCCCGGAGGTCCATACGCCGCAGCCGGCGACTCGCCAAGCAGGCAGGAAGCGAGTCCGACGACGGGATCGGTCCGAGCGACGGACCGGGAGGCGCTGCGATCGGCGGATGGCCAGATCGAGACGGGAGCCCCCCAGGAAGTCGTCCTCGATGAAGCCTCGCCCGCGAGGTCAATCCAGCGGACTCGCGTTCAAGCGCCGCCACGCGGCGCGCTGTGGGTCGAAGTCGCGCGGGCGCGGATCGAGGATCATCGGCGGCCGCGGCGTTTGCGTGAAGTCGAAGTCCAGCCTCAGGTCGCCGAGGTGGGGATCATTCTCACGTACCGTCGGCCGCGGGTCCCACCGCCCGTCGGCCTGCGGATCGATCCGGGCGCCACCCAGGAAGTCGTCCTCGATGAACTTCAGGTACGCGTCGAAGCTCAGCATCTGGTGGTCGATGTATCCCTTCCTGGCATATGGGCTGATGACGAGGCCGGGCACCCGCAGGCCGTAGCCGTTGCGGTCGATGGCAGGCGGCATGACGTGATCGTAGAAGCCGCCCCAGTCGTCCCAGGTCAGGAAGATCGCGGTGCTCGACCAGTTGGGCGATTTCATCACAGCGTTGACGACGCGGGTCACGTAGGCCTGGCCGTCCGAGATCAGGCTTGCCGGGCCGTGCTCGCTGTTGATGCCGCTCGGAACCAGCCAGGACACGTTCGGGAGCTTGCCGTTGGCCGCGGCCGCGTAGAACTGCTTCAG
>JBBSGX010000011.1:0-28501 GCA_038253685.1 Candidatus Limnocylindrales bacterium | reverse complement strand
GCTCGGAGCCCATTACACGGACAGGGAGTCGATCATGCGCCTGGTGGAGCCCGTGCTCATGGCTCCGCTGCGGCGGGAGTTCGAGCTCATGAAGGCCGACATCAAGGCAATGCAGGCTCGGGGCATGACGACCTACCGGCGGACCCGCGAACCCAGTGCGATCGAGAAGCGTTTCAATGAGTTCCTGGAGCGAGTGCGATCGATCACCGTGCTCGACCCCGCTTGCGGCTCGGGCAACTTCCTCTACATCGCCCTTCAATCGCTCAAGGACCTGGAGCGAGAGGCGCTCCTCTGGGGTTC
Source organism: Candidatus Limnocylindrales bacterium (assembly GCA_038253685.1). Lineage (GTDB taxonomy): Bacteria > Chloroflexota > Limnocylindria > Limnocylindrales > CSP1-4 > JAFMJV01. The sequence continues at coordinate 28,201 of JBBSGX010000011.1, read as the reverse complement.
CCTCGAGGTAAGCCTCCCGGTGCAGTTCCCTCATGTGGGCCCGCACCAGCTCCACGGCATCGAGATCAACCCGTACGCTGCCGAGCTTACGCGTGTGACCATCTGGATCGGCGAGATCCAATGGATGCTGCGTAACGGCTTCGCCTATCTGAAGGATCCGATCCTTCGTCCGCTGCACAACATCGAGACGCGTGACGCCCTCATCGACTGGTCGGACCCCGACCATCCCATCGAGGCGGAGTGGCCGGCTGCGGACGTAATCATCGGCAATCCGCCGTTCCTGGGCGGGAAGCTTCTGCGCTCGAACCTGGGTGATCCGACGGTCGACGCGCTGTTCGTTTGTACGACGGACGCGTCCCGCGCGAAGCCGACCTTGTGACCTACTGGCACGAGAAAGCGCGCGCGGCCATCGAGGCTGGCAGGACGAAGCGCGCTGGGCTCCTCGCGACGCAAGGAATCCGCGGCGGCGCAAATCGCCGAGTGATCGAACGGATCAAGGACACGGGTGACTTGTTCGTCGCATGGTCGGATCAGCCGTGGGTCCTATCGGGTGCCGCCGTTCACGTATCTTTCCTTGGCTACGACAACGGCACCGAGCAACAGCGCGTTCTGGACGGGATGTCTGTTGGCGCCATCAACTCCAATCTCACGACCGGCACCGACCTGACTAAAGCCCGGCGGCAGGGCGAGAACTTCGGCCAATCGTTCCAAGGTCCGGTCAAGATCGGACCCTTCGATATCGACTCGGCCGTGGCCTACCCGATGCTGGATGCGCACAATCCCAACGGCTCTCTAATCGTGACGTAGTTCGACCGTTCGTCGGAGCGAGCGACATCACGGGACGCTCCAGGCAGATGTGGATCATCGATTTCGGGTACCACTTGAGCCGCGAAGTAGCTGCGCTGTACGAGGCGCCGTTTGAGTATTTACGAGCCGTCGTCCAACCCATCCGAGCCTCCAATCGGCGACTCCGGCGCCGTGACCAGTGGTGGCGGCTCGGTGAGGCTGCCCGTGATCTGCTCGCCGAAGGGCTCTCTCGCTACATCGCGACGCCGCGCGTCTCCAGCACCGGATCTTTGTTTGGATTGACGCCCGGACGCTACCCGATAGCAGCGTGGTTGCGATTGCTCGGGACGACGACTACACGTTCGGCGTTCTCCAGTCGCATGTCCACGAACTCTGGGCGCGAGGGACAGGCACGCAGCTCCGCGAGGTCGAGTCAGGCTTCCGCTACACGCCGAGAACCACGTTTGAGACCTTTCCGTTCCCAAGGCCTACGGGCACACAGCGCGGTGCGATCGCCGAGGCGGCCCGCCGTCTGAGCGAACTTCGCGAGGGCTGGCTCAACCCGACAGGCTCGGCACCCAAAGAGCTCGAGACGCGGACCCTCACGAATCTCTACAACCAGATGCCTACCTGGCTCCGCGAGGCCCACACCCCGCTTGACGAGGCCGTGCTCGGCACCTATGGCTGGCCCCGTGACATGAAAGACGCCGACCTCTTGTTCGAGCTGTTGGCCCTCAACTTGGCGCGCGCCTCCTCCGGAGAGGAACCTGCCGCAGAGTGACCAGGCGAACGATGGACCGCCAACGCTCGTCATCGGAGGCCTCGGTCTCGTTTCTTCACGACACGGTTTGGATGGATCGGGGTCGCGGCTGGGCGCGGGATTCGTCACGCCATGAGCTGAGCGAGAAAACGGAATCACCCTCCTCGCACTGCCGCTCCCACTCCGCTGTCGACCACACCGGCGGCGGACGTCCCGCCCCCGAGGGTGAACCGGTCCAGGATGCGGTGAAGCGCCGCGATCAGCACGAGCAGCGGGACGAGCGAGATGACAAGCGCGGCAGCTGCGGTGGGCCAGTCCAGCCCGCGCTCGAACGTGAAGAAGTCGATCATGGCCACCGGCAGCGTCTTGACCGCCACGCCGGAGAGCACCAGCGGAACCAGCAGCATGTTCCAGTCCATGACGAAGAGAATCACGGCCGTCGCCACCACCGTGGGGGCGGCCATCGGCAGCACGATCCCGCGCAGGATTGTCAACAGGCTGGCCCCATCTAGTCGAGCAGCCTCCTCCCATTCCGGGGAGAGTCCGCTGAGGAAACCGCGCAGGACATACACGGCCAATGGCGCCGTGACCGCCGCCTCTCCGAGCAACAGCCCTGGAACGTTGTCGACGAGATTGACACGCCGCATCAGGTCTGCGAGCGGGATGACGAAGGCCATCGCGGGCAGGCTGGCAAGCACGAGGAATCCCTGCGTGATCGTCCGCTCCCCACGCCATCTCGAGCGCGCAAGACCGTAGGCGCCGAGGAAGGATGCTGCGACGGTCACGAGCGCGGCACCAAGCGACACGCCCGTGCTGGTCGCCAGTTCAATCCAGAACGAAGGCGCGGCGATGCCAACCTCGGCGAAATGGTCGAGCGTCAGGTGCAGTGTCCAGGTTGGCGGCCGCCGGCTGTTGTTCGGTAGAAACCCAATCGCGGCGAGAACGGTCCACGCAAGCGGAAGCAGGAAGATGACAAGGACTGCCGCCAGCGCGGCCTTCCGCAGCCGGAACTCGCGGCGGCGCTGTGACCGCCAACTCCTGCTCATCAGGTGCCTCTGCGCGCGAGGGCCAAGTAGCCGGCTCCAACCAGCAGGACGGTTCCGCCGATCAGCCACGCCGCCGCACCGCCGACTGGCCAGTTGCTGATCTGGAACGCCTCGCGGTAGCTGAAGAGTGCCGGCGTGACCGTTGCGGTGCCCGGTCCGCCACCGGTCAGGATGAGAATGCCGTCAAAGGTGCCGAGCGCTGCTCCGATCAGGAGCAGCCCAACCGCCAGCAGCAGCGGCCTGATCGGCGGGAGCGCTACGTTGAGGAGCTTGCTTCGCCACGACGCTCCCTCGAGCGTGCTTTGCTCCCACATCTCGTCCGGTATCGTCCACAGGCCGGGCAGCACGAGGAAGGTCACGAGCGGGGCTGTCCGCCAGACCTCCACCACGATGGTCAGCCCGAGCGCGAGATTCTTCTGTCCCAGCAGCGATGACCCGCCGGCGATTCCCAGCGCTGCCAGACCGAAGTTCAGGAGGCCGACCTGTGAGCTGAACAGGAAGTGCCACATCACACCGTTCGCAATGGGGCTGATCAGCCAGGGAACAAGCAGCAGCACCCGGACAACGCCGCGGGTTCGAAACGGTTGACGCAGCAGGAGGGCGAGACCGACGCCGATCACCACCTCGAGCGGTACGGCAACGAGGGTAAAGACCGCGATGTTGCGTGCCGCGGCGGCGAAGTCGCGATCGCCGAGCAGGGCCGCGAAGTTGTCGAGGCCAACGAACTGGAAGGTCGGGCTGTTGGGTCCGTAGCTGGTGAACGTGGCCAGCAGGCCGAGGACTGCCGGGGCGATCAACCACAAGATCAGGAGGAGTCCGAGCGGCGCGAAGAGCACCAGGTAATCCCGAGACCTGAGTCTCACGCTGATTGCCGCGACATCTCCGACCGCCTTCCCTGGATTCGAAACTCGTTGTCACGCGGCCGAGCCGCCCGAACCGCGTCGCCTAACCCTTGAGCGCCCCAATCAACAGTCCGCGCGAAATGAAACGCTGGAGCATGATCGCCATGAATACCACTGGCACGATCATGACCAGGATCAGCACCGACATCGCCCACCATTGCGGGCCCCGCGTCGCGTTCTGCGCCGCGACTTGGAGCGGCATCGTCTGGGCATTCGCGCTCGTCAGGATCAGTGCGATGAGGAACTCGTTCCAGGCGAAGATCAGCACGATCAAGAACGTTGCGACCAGCCCGGGCACGGAGATCGGCAGCACGATCGAACGCACGATCCGGTACACAGAGGCACCGTCAACCGCAGCCGACTCCTCGAGCTCACGCGGAAGCGCCGCGAAGTAGTCGCGCATCAGCCAGACGACGATCGGAATGTTGGTCGCCACATACGTCACGGTCAGGGCCGTCAGTGTGTCGAGCAGCCCGACCTGCTGGAAGAGAACAAACATGGGAATGACCACCGCGATGGGAGGCAGGATGCGTTGCGAGATCAGCCAGAAGGCGATGTCGCTGTTGCCGAGGGCCCGCTTGAAGCGTCGCCCGATCGTCTGGGCGAGGACAAAGAAGACGGCGAGCGCGGCGACAACGGACACCTGCCAGGGAGCGCCGAGCGCCGTCGCAACTACGACCAGAGCGATGCAGCCGATGAACAGTCCGATGACTCCAAGTCGGGGCCGATACGTGAAGCGCACGAGGGCGTAAGCGGCCGCGGATCCCAGGATCGTTGCGATGATCGCACTGCTGAACCCCACGATCACGGTGTTCACGTACGGTCGCAGCGTGTCGTTGCCCAGCTCCACCAGGATGTAGTGCCAAGCGTCAAGGTGCGGCTGAAAGTCGACGAACGGGAGATAGAACGGGCCCTTGTCGACCTGCACCGGCAGCTTCAGCGACGTGACGGCAAGCCAGTAGAGCGGGAACAGCACGATGAAGGTCCAGATCAGCAGCAGCACGAATGAGAGGAACTTGCCCTTTGCCGGCATGTCGAGCGCATTCTTGCGCCGGAAGGGATTGCGAAGGATCAGGCGCCCGGTCGGAGGTTTCGGCGGCCCGCCCCGGGTGACTTGCACCCGGCTCATACAGCCTCAGTGGCGACGCGTCGCCTGATCCAGCTGACGTAAGCCGTTGCCGCGATCGTGACCACGATGAGCAACAAGTAGGCGATCGCAGCCGACCTGCCAAGGTCGAAGGTTCGCCAGTCCAGGTAGGCCTCGAGACTGAGCGATTGAGTCGCCGTCCCTGGGCCCCCGCCAAGCAGGATGTTCGGCATGTCGATGATCTTGAAACCCTCGATCATGCGGATCAGCACGATCGTGGTGCTGACCGGCAAGATCGCGGGCAGTGTGATGTGAACGAAGCTCTGCCAGCGGCTCGCGCCGTCGACAAGCGCGGCCTCGCGCACCTCTTGGTCGAGGCTCTCGAGCGCGGCCAGCAGCACGATGAAGACGAACGGGGTCCACTGCCAGGTGTCGCCGATGAGTACGGCAACGCGGGCAGCCCACGGGTCGTTTACCCATGTGTAGTGTTGCAGCCCGAGGTCAGCGAGGACCGGCTTGAAGGGACCCTTCGAGGTGTCGGTCATCATCTTGAACATGTAGCCGATGCCGACCGGGGTGATCGTCAGAGGCAGCAGGAAGACGACGCGGAAGAAGCGTCGCCAAGGCAATGGCTGGACCGCCAGGATGGCCAGTCCCAGTCCCAGCAGGTACTGCACCGTGATCCCAGCCGCCACAAATATGAGGGTCACGATGAGTGCCCCGGGGCGCCCGCCCTGACTTGCCAGTGCCTGCACGAGAAGCCAGACAAAGCCGACGAAGAGTAGGGAGGCGCCCAATCGAATCGCCAGCGTCAGAGGACCCAGGCGTCGGGAGCGGATGGCCTTGGTGAATCTCCAGACGGTAAATGCTGCAGCGGCGATGACGATCGCCCAGCCAAGAGGGCTGGGCGACTGGAGCACTCCAAGGAACTGGTTGCGCTGCGTTCCGAACAGCAGCGTGTCGTAGTTCTCCAGGCCAATGAAGTTGAGGTCGATGCCGCCCTTCCGCAGCACGAGGTCGGAGAGCGACAGGGCGATCGATGCGACGAGCGGAAAGATCGATAGCACGAGAATGATGAGGACCGTCGGCCAGATGAAGACCCAGCGGGCGGCCTCGTCAGAACGCCACGCGCCGAGCGAGGAGACCGCTCGGCGCGTGGCCCGGGCCCTGAGGTCCGACCCGGTGCGGACCGGACCTCCAGGTTCCAGATCTATGGGTCTATCGCTGGATGCCAAGGCTGGAGATGTAGGCCGCCAGCTGGTCGGCCTTCCCTGCCTTGTCGGTGATCTTGTTCCAGCCGTCGGCGATGGCCTTCTCGGTACCCGCCTCGTCGGTCTCACCCGCGAGGTATGACGAGACTGCCTTGTCGAGCACGTCCTGCTCGTACTGCTTTGTCAGTGGGATCCGGAGATCCAGGACCATGTTCGGGCTGGCAAGTGTTGATTGAATGGCTCCGAGGTAGTCCTTCGCCGCCGCCTCACTCATGCCTGACGCAACCCATGGCGCAAGGTTCTGGAAATGCGAAGTGCGGTAGGGATTGAAGCCGGTCTTGCCAAGCGTGACGTCCACGCTGGATTGAGCGGGCTGGCTCATGTAGGAAAGGAAGGCGTAGGCCGCTGCCTTGGTCTTGTCCGGTGACGCGGCGTTGATGGCGCCAGACCAACCGCCGAACGAGGCGAACGGTGCATGGTTGACGCCGTCTGCACCTGCATTCGGGCAGGTGGTGGCGTCACAGGGAACGAGCTTGCCGGTGGAGCGATCGAGGATCTGCTTCCAGCCGGGCGTGATGACGGCACCAACCTTGTTCTGGACGGTCGACGTTGCGCCGTTCGCGGCGAGCGGGCCGATGTCACCCCAGTCCATGGTCAGGGCACAGCGTCCGGTGGTGAAGAGGCCGCGCGTATCGCCCACGCCCAGGTTGCCTTCATCAGGTGGGCCATATGTCGCGGTGTTCTTGTAGGTCTGGAGTGCCAGGGTCATGGCCTCGTTGGCACCAAAGAGCGGATCCATGTTCGTGGGAGCATTGAAGAACGCACCTTCGGCTGTGCCTTTCGCCTGGAGCAGGCCAGCGGCGACGGAAATGATCCACCAGAAACTCTGCTGGCCGGGCGCCTTGGCGATGCAGGAGCCGTAATCGGGCTCGCCATCTCCATTGAGATCCTGGCCGTTGAAGTGCTTGGCGACGGAGAGGTAGTCGTCCCAGGTCGCCGGCGGCTGAAGCCCGTCCTTGGCGAGCAGGTCGGTCCTGTAGTAGACCATGTGGAAGTCGCCGTCGAGCGGGATCGTGTAGTTCTTGCCGTTGTAAACGGAGTTGAAGTTGCGGAAGAACGTTCCGACATCGTCCCACTGCAGGGCCGTGTCGGCGGCGATGCGCGGGGTGAGATCCTCCAGGTAGCCTGGGCCCACGAAGTCGCCCATCCACTGCGGATCGAAGACGTAGGCATCGAAGCTGTTGGTCTTCGTCGAGGCGTCCAGCAACGCCTTGTCGTAGATGTCCTGGAAGCCCACGGCGATGACATTGATGTGGGCGCCGGTGAGGGCCTCGAAGTCCGGCGCGCGGCGCTGGAGCGGCTCGGCTACCTGCGGTCCGTTGAAGGTCAGAAGGTTGACGTTGATGCCGTCGAACGCGTGCGAGCTGGTCGGCGCCGGCGTCTCGGGCGGAGCGGTCTCGGGCGGAGCGGTCTCCGGCGGCGTGGTCTCCGGCGGCGTGGTCTCCGGAGGCGTGGTCTCCGGAGGCGTGGTCTCCGGAGGCTGCGTCTCGGGAACCGGTGTTACCACGGGTGTTGCCGGCACGGGCGTCGCCGGAACCGGCGTCGCGACCGGCGGTGCCGTGGCTGGAACCGGCGTCGCGGCAGGTGGCTGTGTGGGCGGTGCCGCCGTGGGCGTGCCCGCAGCACAGGCGGTCGCCACGAGGGCCAGCGTCGTCACCAGCGCGCCCCCGCGGATCAACCGAAGTCTCGCCATGGGATCCTCCTCATCCTCCACGGGCTCGAGCGGGGCGTGGATCGGACCCGACCGATCCCACGTGCTCGTTCCCCATTTCCCCCTGTCACAACCGGCGCGTCCCCGAATCTGGCGTCTGCTCCCCGTCCTGTAGCGTTCAAGATGCTGGACAGCGCGCGGTATGCTGAACAGTATCGGGAGGGTGTCAAGGGGATTTCCGGATGCTCCCGAAGGTGTCACCCGCGTGCGACCTGGGGTACGCTCCGAGCCGCCAGGGGTGTCGCAATGGGGGTGGCGAACAACCCGGAACAGGAGGGGCGATGGCCCGCTCAGGGGAACCCCGCCACGGAGCGGCAGTTGAAGAGGGAACCCCGCAGCGCCGCCCGCGCTCCAACGAGAATGGCCGCCTTCCGGCCGACTCCGAGGCATCGCTCGCACCCGCGGTGACGCGGGCGGTCGCGGTGCTCGACGCCCTTGCTGCGGAACCGGGCGTCGCGGCCGGCACCAGCGAGCTGTCGCGCCGGCTGGGCCTGCCCAAGTCGTCCATCGCCAACATCTGCGCGGCGCTCGTGGAGGCCGGTCTGCTGCGCCGCGCCGGCGCCGGATTCCGACTTGGCCGCCGGCTGGCCGAGCTTGGCGGGGCGTACCTGTCAGCGGTCGACCAGGTGCAGGAGTTCTACGACGCCTGCGAGAGCCTGGACACGGCGTCGGAGGAGACGATGCAGCTCGGCATCCTCGATGGCACGGAGGTCACCTACATCGCCCGCCACGATGGCCGCCAGCCTATCCGGCTTGCCTCGGAGATCGGGCGGCGGTTGCCCGCGAGCTGCACGGCCATGGGCAAGGCGGCCATGGCCTCACTCGACGGGGACGAGCTTGCCGAGCGGATGCGCGGCGTTCGCTGGCTGCCGACGATGACGGCCAAGTCGCACCGCACCGTCGAGACGCTGATGACCGATCTCGAGGGTGTGCGGGAGCGCGGCTACTCGATCGACGACGAGGAGACCGCCGAGGGCGTGATCTGCTACGCGATCGCGATCCAGCCGCGGCGGGCCGGAGACAACCCATACGGCGCCAGCGTGACGCTGCTCAAGGCTCGCGCAACCGACGAGCGACGCGACCTGCTGGTGGGGGACCTGCGCCGCCTGGCCCGCATGCTGAGCGACCCGCTTCACGTCGCGCAGGCCGCCGGCTGACCGCGGCCAGAGGAGGCGCTGCCATGGCTCGTGGCCTGTTCCGGGTTCGACTTCCCGACGGCACCACCCGCCTCGCAAGGGGCGATGTCCAGGCCGGTCCGCACGAGCTCCTCACGGCGGACGTCGCGCTCGATTCACTCCTCGCGCAGGGTCCCGCCGCGTTGCGCGACGTGGTCGTGGAAGGGCCTTCCGGCGGATCCGCGAACGGCGCGCAGGTCCTCGCGCCGGTCGAGACGCAGGAGGTGTGGGCGGCCGGCGTGACCTATGAGCGGTCGCGCGACGCGCGGATGGAGGAGTCGGCCGAGCCGTCGGTCTACGACCACGTATACGACGCACTGCGCCCGGAGCTCTTCTTCAAGTCGCCTGGCTGGCGGGTCCGTGGGCCGGGCGAATCGATCGGGGTGCGGGCCGATTCGACCTGGGACGTCCCCGAGCCCGAGCTTGCGCTGGTGTTCACCTCGGGTCTCGAGCTGGCGGGCTTCGTGATCGGCAACGACATGTCCTCGCGCAGCATCGAGGGTGAGAACCCGCTCTACCTGCCGCAGGCCAAGGTCTACGACGGCTCGTGTGCGCTCGGGCCGTGCATCGTTCCTGTTGGTGAGGTGGAGCCTCCCTTCGAGATCCACCTGCGGGTGATTCGCGACGGCGTCACGGTCGTGGACGATCGCACGTCGAGCGGCCGGTTGCGACGCTCGGTCGAAGAGCTCGCGGAGCACCTCGGATCGGCGCTCACGTTTCCGGTTGGGGCGATCCTGCTGACCGGCACCGGCGTGGTGCCCGACGAGCATTTCACGTTGCGCGACGGGGACGAGGTACGCGTCGAGATCGAGGGCCTCGGCGAGCTGGTCAACCCGGTGGTGAAGGTGGGGCGGGCAGCTCAGCCGGTGTGACCGTCCGGAGTGGGTGCCTCGGCCGGAAGCAGGCCTGCCTCGCGCAGGGCGGGCCAGAGCTCGTCTGGGATCGGGTAGCGCATCAGGTCGGGATATTCGTCGAGACGTGAGGCCGCGCGGACCCCGGCCACGACCGAGGCCACGGCCGGGTGGGCCAGCACGAACTGCACGGCTGCGGCCTTGAGCGGCACGTCGAAGCGTGCGCAGACGTCGCGGAGCCGGAGGGCGCGCGCGGTCACCTCGGCGTCCGCGGGCTTGTAGTCGAAGCGGGCGCCCGCAGTCGGATCGGCCAGGATGCCGCTGTTCATGACGCCGCCGATCACTACGGAGATATTGCGCTCCAGGCAGAGCGGCAGCAGCTCCGGGAGTGCGGACTGGTCGAGCAGGGTGTAGCGCCCCGCGACCAGGAAGACGTCGAAGTCGCCCTCGCGTGCGAAGTGGGCGAGCATTCCTGGCTGGTTCATGCCCGCACCGATGGCCTTCACCACCCCCTGGCTCCGCAGCTCCGCCAGGGCCGGGTAGGCACCGCCGATGGCCCACTCCCAGTGGTCGTCCGGGTCGTGGATGTAGAGGATGTCGATGCGCCCGAGCCCCAGTCGCTCGAGGCTCTCCTCGACTGAGCGCATGACCCCGTCGTGGCTGTAGTCGAAGACCATCCGCACCGGCGGCGTGGCCTGGTAGTAGGCGTCGTCGCGGCCCTCGAAACGCTGCGGGTCGACATCCGCGTCGGCCGCGATGGCCGCGTACGGCACCGCCAATCGCCCGACCTTGGTGGAGAGCACGAAGCCGTCGCGCGGCCGGTCGGCCAGCCCCAGCCCGATGCGCCGCTCGGCGTTGCCGTAGCCGTAGAGCGGAGCCACGTCGAAGTAGCGGACACCCAGGTCCCAGGCGTGGTGGACGACGGCCTCGCCCTCCTCGTCGGTCACCTCGCGATAGAGGCCGCCGATGGACGCGCCGCCGAAGCCGAGTCGCGTGACGGTCAGACCGGTCTGCCCGATGGGAAGGGTTGCGAATGGGTTGTAGCTCACCGTCGCCATTCTCTCCCGCCGGCGGCTCCGGATCCACGGTTGACGCCCGGTTGACTCACCGCGTAACGTTCAACGGACCGTCCAGAGGCCAGCATACTGAACAGCGGGGAGGTTGTCGCAGGGATGCGGCTCATTTCGTACCAGGCTGAAGGCGGGTCGCGACTGGGTGTCGTTGCCGGGGATCGCGCGGTCGCCGCCGACGACCTGCTGCCCGACGGACCACGGACCATGGACGAGCTGCTCCGCGGCGGTCCCGACGCGCTCGAGAAACTGCGAGCCGCCGCGGACGCGGCCGAGATCCAGGCCCGCGGCCGCCCCATCCATGAACTCAAGCTCCAGGCACCGGTGCCGCGACCCGGCAAGGTCGTGGCGATCGGACGGAACTACCCAGCACACGCGGCGGAGGAGGACGCCCCGGCGCCCTCCTCGCCGCTGATCTTCGGGAAGTGGTCCAGTTGCGTGATCGGGTGGGGCGACGAGATCCGCTGGGACCCGGCACTGACCTCCCAGGTCGACTACGAGGCCGAACTGGGCGTAGTCATCGGGCAAACGGCGCGTGGGGTGAGCGAGGCGCAGGCGCTCGACTTCGTCCTCGGCTACACCTGCATCAACGACGTCTCCGCGCGCGACCTCCAGTTCGGTGACGGCCAGTGGACGCGTGGCAAGTCGCTGGACACGTTCTGCCCCATCGGTCCTGTCCTCGTCACGGCAGACGAGATCCCGAATCCGGATGACCTGGCGCTGTCGTGCACGGTCAACGGGGAGCAGCTCCAGTCGGCACGGACCTCGGCGATGTTCTTCGGGGTGGCGCGGATCATCAGCCACTGTTCGCAGGCCTTCACCCTGGAGCCGGGAGACGTGATTGCCACGGGCACTCCGGCAGGCGTCGGCGCCTTCCGCAAGCCGCCGCGCTTTCTCAAGGACGGCGACGAGGTCACCATCTCTGTGGAGGGCATCGGCGATCTCGTGAACGTCTGCCGCTTCGAGCAGTCGGGCCGGGGAGCCTGATCAGGTTGACCCAGCAGGATTCCGGTGTGGCGTCGGGCGAGCGATTCCTCGTCACCGGCGCGCTCGGTTGCATCGGTGCATGGACCGTCCGGACGCTCGTGCGCGAAGGTGTCCCGGTGGTGGCTTTCGACCTCGCTGCCGATCCCCGTCGCCTGCGATCGATCACCACCCCGGACGAGATCGCGAAGGTCTCGCTGATCGAGGGCGACATCACCGACCTCGACTCGATCGAGAAGGCGCTCAGGGATCATGGCATCACGAACGTCATTCACCTGGCCGCCCTGCAGGTGCCGGCGTGCCGTGCCAACCCGCCGTTGGGTGCGCGCGTCAACGTGCTCGGCACCGTCAACGTCTTCGAGGCCGTGCGGCGTCTCGGCGACCAGATCCAGCAGCTCGTCTACACGGGCTCGATCGGGATGTTCGACGCGGCCGACGCGGACCCGTCGACCCACAGACTCGAGGTCGCCGCGACCCCCCACCCCACGAACCACTATGGCGTCTACAAGCAGGCGAACGAGGGTACGGCAGAGGTCTACTGGCGCGACAACGGGCTGTCGAGCATCGGCCTGCGACCGATGGTGGTCTACGGTCCCGGGCGCGATCAGGGCATGACCAGCACGCCGACCAAGGCCGTGCTGGCGGCCGTGCTTGGGCGGCCGTACACCATCAGCTTCGGCGGAAGGACCCTGTTCCAGTACGCAGAGGACGTTGCGCACGACCTGATCCTCGCCAGCCGCAGCCCACTTCGCGGTGCGCGCGTCTTCAACCTCGGCGGCAGCCTGGCGCACATGAGCGAGTTCGTTGCCGCCATCGAGGATGCGGTCCCTTCGGCGGCGGGGCGTATCGATTGGGTCGAGCAGTCGCTGCCGTTTCCCGAGAACATCTCCGACGACGAGCTGGACAGCCTTGGTCCGGTGTCCGTTACCCCGCTCGGCGAGGCGGTGGCTGCGACCGCCGCGTTCTTCCGCGATCAGCTCGCCGGCGGGACCCTGGTGCCCGAAGAGCACGGACTCGAGGAATCCGCGCTGGCGGCCGCGCCGGTCTCGCGTCCCACATCCTGAGGGCCCGCGCGACGGCCCTCGGGTGGGCCCTCAGAAGATGGCGCCAGGGCAGGATGAGCTGCCGGTGAAGGCGCCACCTTTGTAGAAGTCGACGCGGCTCTTCGCGTCGCCCCTCGCGGCTTGACCCAGATGCTTTCCAGGGTGCTGCTCGTGGGCGAGTTGGGGTTCGTGTGCTCATAGAAGCATGTGACGCCGGGCCCGTCGGCGGTGTCGCGAAGGTGATGGCTACCCACCGTGCCGTGGTGGCCGAGCGGCGTGTCCGCGCTCGCGCTCACCGTGCCCACCAGGAGTCCCAAGCGCGATGGCCCCCGAAACCGGTTCTGCCTCGAACCTTCATGCGATCCATCCCTTCGTCTACCCCGCCGCCGCTTGGCCCAGGGCCGTCGGGTGTGGCCCCCTCGTCGCCGGGGCGCAACGCGAGACCATGGCGCCCGAGCACGGGGTGTAGGTGCGCCCGATTCAGGGGGCCTGATCGCTCGGACCTCCCAGCTCGAATTTGGGCTAGGCTAAGGGCTCAAGCCGAAACGAGCAGGTATGGTGCGATTTGCGTAGATTTCGGGCCGCCCCGCGCACCCAGCCCGACTGGGTGAGCCTGGGCGAAGCGAGCCACCTGCTGGGCGTCTCGCCGGGCACGCTCCGGCGCTGGAGCGACGCCGGAAGGCTGCAGGTCTTCACGACGCCCGGCGGCCACCGCCGCTTCCACCGACCGACCCTCGAGCGCCTGCTGCCGGCAGGGCGAGCGGCACGCAGCTCGTTGCTTCGCTCGGGCATGACGCCAGCCCGCCTGGCGCGCGCATACCGGCACGAGCTCGGCGCCGCGAGCCGTCAGCTCGCCTGGATCGGCACCCTCACCGAGGAGCAGCGCGACTGGTTCCGCGTCCACGGCCGCAGGATGGCCGAGCTCCTCCTTGCGCACCTCGATGCCCCCGACGAGACCTCCGCCGGCGACAGCCTCCGCGAGGTCACGGCCGAGGCGGCAGCGTACGGCCGGATCGCCGCAGAACTTGGGCTCTCGCTCGGCCATGCCGTGGAAGGCATCCTCGAGTTCCGGCGACCATTCCTGCACGAACTTGGCCTGGTCGCGAGGCGCCGCGGCTTCGACGCCACCGAGACGACCGAGATCATCGAGAAGGCCGAACGTGCCATGGACCACCTGCTGGTGGCCGCCATCACCGCCCAAAGCGCAGCGCGGGTCGGAGCGGGACGCCGGAATGCCAGGCTAAGCAGCGGCGCATGACCGATCGAACCCTGTACGCGATCGTGGCGCATGCCCGCGACGTGCCGGCCTCGGATCGCGGCGCGCTTGCGGAGCGCCTGCGCCGGGCACGTCCGGTCGGGTCCGTGCTCCTCGAAACGTGCCACCGCGTCGAGCTGTACGCCTCGGCCATCGAGTCCCCGGACGTCGCGCACGATCTCACCCCAGGGGCCGGCCTGCTGGTGGGCCCGACCGTGGTCGAGCATACGGTCTCGCTGGCAGTTGGCCTCAGGTCGGCGATCGTGGCCGAGGACCAGGTGCTCCACCAGATCCGGGAGGGAGTGGACGCGGCCCGGGAGCGCGGCGGGGTGCCCGCGGATCTGAACCGGCTCTTCGACGTGGCACTTCGCGCGGGTCGTCGCGGCCGCAGCTGGTTCCCGGCACGGCGGCCGTCGCTTCCGGATCTTGCCCTGGACATCGTTGGTCAGCCGCTTGCCGGACGGCGGGTGCTGGTCGTCGGTGCCGGCGAGATGGGCCGGCTGGCCGCGATGGCCGCCATCGCCCGTGGCGCCGAGATCTTGATCGCGAGCCGGACTCCGGAGCGAGCCGCCGTTCTCGCCGCGCAGCTCCGCGTGACGACCTCGCCACTCGATCCCGGACCGGACGCGGCATCGGGCCTGGACGGAATCATCGCAGCCATCCGTGGACCCTGGCTCGTCGGCCATCAGACGCGCGCCGCAATCGCGGGCGCCGCAACCTGGATCGTGGACCTGTCGGCACCACCCGCCGTGCCGATTGAGCTCCGCCACTCTCCCGGGCGCCGGTTCGTCTCCATCGACGACCTCGCCCACCAGCCCGAGACCCTGCCGGAAGACGGGCTGGTCGCGCGACTGAAGGTACTCGCCGACCAGACTGTTCGCGACTACCTGGCCTGGCACGGCACGCAATCCCGACGCGCCACTGCTCGCGGGATCGCCGAACGAGCCGAGGAGCTCCGCAGTGCCGAGCTCGACGAGCTCTGGCGGAGGCTGCCGTCATTGCCCCCACAGGAACGCCGCGAGATCGAGCAGATGACGCGCCATTTCGCCGAGCGTCTGCTCCGCGGGCCGATGGAACAGCTCGGCCGCGACCGGGACGGTAGCCATGAGCGCGCCGCTCGGGAGCTCTTCGGACTGTGAGTCCTGCCTTGATCCGTATCGGCACCCGCGGCAGTCAGCTCGCGCGCGCACAGGCGAACCTTGTCGTCGAGGCGTTCGAGCGCGCCGGGCAGGCGACCGAACTCGTGATCATCGAGACAGCCGGCGACATGCGCGCTCCGGACACGGCATGGGGCGAGGGCGCCTTCGTGACGGCCATCGAGCGGGCACTGCTGGATGGGCAGGCGGACGTGGCGGTGCACAGTGCCAAGGACGTGCCGACCGACGAGGACGCGCGACTCCGGATTGCCGCGTACCTCCCAAGGGCAGATGCGCGCGATGCGCTTGTGGTCCGCGAAGGCGACCCGGTACGGACGATGGAGGGCCTGCCGCTCGGCGCACGGGTTGGAACGGACAGCCCGCGCCGAACCGGATTCCTGCTTGCGATACGGCCAGACCTGGCCGTGCATCCGCTCCACGGCAACGTCGATACGCGCATCCGGCGACTCGATGAAGGCGACACCGACGCGCTGATCCTGGCGGTGGCCGGCCTCGCACGGCTCGGGCGCGAGGACCGGATCGCCGTGCGGCTCGAGGCGACGACCGTGCCCCCGGCACCCGGGCAGGGCGCGATCGCGGTGCAGGCACGCGCGGACGTCGAGCGCCTGCTGTCACTGGCAGCCGCCGTCGACGACGCGTCCACGCGCCTGGCTGTCGAGACGGAGCGCGCCTTCCTGCGA
Source organism: Candidatus Limnocylindrales bacterium (assembly GCA_038253685.1). Lineage (GTDB taxonomy): Bacteria > Chloroflexota > Limnocylindria > Limnocylindrales > CSP1-4 > JAFMJV01. Next base: position 12,423 of record JBBSGX010000011.1, on the reverse strand, counting down.
CTGTCCGGTGGGGGCTGCCGCGCACCCATCGGGGCGTTCGCCTCGATCACCGGGGACGCCATGGAGCTGATCGGCGGATATGCGCTTCCGGACGGCTCGGCCGCTGCGGTGGAGCGCGTTTCTTGCAATGTCGCGGACCGGGAGGCGATGGTCGCGTCGCTCGTGGAACGGCTCGCGGCACGCGTTCCCGGGGCTCGATCCGGGTCGGGTGGTATCCCGGCGGTCGGGGGCGAGGTTGCGGCACCGACAGAGCCCGCGCCGCGCGTCATCGTCACGCGTGCTGCCGCACAGGCCGGGGGTCTGCTATCGGGCCTCCGGGCGCGCGGGTTGCGGCCGCTGCTGATTCCCGCGATCGAAATCGCAGGTGCCGAGGCAGACGAGCTGCAGCGGCTGCGACGAGCGGTCGCGAGGGCCGACTGGGTCGCCGTCACGAGCGCGAACGGCGCGGCGGTCGCCCTCCAGGCCGTTCGGGACGCCGGCATCGACACCGGCAGCATCCGCTGGGCGGCGGTCGGTTCCGCGACTGCCGGCGTGCTTGGAAAGGCGGGCATCCGCGAGGTATGGCTGCCGTCGACCGCCCGCGGCAGCGCCCTGGCCGCGGAGCTGCCGGTCAGCCCCGCGGAACGGGTGCTCCTGGCGCGAAACGCGATCGCGGGGCCACAGATGGCCGCCGCCCTCCGCCGGCGCGGCGCAATCGTGGAGGACCTCGTGGCCTACCGGACCGTCGAGTCTCCGGAAGGCTCACGGGCGCCGTTGCGTGCCGCGCTCGCGCAGGGCCAGCCCGACGCGGTCCTCTTCATGAGCGGCTCGGCCATCCGCGGGTTTCTGGCCCTTGCCGGACCCGATCTCGTTGACCGCTGCCGCTCTCTGCCCGCCATCTGCATCGGCACAGTGACCGCCGACGAGGCACGCACCAATGGCTTCAACGTGATCGCGACATCCGAATCCCAGGACGCCACGGCGGTCGCCGAGACGGTCGCACGTCACCTCATGCCGGCGCTGAGCCTGGCCCGATGACCACGACGCTAAGCCCCGGCGACCGCGAGGGACTCCTCACAGCAGGGGCGAGGACCGAGGCCGCGCCGGAGATTCCTGCCGACCCGACTGCCGCCGGCCTGACCTCGCGCCCGCGCCGGCTCCGCCGCACGCCTGCCCTGCGATCGCTCGTGCGTGAAACGCGCCTGCACCCTTCGATGCTCGTCCAGCCTCTGTTCGTTCGCCCGGGATCCGGGCTCCGTGAGCCGATCGCCTCGCTCGCCGGCCAGGCCCGTCTCTCGCCGGACCAGGCGGTAGTCGAAGCGGAGCGGCTGGCCGAGCTGGGAGTCGGTGGGATCATCCTCTTCGGCCTACCCGATGCAAAGGATGACGAGGGCAGCGGCGCTTGGATCGAGGACGGCATCGTGCAGCAGGCGTTGCGGCGGCTGCGCGACCGCAACCTGCCGCTCGTGCTGATCGCGGACACGTGCCTCTGCGAGTACACGACGCACGGGCACTGCGGCCCGCTGATGGCCGACGGTACGGTTGCGAACGACCATGCCGTGGCGAGGCTCGCGCAGACGGCCGTGTCGCAGGGCCGGGCAGGCGCCGACATCGTTGCCCCGAGCGCGATGATGGACGGCCAGGTCGCCGGGATCCGCCGCGCACTCGATGCCGCGGGTCTGCCGGACGCCGCGATCATGGCGTACGCCGCGAAGGCCGCCTCCGCCTTCTACGGCCCGTTCCGGGAGGCCGCGGACAGCGCCCCGTCCTTCGGGGATCGGCGCGGCTACCAGATGGATCCGTCAAATGCGCGCGAAACACTGCGCGAGATGGCGCTCGACGTGGCCGAGGGCGCGGACATGCTGCTGGTCAAGCCGGCCATGCCGCAGCTCGATCAGATCGCGGCCGCCCGTGCCCGCTTCGACGTGCCGATCGCCGCGTACCAGGTCAGTGGCGAGTACGCGATGGTCACCGCGGCCGCCGAGCGTGGCTGGCTCGACGGCCGCCGCGCGATGCTGGAAGCGGTCACAGGCATCGTCCGTGCCGGCGCCGGAATCGTCATCACGTACGCGGCAGCGGAGGTCGCGACCTGGCTGCGGGACGAACGGTGAGCGACGCGCCTGCCGCAACCGTCTACATCCAGGCACTGGCCCTGGGCATCGCACCGGAATGGCGGCGCCGGGACAGCGCTCCCGGGGAGCGGAAGCGCGACGTCGATACCTTCCTCGCCGCCGAGCGTGCGGCTGCCGACGATGGCGTCCAGAGCACGCTCTATTCGAGCGTAGGGCTCGAACCAGCGACGGACATCGTCCTGTGGCGCCGTGCCGCAAGCGTCGAGGCGCTGGAGAGTGCCGCAGCCCGGCTGCTGCGCAGCGGCCTGGGAACGTGGTGCACGGTCCGGCACTCGTTCCTCGGGCGCATCGCGGCCTCCCAGTACGTGGTCAAGCCGTCCGAGCAGGAATCCGGCCTGATGGCGGGGCAGCGGTCTCGCTACCTGATCGTCTATCCATTCACCAAGTCGACCGACTGGTACCTGCTGTCGCGGGAAGCGCGCCAGAAGGTCATGAACGGGCACATGAAGGTCGGCCGCGGCTATCCGAGCGTGCGCCAGGCACTCGCCTACTCGTTCGGGCTGGACGACCAGGACTTCGTGGTCGCCTACGAGACCGACGATCTGCCGGCCTTCGGCGAGCTGGTGCGCGAGCTTCGCGGCACGGAATCCAGGCGGTCGACCGTTCGGGACACGCCGATCCTGCTGGGCATCCACCGCTCGCCGGGCGAGCTGACCGAGCTCCTGGGCGAATGACGAGCCCGGGCGCCGTTTCGACGGATCGACAGGCAAGGCTGCGAGCGCGCGCCGAGGGCCTGTTTCCGGGCGGCGTCAACAGCCCGGTGCGCGCCTTCCGCGCGGTTGGCCGTCCGCCGCTGATCCTCGAGCGCGGCCAGGGGCCGTACGTCTGGGACGCCGACGGCCGCCGCTACCTCGACTTCATCGGCGCGTGGGGACCCGCGATCCTTGGCCACGCCCACCCATCCGTGACCGCCGCGGTCGGCGCGGCCGCCCTCCACGGCTTCGCTCTCGGCGCGACACACCCGCTCGAAATCGAGCTGGCCGAGGCGATCGTGGCGTCCATGCCCTCGATCGAGCGCCTGCGCTTCACCTCGTCGGGCACCGAGGCCGCCATGAGCGCGATCCGCCTCGCGCGGGCCGCCACGGGGCGCCAGCTCGTGCTGAAGTTCGCCGGGGCATACCACGGCCATAGCGACGGGATGCTGGCCGAGGCCGGCTCGGGCGTCGCGACCCTGGGCATCCCGGGGAGTGCCGGAGTCCCCGAGTCCGTGGCCGCCGCGACGATCGTGCTGCCCTTCAACGATCCGGCCGCGCTGACCGTTGCCTTCGCCGCGCACGCCGGCAGGATCGCGGCGGTGATCGTCGAGCCGGTCATTGCCAACGCCGGCGTCATCCCGCCGCAGCCCGGGTTCCTGGAGCACGTCCGCGACCTGACGCGTGCCGACGGCGCGTTGCTGGTCTTCGACGAGGTCATCACGGGCTTCCGCCTCGGCCGGGGAGGGGCGCAGGCGCGCTTCGGAGTGCGGCCGGACCTCACGGCGCTCGGAAAGATCATCGGCGGCGGGATGCCCATCGGCGCATACGGCGGCGCGGCCGAGCTGATGCAGCTGGTCGCGCCGAGCGGGCCGGTATACCAGGCGGGGACGCTGTCGGGCCACCCGCTCTCGATGGCGGCTGGCATCGCAACGCTGGCCGAGCTCGCGCCGGAGGCGTACCTCGGGCTGGAGAAACGCGGAGCGCGGCTTGCGAACGGGCTTGGCGCTGCGGCCCGCGATGCCGGTGCGCGCGTTTGCGTGTCGCGCGCCGGCTCGCTGCTGACCGTCTTCTTCCGCGACGAGCCGCCGACCGACGCCGCGGCGGCCATGGCCTCGGACCGCGAGGCCTACGCGAAATTCTTCTGCGCCATGCTCGATCGGGATGTCCTGCTGCCGCCCTCGCAATTCGAGGCCTGGTTCATCTCGCTTGCCCACGAGCCCGCCCACCTGGACGAGGCGGTCGACGCGGCGCGCGAGGCCTTTCGAGCGTGAACGACCGCTTTCTTCGCGCGTGCCGGCGCGAGCCCGTCGATGCCACGCCGGTCTGGTTCATGCGCCAGGCGGGCCGCGCGCTTCCGGAATACCGGCGGATCCGCGAGCGGGCCTCGCTCCAGGACATCATTCGCGACCCGGCGCTGTGCGCCGAGGTGACGCTCCAGCCGGTGAAGTGGCTGGGTGTCGACGCGGCGATCCTGTTCGCGGACATCACGACCCCACTGGGCGGCATCGGCGTGGACGTGGAGATTGCCGACGGGGTCGGCCCGCTGATCGCGGAACCAATCCGGACGCGTACCCAGGTCGACGCGCTGCGGCCGTTCGACGCGGCGGAGACTGTGAGCGGCCTGCTGGACGCGATCCGCCTGCTGCGCCGTGACCTCGACGTGCCGCTCATCGGGTTTGCCGGCGCGCCATTCACGCTCGCCTCCTACCTGGTCGAAGGCCGCTCGGCACCCGGCGCGATCCGCCTCAAGCGGCTGATGAGCAGCGACCCCGAGACCTTCGACGCGCTGCTGGACCGGCTGGTCGACATGACGGTCGACTATCTGCGGGCCCAGGTCGCCGCCGGCGTCCAGGCGGTGCAGCTCTTCGACTCCTGGGTCGGCGCTCTCAGCCCATTCGACTACCAGCGCTCGATCGAGCCCCACATGCGCCGGCTGTTCTCCGCCCTGGGGGCCACCATTGACGTCCCCGTCATCCACTTCGGGACGGCCGCGGCTGGCCTCATTGAGCCGATGGCCCGAGCCGGGGGAAACGTGATCGGGATCGACTGGCGAATCGCCCTGGCGGACGCCTGGGACCAGGTCCCCGACCGGGCAATCCAGGGCAACCTGGACCCTGCGACGCTGCTCGGTCCTTGGGACACGACTGCGGAACAGGCTCGCTGGGTGTTGTCCCAAGCGGCGGGACGCCGCGGTCACATCTTCAATCTCGGTCACGGCGTGTTGCCGGAGACCGACCCCGATTCGCTCAAGCGGCTCGTGGATCTGGTCCACGAGGCAACGGTTCCGGTGCCAGTCTCGTGAATGGCGCAGATCGGCTGCTTGCCGCCTGTCGCCGCGAGCCGGTGGATGCGACGCCTGTCTGGTTCATGCGCCAGGCCGGCGGGTCGTTGCCCGGCTACCTCCGGCTGCGCGAGCGCCACTCCGTCATGGAGATTGCCAAAACTCCTGCGCTCTGCGCGGAGGTGACGTGCGGCGCGGTCGAGGCGCTCGGCGTCGACGGGGCTGTGCTCTTCGCGGACGTGATGCTGCCCATCGAGGCGATGGGGGTCGGCCTGGAGCTTTCCGCCGAGGGCCCGTTGATCGCGGAGCCGATTCGTTCCCGCGAGGATGTCGCGCGGCTGCGCGAGGTGGACGTCGCTGCGGACCTCGGGTTCGTGCTGGAGGCCATCGCTCGCTCGCGGCGGGAGCTCGGCGAAAGGGCGGCGGTGATCGGGATCTGCGGCGGTCCGTTCACGCTGGCCGCGTACCTGATCGAGGGTGGCCCGAGCCGGGAACAGCTGCTGGCACGGGCCTTCATGCACCGCGACCCGGAGACGTGGCAGGCCCTCATGACCCGGATCGCGGACGTCAGCGTCGACTACGTCACTGGGCAGGTGGCTGCCGGTGCCCAGGTCATCCAGGTGTTTGACAGCTGGGCGGGATCGCTTTCGGCGCGCGACTACGAGACCTTCGTGGCGCCGCACGCTGCGCGGGTGCTGGCTGCCGTGGCGGAGTCCGTGCCGGTCATCCATTTCGCGGCCGGCAGCGCGGCCATCCTCGAGTCCCTGGCCGCGGCCGGTGGCAGTGTCATCGGCGTGGACTCCCGGCAGCCGCTCGGCGACGCATGGCGGCGGATCGGCCACGAGCGTGCCATCCAGGGCAACCTCGATCCTGCCCGGCTCCTGGCAGGCTGGGAGTCGACGGCGGTAGGTGCCCGCGACGTGCTGGCCCAGGCGGAGGGTCGCCCGGGACACGTCTTCAACCTGGGCCATGCGGCGCCGCGCGACGCGGACCCGGCACTGCTGCGCGACCTCGTCTCGCTCATCCACGACGAATCGGCCGCAGCGCGCAGTGCACTGCCCGCGGAACAGGCGGCCGTCCATGTCTGACGGCCGGTTCGGCGTCCTGCTGATGACCTACGGCTCGCCTTCGTCTCTCGACGAGGTGCCGCGCTACCTGTCCAGCGTGCGTGGTGGTCGGTTACCCGACCCCGAGCTGGTCTCGGAGTTCACGCGCCGCTACCGCGTCATCGGGGGATCGCCACTCGTCGGGATCACCGCTGCGCAGGCCGCGGCGCTGGAAGCACGACTCGGCGGCGCCGCCATCGTGCGCACGGGCATGCGCTTCTCCGAGCCGACGATCCTCGACGGGCTGCGCGCTCTGGCCGATGCCGGGGCTGAGAGCGTGGCCGCGATCATCCTCTCCCCGCAGTACTCGCCGCTGATCATGGGGGGTTACGGCCGAGCGATCGACGCCGCGCGCACTGAGCTCGGGAGCGGCGCCGCAGAAGTCCGGATCGCCGGCGCCTGGCACACGCAGCCCGCGTTCCTGAACGCCCTCGCCGGCCGCATCCGGAGCGCCCTGGCTGCATTCCCCGCCGACGAGCGCGACACGTTGCCGGTCCTCCTCACGGCCCACAGCCTTCCGAAGCGAGTCGCCTACGACGAGCCGGACTACATCGCTGAGCTGATGGACACAGCGCATGCGGTCGCTGGACGAGCCGGCTTGCCCGAGGAGCGCTGGACCTTCTGCTGGCAGAGTGCCGGCCACGAGCCGGGCGAGTGGATGAAGCCGGACTTTGCCGACCTGATGCCGATTCTCCGCGCAGCGGGCCATCGTTCGGTCCTGGTTGCGCCCGTCCAGTTCCTCGCCGACCACCTCGAGATCCTCTACGACATCGACATCGGCGCCCGCGAGCAGGCCCGGGAGCAGGGGATGGAGTTCGCGCGCATCGAATCCCTCAACACCGATCCTGGCCTGATCGATGCCTTCGCGGCCGTTGCGATCGAGACGCTCGCTGGCGCCAGGACGCTGGCGTAGAGCTCAGGACTCGCGGGGCGCGCATCCGAGCGGGGCCGGCACATACCGCCGGGACGACGAAGAGCCACGCCACGATCAGGTAGGCCATGCGCGCACCGCGTTCCATCGCCGCACCCTCCTGCGAATCGTCGCTCCGATGACAGGACCCGGAACTCAGGCCGGAAGCACTCGCGCGCGGCTCCGGCGGTAGCGCGAATAGGCAGCCGGCTCGTGCGGCGCCAGGAACTCGAGCAGGCGATCGGCCTCGTCGCGCAACTGGGCCATGACCTTCCTGGGCACCGGTTTGAACGGTTCGAAGACGATGCGAACACGACCGCCGTCGGGCTCGGTCCACCAGAGGCCCCGAACCAGGCCGTCGACCAGGAACGTCGGCAGGACGTCGCCGTTCCTCGCAATCACGACCTTGCGGTAGTCGTCGGGGAGCATGCGATTGCGCTTCGCGTACGCAAGGAGCGGGCTGTCCCACATCGGCAGGAGCCGGACCGGGGTCTCCTCATCGCCATCCGGGATGGGAGCGCCAGGGAGGTCGATCAGGGCGCGCCCGCCTTCGTCGGTGTAGCGATCGAGCTCGGGGATTCGCTCGACTGCGGGACGAAGCCGGGCGATCGTCAGGCCCGACCACTGGGACATGTCCCCAAGGCTGGCCGGTCCGAAGGCGGCGAGATATCTCTTGACCAGGTGATCGAGGCCTGCCTCTTCGTCGGCGAGTGCCCGCTCCCTGAGCCACGCCGGCGCACCAACCAGGAGTGGTCGCCGCCCATACGACCAGGAGGTCTCCGACGGGGCATGGACGAACGGCGCGTAGATCTTCACGAGCCACCAGAACGCATCGCCGTTGTTCTCTGCGTGCGGCGAAAGGTGCTCGCGCAGCTCGGTCATGCTCCGCGGCTCGCTGGAGAACTCGATTGCCCGCCTCGTCAGCGCCTCGATCTCCGGAACCGGTGCCCGGTGCCGCGTGTTGTGGCCCTGGAGCATCGGCAGCACCGCCGGCAGCAGCTGGAGGTAGTCGTCGGTCGTCACCAGGTGGAGGGTTGCCCGCATCAGGGTCGCCTTGACGGCTCGTCGCTCACGGATCGCCAAGTCGAGCGCGGTAGCGTCAAAGTCCGTCAGCCGCGTCCAGAGCCCGACGTAGGGCGAGGCCGGCTCCTGCGCCTGGAGCCCACCGACGCGTTCGAGCGCCTCGGTTGGCGAAAGCGACGAGCGCTCGAGCAGCAGTTGGCGGGCAAGCGTGGCGCGGGTCAGCTGCCGCGCGGTGAGCGTCCGGTTCAGCGGGTCAGGTCCGCTCGGTGGCGAGGGCCGGAAGGTCGGGCACCGGATCATCCTACCGGCGCGTCCCGCGCACCTGTGTCAGGTACAGCCCTTACCATCGCGAGTCCGATGCCCAAGCAGCCCAAGGTCCCGGATCCCGACCGGCTGGTCCGCGATCAGGCCGGCGTCTATCGCAGCGAGGACGGCCGTTTCACCGTCCGCTCCGATGCGGCAGGTGCCTGGTATGTCGGCGACGGCGAGCGCACGAACGAGCTGGGCCTGGACCTGGTGTTGGGGCCGTTCGCCACGCTGGCGGAGGCGAAGGAGGCGGTCCGCCATCAGCGTGAGGCGTCCACCGGTCAGACGGCTGACGAGGCAGCAGCCCTCGCAGCCCAGGCAGCCCCGCTGCCCGAACACAAGGTTTCAGAACGAGGAGAGCCGTCGAAGCCTGAGGCGGGTGCAAAGCGGAAGGCACGAGCCGAGCCCGAGCCCCCGGCGGAGCCGGAGCCGGAGCCAGAGCCTGAGCCCGAACCGCCGAAGCCGACCGTCTATCGAGCTCGACGGCGCCGGACGGGGGATGCTCGCGACGAGGTCGTGGACACGCTCCACCGACTCGACGACGCCTGGCTCGAGAGCCGTCCGGACGACATGGCCGACGACCTGGACGAGGGTGTTGTATTCGTGGAGTCGGCGTTCAGCAGCCGGGTCGAGGGTCGAGCACGCGCGATCCGCCACGACCGCGATTTCCTGTCGTCCGCGACGATCCTCGAGTTCACCGAGTCGGACCTCCTGGTCAACGTGTGGGGCGACACGGCCATGGCCACGTTTCGATATGAGCTCGCGTGGGATGAGGACGGCGAGCGGCACCAGGCGCGCGGTCACGATCTCTTCGTGTTCCGCCGCGCCGGCGCGAAGTGGGTAGCGGTCTACCGGCTCGACAGCGAGGACACGCCGGACTCGGCCGAGGGCGCCTCTCGCCGCGGTTGAGCGTCGGGCCCCGGGCGTGGCCGGCGGACTGACCGCCGCACCGCGTCAGTGCAGGTGATCCTGCCAGTCGCGCGGCACGCGCCCGGCCGCGCCGGGCACCGGCTGATCGAGCGGATGGTATTGCGGCGGTGCCATGACGGGCCCGTCCGCGTACTCCTCGGTCCTGTAGTCCCAGAACCAGTCCTCTCCGGGCTCGAAGCTCTGGACGATCGGATGCCGCGTGGTGGCTGGCGTGCTGGGATGGCGAAGAATCGCACATCCGATGTGGCCGCAATGCGCGCATCGGCGGAGGTGAAACCACCAGCCGCTCGCACATTCAGCGGACCGGCGCAGCGTCACCCGCTCGTCTTGTCCAGATGCTGCAGCAGCTTGTGGGCGGCGAGCTCGATCTCTTTGTGGCGCCATCCGGCGGCGCGGTACTGGCATATCGCTGGCAGCGGTCGTCCGGTCTGCTCCACGATGCCGCTCACGGAGCTGCGCGATCGTGGCGATTACCATGCTGGCAACGTCGCAATGACTCCATCCGGATGGGACAGACCGTGACCCTTATCGACAAGGTCCGGAACCGGACGGCGCGCGTCCGCCAGCATCCCTGGCGCATGCGTCCGTACCGCAGCACCGAGCGCCACATCGTGATCGGCGGCTGCCCGCGCAGCGGCACCACGCTGTTCCGTCGCACCCTCGACCGGCACCCGGCCATCTGTTGCGGACCGGAAACAGGGCTCTACCTGCCCGGTCGGATCCAGGTAGCGCCGTTGGCGGCTCGTTCAGGCATTCCCAACGCGGAGCTGTCGGCCATGGTCCGGTCAAGCGCGTCGCAAGGGGAGCTCATTGACACTTTCGCCCGGCGATACCGCAGCATGTGCCAGAAGTCGCGCTGGGCCGAGAAAACTCCGCTCAACGTGCGCCACTTCCGCTGGGTCATGGAGCGATTTCCCGAAGCGCGGCTCGTGCACCTCATCCGCGATGGCCGCGACGTGGTCTGCTCGATGGCCGAGCATCCGGACTGGCGCTGGACGAACGGCGGCTGGGTGAAGGAGCTCCATCGGCGTCCATTCGAGACCTATGCGCGGGATTGGGTCGCGTACACGGGCGCGGGGATGCAGCTCCGGGGCGATTCCCGTTACCACGAGGTGCGTTACGAGGACCTGGTTGAACGGCCAGAGGACACGCTCCGGAAAGTCTGTGACTTCCTCGACGAGCCTTTCGACGAGCGACTTCTCGAACCCGTGGAGCCGGTGGGGGATCAGCCGGCGAACGAACGAGCCGCAAGGCCGGACGGGTTGGCCGCGGGCGGCAGTCCATCGACCGCGGCAGCCGTTCAGGCCGCGGTCGCCCTGCCACCCGACCGCGGGAAGATATCCACCACCTCGGTGGGTCGCTGGCGCAGCGACCTCCCCCCGGACGAGGTCGAGAAAGTCCTTCGAGTCTGCGGGGATCGCCTCGCCGAGCTCGGCTATGGCGACTGACCCGCGGCCGCTGCGGGTCCTGTTCCTGCCCGACTTCTCGGCCTCCAACCCGTACCAGAGCGAACTTGCTCGAGGGCTCGAGCGCCTCGGGGTACAGGTGTTCATGGCGCGTGCCCCGCGACGCGATCCGCTGCCGATCATCCGTGCATGGGTACGTCACCGCCGGCCGGACGTGGTTCACCTCCACTGGACCCACGACTACCTTGGGTCTGGCGACTCCCCGGGTCGCCTCGCCCGGGCGCGGTTCCTGTGGCAGCTTCGCGCAATCCGGGCACTCGGAACACGGCTCGTCTGGACAGTGCACAACATCGGTGGCCACGAGGGGAGGCGCGATCCGGCCGAGCTGAGCGTCCATCGGGGACTGTTCGCGCTTGCGGACGCGGTCATCTGCCACTGCGACGCTGCTGTCGAGCTCGTGGTCGACGCCTACCGCCTGACGCTCGCCGATCGCGGTCGCCTTCACGTGATTCCGCACGGCAACTACATCGGTGCCTATCCCGACGTTGTCTATCGCGACGAGGCGCGCCGGCGCCTGGACCTTGCGGCTGATTCCAGGGTGTTCCTGTTCATCGGCGGTGTGCGCGCCTACAAGGGAATCGAGGACCTTGTCAGCGCCTTCCGCGAGCTCGAGGGGCCGGACCTTCGATTGCTGATCGCGGGCAACCCACGGGTCAGGCACGGTGTGGAGGACCTCACCCCACGGTTGCGGTTGGCCGCTGCAGCCGATCCACGAATCCGGCTCATGCTGCGCCACGTTCCTGACGAGGAGATCCAGACCGTGCTCAACGCCGCCGACGCGGTGGTGCTGCCCTTCCGCTCGATCCTGACCTCCGGCTCCGCGATGCTCGCAATGAGCTTCGGGCGTGCCGTCGTTGCACCCCGCCTGGGCTGCCTTCCAGAGGAACTGGGGCCGGATGGCTCACTGCTCTACGACCCCGACGATCCTGCCGGTCTCGGCACGGCAATGCGCACGGCGCTATCGTCGAACCTCATGGAGCTAGGCGCCCGGAACCGGGAGGCTGCCCTCGCGCTGGATTGGGACACCATCGCGGTCCGGACGGCCGGCCTCTATCGTGAGCCGGTGTGCACAACCCAATGAGTTGTCTGCCTGCGTTCGGATAAGACGACACGGTTCAAGCGTCTCGTCTCTGGTCTCGTCAAGCGACTCAGGCCTCATGTGATGTCACTTTTGGCGGCAGGAAGGCATGAGCTGTCAGTTTGGCCGGGTTGCCGTGGCCCTCCGGCTTCCCGCGCTAGGCGGCCAAGGCTTCCGCCGCCGACTCGGCTGCGTAGTCCTTCTTGGCACTCTGGGCTTCGCCCGATGGTCGATCGTGGATCCGCAGCGGACCCGTCGACCAGTTGGGTACCCAAGTCATCGTGAACGCGCTGCTTGTCGATGGCGACACCATCGTCGCCGGAGGAGACGATGGGTCGGACGCAGCCATCTGGCTGGGCACGATCAGTCAATAAAAGGCGCCCTCGCCAACCGAGGCAGTCCAACATCGGGGAACATGGTCCTCATGGTTGCCGTCTGGCGCCCTGATGGTGAATGACCAAGCGTCGACTCCCGCGTCGCGCTTCGCCGGCATCTTCGAGATCCACCACAGGGCGGT
>JBBSGX010000010.1:0-29285 GCA_038253685.1 Candidatus Limnocylindrales bacterium | reverse complement strand
TCGGCGAGGTCGTGACGGGCGGTGCAGATGCCTCCGACGAATACGTGGAGATCTACAACCGCGGCAGCCTGAGCGTCGATCTGGGCGGTTTGGAGCTCGTGTACGTCACTGCAACCGGCTCGACGGTGACCCGCAAGGCGACCTGGACGAGCCGCTTGCTCGACCCGGGTCGTCACGAGCTGGTCGCCAACGCCGGCGGCACCTTCGGAAGCCTTGCGGACGATGTGTACTCGGGCGGGCTGGCTGCGACGGGCGGGGCCGTCACACTGCGAGTGGTTGGAGGCAGCGTCCTCGATTCGATCGGTTGGGGAACCGCGTCGAGCGGGTTCGTGGAAGGAAGCGTCGCACCGGTTCCGCCTGCCGGACAGAGCCTCGAACGGTTGCCCGGTTCAGCCGCCGGCAATGGTCAGGACACGAACGACAACCTCGCAGACACGTGGATCCAGGCATTTCCCATTCCCGAGGGCAGCAGCTCAGCGGCGGTTCCGGCGCCGAGCGCCTCTCCGGCGCCGAGCGCCTCTCCGGCGTCGAGCGCCTCCAGCCCAATCGCGAACCCGACGGGGACGCCCTCACCTTCGGCCGAGCGGACGATCGAATCGAGCCCCACGCCAACGCCGACACCTACGCCGACCCGTACGCCCGCACCCACGCCAACGCCAACGCCAACGCTCACGCAGACACTCACGCCGTCCCCGACCTCAACTCCAATCCCGACTCCGACACCGACCCCGACCCCGACACTCGCACCGACGCCGACACCCCTTCCGACCGCCACGCCATCGCCAACTCCGCATCCGACCGGCACGCCCGCACCCACAGCACATCCCACGCCATCGCCGACGGCGACAGCAACGGCGACCCCAACGTCGACACCTCCGGTCGCGCTGCCGATTTCGGCTGCCAGGGCTCTCCCGATCGGCTCCGTGGCAACCGTCGTCGGGACAGTCACCGTCGAGCCGGGCAGGATCCTGGGCGTTCGTGAGATTGCGATCCAGGACGCAACCGGGGGGATCTGTGTCCGCCTGCCATCCGATGTCGACGTCAGCACCCTGGGTCGCGGCCGCATCGTGCAGGCCACAGGCCGGCTGGCGGCGCCCTACGCCAACCTGGAGCTGAGGATCGTATCGACTGGCGACCTGACCGGCGTCGGAAGCGGTGGCGTGCCCGAGGCTCGCGCGGCAACGAGCATGGACCTCGATGAAACCTCCGAGGGCGAGTTGCTGCGCCTCAGCGGCGTCGTCGCCCGGATCGAGTCGGGATCCAGCGGTTCGCTTGCGGTGACCGTCACGGACTCGTCCGGCGAGGCGCGCATCTTCTTCCATGGCCCGCTCGGCATCGATCGCACGTTGTTCGGCGTCGGGGGACGAATCGCCGCGACCGGAGTCGTCGGGCAGCGCGAGTCCGCCAGTGGCCTCGGCGATGGCTACCGCCTCTGGCCGCGCGACCGCGACGACGTCGAGATCCTGGCTCCCGCCCCGACGCCGACGCCCACGGCGATGCCGACGCCGCGGCCCACGGCGACACCGCGCCCAAGTGCAACTCCTCGCCCGACCGCGACACCCCGCCCCACACCGGCGAAAACCGCGAGGCCAACCGGTCGCCCCAAGCCTTCGGCAAGTCCAGATCCGGACAAGCTCAGGATCGCTGACGCCTTGCTGCGCCCCGGTGAGACCGTCACGGTGGAGGGGACCGTGACCACGCGGGCAGGTCTGCTCGACTCCGACGGTCGTCGTGTGACCATCCAGGACTCGAGCGCCGCGATTCTGCTTCGTCTCCCGACTGGGGAGACGGCGCCCGGAGTCGGTACCCGTATCCGCGTCACCGGGCAGGTGGGCACGTACTACGGTGCGCCGCAACTCGAGGCTGCGGACGCGCCGCGGGATCTCGGACGCGACGGCGGCTCTCCGATCGTGCTCCACCGTGCTCCGGTGGCGTCCGACGAATGGCGCCTGGTGAGGGTTACTGTTCGCGTCTCCAACGTCACCCGTTCGGGCGACACGTGGCGTGCCGAGGCTTCGATGGGAGCCGGTGGATCGCTGCCGATCTCGGGAATCGCCAGCAGCCGCGTGCCATCCACGGCTCTCGTGGAAGGGCGGGGGGCCACGATCACGGGCATCGTGAAGCGCGCCTATCCGACGGCGTCCGACCAGCGCTTCAGCGTGGTGCCTCGCGGTCCCTCGGACGTCCAGCTGGCACCCGATCCGGCCCCATCGCCCTCCCCGGGCGCGACGGCGACGCCGCCACGGGTCGCCGGCACGCCGTCGCCAGCGGCAACCTACGGCTCTGGCGGCGGCCACACAGCACCCGGAAGTGGCGAGCCAGGCGGAAGCGGAGTTCCCGGTGAGTCACCCGGCCCATCAGCGGCGCCGAACACCTCCACGGATGTCGTCGACGCCGCGATCGCGGCCCTCCCGACCCTCATCGGGCTGCGGGTGCGTGTCGCCGGTACCGTCTCCAACGTGGACGGGCCGCTCGCCACGATCGACGATGGCACGGGACAGGTGGTGGTCCGCGCGCCCGGTCCGCTCGACTCCGGCGATGCGCCGATCGGCCCCGGGGACGTGATCAACGCGGTGGGCTACGTGTCTGAGCGGGACCTCGGCGGTCTTGAGATCGTGGTGACCGACCCAGCGGATGTGGTGAGGGCTGCGACGCTCGGCATCGACGGCGCGACCACCAGTCCGCCCGGCACGGCTGCCCCGGCGACCGCTGCCCCGGCGACCGCTGCGGCTGCCGGACTCGAGACGGGCCCCGGCACCTCGGACGGCAGGGGCGCCGCCCCGCTTCTGGCCGGCCTTCTCGTCGGCCTGACCGTCACCGGTGCCGTGGCCTCAGCCGGGATCATTGCCGTGCTCCGCCGGCGACGCAGCCTCATCGCAACCGATGTGGACCAGGACGCGCCTGACGAACGACACGTTGACGACTCGCGCGATCCGCCCGAAGCCGCCCAGCCGAGCGGCCTCGGAGCCGCGGCAATCGCTTCGCCAGGCCCGCCGA
The DNA here is from genome assembly GCA_038253685.1 of Candidatus Limnocylindrales bacterium. Taxonomy (GTDB): domain Bacteria; phylum Chloroflexota; class Limnocylindria; order Limnocylindrales; family CSP1-4; genus JAFMJV01. The sequence continues at coordinate 26,288 of JBBSGX010000010.1, read as the reverse complement.
CCGCCCCGCCGAACGGCCCGTCGAGCGCCCATGAGCCAGCACCGAACGCCCCGCCGGTGGGTTCGAAGGATCCCGAGAAGCAACCCCGGGAGGGCCCCGATCCGCCTTCGCGAGGGTGAGCGCGGCCGACCTCGTGCGTGGCGCAGCTTGACGCTGCGCTCCGCACGCCCCTATGGTTGCCGCACGACCCGTGCTGGACGGGTGCCGCAAACGAGGTCAAACCTTGCCGAGCGCGGATCCCCGCGTCGCTCTCCCTGACACCGAGCGCCAGTACCACATCGATCTCGCGCCGGGAGAGTTGGCCGAATACATCCTGCTCCCCGGCGACCCAGACCGAACCGACCGCATCGCTCCGCTCCTCGGAAACCTCGAAATCCAGCGCCGTCATCGCGAGTTCAACTCGATCACCGGGAGCTACCGCGGACTTCGGGTCTCGGTGGTTTCGACCGGCATCGGCACCGACAATGTCGAGATCGTGCTAGCCGAGATCCTGGCCATCACGAGGCGTCCGACGCTGATCCGCATCGGTTCATGCGGCGTCCTCCGCGAAGACATCCAGCTCGGCGACCTGGTCATCTCCTCCGGCGCCGTACGCCTGGAGGCCACCACCTCCTACTTCGTCCACGACGGCTACCCGGCCGTCGCCGATTACACGGCCGTAGCCGCACTCGTCGAGGCGGCCGGTCGCCTGGGGCACCGTGCCCATGTCGGTCTGACGGCCACGGCTCCGGGTTTCTACGGAGCCCAGGGACGGCCGATCCCGCAACTGCCGATCCGCTACCCCGATCTCGCGGCTGAGATGGCGTCGCAGCGCGTCCTCAACTTCGAGATGGAGGCGTCGGCACTCCTTGTGCTGGCCACGCTGGCCGGTTGCCGAGCAGGCGTCGTCTGCACGGCATTCGCCCAGCGCAACACGGGAGCTTTCGTCCAGGGGGAACAGAAGGAGCGCGCGGAGAGCGCGTGCATCGCAACCGGCCTGGAGGCGCTGCGCATCCTGGCCGACATGGAATCCCAGGCAAATGCAGCGGGAGTCGTGCACTGGCGGCCCTCACTGTGGGCCTCGGAAATGGCAACCTAAGCACTACACACATCGCGGAGCCCGGCAGATGCCCAGGGAGCCGCACATACACCGGGTCCAGCCGGGCTCGAGTGGGAAGGAGAACCTTTCAATGGCAGAGGCCTACTGCGTCCGGGACAAGAAGAAGGTCGAGATCCAGAATCCGCAGCAGATCACGATGAAGAACGGCAAGCCGGCCACGAAGGGGACATGTCCCGTCTGTGGCAATGCGGTGTTCCGTATCGGCGGCTGATCGCTCGACGCTTCGAACGGGCCCGACGGGGCGCCCAACCGCGTCTCAGGAGGCTCGCGAATCGAGGGCCCCGGCCATTTGCGGTCGGGGCCCTCGAGCACGTCCGGCCGCGCGCAGAAATCACCGGTTTGGTCATCGGGTCGTCCTGAGAGGCCAGGGGCGTCGGCTACAATCTATGGGTTGACCAGAAGATCACCCGGAATGCGCGATGTGGCGCGTGTGGGTGCCGATCCCCAGGAACATCGCCGATCGTGACGCTGCCCTCCACCTCCACCAGTCAAGCCGTCTCCCTGCGCGGCCCGGTCCTTGCCTTGGACCTGGGCGGCACGCACCTGCGCACGGCGGTCGTCGACGACCGCGGAACCGTGCACGGGCGGCAGCACCACCGCACGGCCATAGAGGCGGGACCTGCGGCGGTGATCGCTCTGGCCACGAGCGCTCTCCGAACGAGCCTCAGCGAGTACGCAGGCGCGGACGCCCGGCCGCCCATCGGCGTCGGGATCTCAGCGCCCGGTCCTCTCGATCCCGGGCTGGGAATGCTGGTCGATCCACCCAACCTTCCGCGCGATTTCTGGGGCCTCCCCCTCGGCCCTCGCATCGGGGAGGCCCTTGGCCTGCCCTGGGCGGTCGAGCGCGACACACAGGTGGCCATCCTGGCGGAAGGTGCCTTCGGAGCCGGCCGCGGCCTCAGCGACTTCGTCTATCTGACCGTCTCCACGGGGATCGGCGGCGCCGTCATCAGTGGGGGTCGATTGATGACGGGCCCCGACGGTGCGGCGGGGGAGCTCGGGCACCTCACGGTCGACATGAACGGCCTGGAGTGCAGCTGCGGTGGGCGCGGGCACCTGGAGCGGATGACATCGGGCTCCGGCATGGCCCGCTCGGCACGCGAGGCACTCGAAGCCGGCGAGGTCGCGCCTGAGCTGGCGCGCATTGCGGCCCGTCTGGCGCCGCTTCCCCTCGAGGGGCGACACGTCCATGAGGCTGCCGCCGCCGGGGACCCTGTCGCGAGTCGCATCGTGCACGATGCACGACGCGCCTTTGCGGCCTCGGCGGTCTCGATTGCAGACGTATTCAATCCACAGCGGATCATCGTGGGCGGCGGCATCGCGCTGGCGTGGGGCGATGAGCTGCTCGGTCCAGCCCGAGAACTCGTGGCGGCGACCGCATTCCGTCTCCAGGCGCGGCGGATCGAGATCGTGCCGGCCACCCTTGGCGATGACGTCGGGTTGGTCGGCGCCCTGCCGCTGGTTGCGTCGGTCATTTCCGAGGGACCCGCGTCAACGCTGGCCCAATCGCAGGCCCAGACCCGCTCGCCCGTCGCTGCGCAATCGGGCTGACATCACACACAACAGCTGACACAGACAACAGGAGGACCACACATGACCGTCAGAGTCGGCATCAACGGCTTCGGCCGGATCGGCCGCCAGTCACTCAAGGCAATCATCGAGCGCGCCCCGGACATCGAGGTCGTGGCCGTCAACGATCTCGTGGACACTGCCATGAACGCGCTGCTCTTCAAGCACGACTCGACGTACGGCGCCTACCCGGGGACCGTGGAACACACCGACGATGCGCTCATCATCGACGGCCGCGAGGTCAAGGTTCTGCAGGTCCGTGACCCGGGGGCGCTGCCGTGGCGCGACCTCGGCGTCGACATGGTGCTCGAGTCGACCGGCCTCTTCACCGACGGCGAGAAGGCCGCAGCCCACATCGATGCCGGCGCCCGCAAGGTGATCATCAGTGCGCCGGCGAAGAACGAGGACGTGACGATCGTGCTCGGCGTCAACGACGGCGTCTATGACCCCGAGAAGCACAACATCATCAGCAACGCGAGCTGCACGACGAACTGCCTCGCGCCGGCCGCCAAGGTCGTGCACGACGGCTGGACCATCCGCCGCGGGCTGATGAACACGATCCACTCGTACACCAACGACCAGCGCATCCTGGACGTGGCCCACAAGGATCCTCGGCGTGCGCGCTCGGCCGGCCAGAACATCATCCCCACCACAACCGGCGCGGCGAGGGCGCTTTCCCTGGTCATTCCCGACCTCAAGGGCAAGTTCGACGGCTTCAGCCTGCGTGTCCCCACGCCAACGGTCTCGGTCGTCGACTTCACCGCGGAGCTCGAGCGCCCCGCCTCAGTCGAGGAGCTCAACGACGCCTTTCGCTCGGCCGCTGTGGGACCGATGAAGGGCATCCTCGGCGTCAGCGACGAGCCCCTCGTCTCGACCGACTTCCGGGGCGACACGCGCTCGTCGATCATCGACGCAGAGTCAACGATGTCGTTGGGCGGGACCTTCGTGAAGGTCATCTCCTGGTACGACAACGAGTGGGGCTACAGCTGCCGCATCGCGGACCTGATCGCCTTCGTGGGTGCCCGACTCGACGTCTCTGCCGCCGCGGCACGGGCCTGATCGACGATGGAGAAGCTCACCGTCCGCGACGTTGACGTCGCGGGCAAGAAGGTCCTGGTCCGCGTCGACTTCAACGTCCCGATCGAGGACGGCAAGGTCAAGGACGACTCGCGTATCCGCGCCTCCATCCCGACGATCAACTACCTCCTGGAGCATGGCGCGACCGTGATCCTGATGAGCCACCTCGGACGGCCCAACGGCAAGGTCGTCGAATCGGCTCGACTCCGACCGGTCGCGGAGCGGCTCACGGCCCTGCTGCGGCGCCGCGTCCCGGTCACGGGCGACGCGCTGGGCATCGGCACGCAGGACGCCATCGGGCGGCTCAAGTCGGGACAGATCCTGATGCTCGAGAACCTCCGCTTCCACGCCGCCGAGGAGGCCAACGACCCGGCGTTCGCCCAGGCACTGGCCGCCTACGGCGAGATCTACGTGAACGACGCCTTCGGCACGGCCCACCGGGCGCACGCCTCGACCGTGGGAGTTCCGAGCCTGCTGCCCGCCTATGCCGGGCTGCTGATGGAGAGCGAGATCCGCAACCTGTCCGCCCTCCTGGAGTCGCCAGAGCGGCCGTTCGCGGCGGTCATCGGTGGAGCCAAGGTATCGGGCAAGATCGGGGTGCTGGAGCACCTCATGGATCGGGTCGACACGTTCGTGATCGGCGGTGGGATGGCCAACACCTTCCTCGTCGCCAAGGGGCACACGGTTGGCAAGAGCCTTCTCGAGCGCGACCGGGTGGACGATGCCAGGCGGATCCTGGAGCTCGCCGAATCGAAGGGTGTCGAGATCCTTCTCCCGACCGACGTGGTCGTGGCCAAGGAGGTGACGCGGGGCGCTGAGCACAAGATCGTGCCGGCACACAAGATCCCGAATTCGTGGTCCGTCGTCGACATCGGGCCGCAGACCATAGCGGCCTTCGAGGCGGCGCTCGAGCCGGCCCGGACGGTCTTCTGGAACGGCCCGCTCGGCGTCTTCGAGGTGCCGACGTTCGGCGACGGGACGCGTGCGATGGCCCGGTACCTGGCGCGGCGCGCGGAGAACGGTGCCGCAGTGGTCGTCGGCGGTGGAGATTCGGTGGCGGCGGTCGAGGAGCTCAAGCTGACCTCGAAGATGACGCACATCTCGACGGGTGGCGGTGCCAGCCTCGAGTTCCTCGAGGGCAGGGAGCTCCCCGGTATCGCGGTCCTCCAGGACCGGCCGGTCGAGACCAAACCCGCTCGTGGTCGCACGATCGCCATGACCCCCGACGTCAAGGAGCCGGTCCGCCGGTGACGACGATCGAGCTCGTCGACGCGCACGAGATCCTCGACTCGCGCGGCAACCCCACCATCGAGGTGGTGGTTGTGCTGGCAAGTGGCGCCACCGGCCGCGCCGCCGTCCCCTCCGGCGCCTCGACCGGCGCCCACGAAGCCGTGGAGTTGCGCGACGGTGAGAAGGGCCGCTACGGCGGCAAGGGCGTCCGCAAGGCCGTCGTCAACGTCCTGGAGGTCATGGCGCCCGCGCTCCTCGACCAGGATGCCGCCGACCAGGCCGCCATCGACGAGCTGCTGATCGACCTCGACGGAACGCCCAACAAGGGAAATCTCGGCGCCAACGCCATCCTCGGGGTCTCGCTGGCGTGCGCGCACGCGTCGGCCGCGGCCTACGGGATGCCGCTCTACCGGTACCTCGGTGGGGCCGGCGCCCGGACGCTGCCCGTGCCGATGTTCAACATCCTGAACGGCGGCAAGCACGCGCTCGACTCGACCGACTTCCAGGAGTTCATGGTGATGCCCGTCGGCGCCGCCACCTTCAGCGAGGGCCTGCGAACAGGCGCGGAGATCTTCGCCGCGCTCCGGACGCAACTCCACGAGGACGGGCACGCGACGGGACAGGGCGACGAAGGTGGCTTCGCGCCGTCACTGCCCTCGAACGGTGCGGCGATCGAGATCGTGCTGAAAGCCGTCGAACGGGCGGGCTACCGGCCTGGCGAAGACGTCGTGATTGCGCTCGACCCGGCGACCACCGAGCTGGTCGACCTGGATGTCCCGGAGTCGAATGACGGCGAGCTGACGTACCGTCTTTCCAAGGAAGGTCGCACGCTCACCACCTCCGAGCTGGTGGACTTCTGGGCCGACTGGGTTGCGAAATACCCCATTCGATCGCTCGAGGACGGCCTGGCTGAGGACGACTGGCTCGGCTGGAAGCTGCTGACCAAGCGGTTGGGCCAGACCGTGCAGATCGTCGGCGACGACATCTTCGTCACCAACCCGGAGCGACTCAAGCGCGGTCTCGAGGAAGACAGCGCCAACGCCGTGCTGGTGAAGCTGAACCAGATCGGGACCCTGACCGAGACGCTGTCCGTGGTGGAGATGGCGCAGCGCAACGGCTGGGGCACGGTCATCAGTCACCGCAGTGGCGAGACCGAGGACACCACGATCGCCGACCTTGCGGTGGCGACCGGCTCCGGCCAGATCAAGACTGGCGCTCCGTCGCGCTCGGAGCGCGTCGCCAAGTACAACCGGCTGCTGCGCATCGAGGCGGAGCTGGACCGCTTCGCCACCTATCCGGGTGCGGCCGCGCTGGTCACGAGCCGGTGACGTTCGCCTCGGCATGCCGGTCGTGGACGTTGTGACGGCGGCATCCGTCGCGGAAAGCGCGCCGGCGCCGTCGCGATCGGGGCGTTTCATCGATCGAGGGGCTGTCTTCGCCGGATATGTCGGCCTCGGGATGGCGCTCGTGATCGCGATCGCATTCGAGCTGATCATCGCCGTCCAGTCGCTCGTGTTCATCATCGCGCCCATCGCCGGCCTGCTCATCGGTGGGTACGCCAACCAGCGCTCAGAGCGCTGGCGACCCATGAAGCGCGTCTTTGCCAACGCCGTCTGGGCCGGCCTCGTCAGCGGCCTTGCCCTGGCGTTGATGTACGCGGCGCTCCGGCTGCTGTTCATCTTTGCCGACACGGGGCCCCTCCCCAACGGGGGCCAGCTCAACTGCCAGCCCGGGCCCGACTGCACGTACCAGCGCTACGTGGCCGACGGCCGGGCCGCCGAACTGGCCTCGTACGGAGTGACGGACGGTCCGTCATTCGGGGCATTTGCATTGCGGGAGCAGGCGAAGGGCGCCGGGCTGATCGTGTTGCTGACGCTGAGCGGCTCGCTCGTCGCCGCCGGCATCCGGTCCGTGCGTACGCCACCCTCAGCCCGGCCGCATCTCTCCTGAGCCTCGAGGCACGACCCACGTCGGAAGAACGACGCGGCGTGTCGGGCGGCGATCCCCGTCCATGCGCCGCAGCAGCAGCTCGGCCGCCTGGCGCCCCATGGCCTGGGTGTCGTAGGTCACCACGCTCACGGCCGGCGAGACGAAGCCTGCCAGCTCGAAGTCGTCGAAGCCCACGAGCGCGACGTGGTCCGGCTGCCCCGCGAGGGCCTCGACCGCGCCGACGGCCATGGGCAAGGAGGTGCTCCACCGCCCGGCACCTGCCGTTCGCGCCCGCAGTCCTCGTCGGAGCTGGCCGTGATGAGCATGTGGCCCGCGATCGCGGGCCACTTCCTCGACGGCTCGGGCGATGGTCGAGAAGAAGGGGTTCGCCATGTCCTCGATGACGAGGCCGATGGTCCGGTGGCCGCCGCCGCGCTTCAGGCTGCTGGCAATCTCGTTGCGCCGGAAACCCAGCTGGCGGACAGCGTCGCCCACACGAGCGGCCGTCGCCGGCCGAACGCCGGGCTCGCCGTTGACCACGCGTGAGACAGTCTTGAAGCTGACCCCGGCGAGCGCGGCCACGTGGCGAAGCGTCGGACGGGCAACGGGCCGGTCGTCCACTTCCACATCGTTTTGGGTGGCGCGCTCGTGCGGCTTGGGCAAGCCAGCTCCCCAAGGATCAGGTCGTGTGCCGAGCCTGAATGGTAGCCACACTGACAACGCTGTCGAGAGGGCGGGTGCTGGTTCGTGGGCGCGAAGTTGCGGCCGTGCACCGGCTGGATCGCAGACCGTTGCCGCGGGCGGGAGGTCAGCTCTTGGCTGAGCTGGCCTTGGTCGACCTGGCGGCGGTCTTCGCCGCGGGCTTGCTCGCCGTCTTGGCCGCGGAAGCCCTGGGAGTCGCCTTCGAGGCCGATGCCGCTGCTTTCTTGGCCGGCGCCTTGGTCGCCGAAGCCTTGGCGGCTGCCTTCCCGGGGCTCGCCTTGGGAGTTGCGGCCTTTGTAGAAGCCGCCTTCGCCGACGGTCGAGGCGCCGCCTTGGGAGCGGCCGGCACTTCGGCCGGAGCGGCGGCGCTTGCCGCCTGGGCCTCGCGGGTTGAGCGGGACAGTGCCGCGCGTGCCTTGCCGGCCGCCGTCTGCTCACCCTTTGCCTTGGTGGCCTTGCCCGCCGCAATGCGCGCCTTGGCGGCCTTGGCGGCTGCGGCGCGGCCGGTGGCACGAGTCGCCTTGGAGCCGGCGACGAGCGTGGCGCCACCGAGCGCTGCGTTCACCTTGAGTGTGAGGCGGCTCTTGCGGCGGGCCGCGGCATTCGCGTGGATGGCCCCGACCTTGGCGGCCTTGTCCAGCGCGGAAAGTGCTTCGAGCAGTGCGACGCCTGCGCCGTCTGCATCGCCGGCCTGGGCGAGCGTGACAGCCTTTGCGACGAAGGTCTTGGCGGCCGATCGGCGAGGCTGGAGGACCTCGTGGCGGGTGGCGGCCTGCCGGACGCGCTTGATGGCCTGCGGCGTGCGTGCGCCGGTCCAGGTCCGGGACGAGTGAGCCAAGTCGATCCTACCTCGGGTTCTTTGCTGGGGACGGGCCGCGCGACGGTCCGACTCTCAACGGAGCCGGCACCCCGGACGCGACGAGTGATGGTAGCAGATGCCTCGGCTGGCCCATGCCATCGCTGACTCGGCTGGTCAGCTGCGCTCGTGGGCGCGAACCTACCTTGCGGCGCGCGGCCTTGGAGCCTTCTGACCGAGCGTGAGCGTGAGGCGCGGGCTCGGGGCCAGGCTCGGGGAGACCGATGGGCTGGGTTTCCCCGTCGCAGCGGCGTTCGCGGTGGGAGAACTGGCGGGACGGCTCGGGCTCGCAGGCCGTGCGAGCACGGCGCCCGCGAAGATGGCTGCCCCAATCAGGACGATCACCAGCAGCAGCGGCACGATCGGCAGGGCGCCCGCGCGTCGACGTGCCGGTAGCGGCGATGCAGAAACCGCCATCGAATGGGTCATGGCCGCAACCGCGCCCGGGGATACGCTCGCGGTCATCGGCGTGCCGGCCAGCCGGTTCGAGGAGATGGCGACGCTGGGCTCCGCTACGGTCGGAAGAGGAGCCTCGGCCATCAGGGCTGCCCGCTCCTTCTGCGCGCGCTGCAGGACGATGACCATCACCACCGCGAGGACCCCTGCCGCGACCTCCAGGCCGTCACCGAGCGCCTCGAGCACGGCGAGCGCCTGTCGCGTGCGTTCGGCGTAGGCCAGCGTTGGATGCGTCGTCACGAACGTGAGCACCGCGACGCGCTCCCCCACCAACGGGACAAGCACCGCTCCGATCCAGGCCAACCACCAGAAGGTCGGCAGCCAGCCGCCGGGCGTACCGGGGACGGACAGGCGCTGGTACGCGTCGCCGACGGCGCGCGCCGGACGGAAGAAGTTGAGGACGGGCACGAACCACCAGACGATCGCTCCGCGTCGTGACGACGTCGGCCACCCCGCGCCAAGCGAGGGCACGTTCTGCAGCACGCGATCGAACCAGAGGAACCACAGGAGGGCGGTCACGACCCACAGGCCGATTCGCGCAAGGGAGAGCGCGAAGACCGTGTTCAGCGCGCCGTTGCCGCTGAGATAGCCGAGGACATTGAAGGAGCTGGCCTCCGCAGCGCCGAAGACAACGGCGAGGGCGGCGGTCACCGCAACGGACAGTGCCAGCGAGATCACCAGCGCCGCAGCCCGAAGATCGGCGGAGTGATACGCGGGCACGGGCCGATCGTCGCCCAGGGTGCGGGTCCCGATGGCGGTCAGCGGCACGTTCATCTGGAGGGGCAGGCCCGCCGTCACCTGACTGCCTTCCGGGCCGCCGCCACAGGAATAGCAGCGGCGAGCACCGCGGCGATTCAGCGACTTGCAATCCGGACAGAACCAGCCGTCCAACGTCCCAACCCGTGCTTCGGGTGAACGGGTGGACCGTAGTGGGCCGAACGCCCGTACACCATGGCTCGGAGGTACGGTCCCGAGGGCCCGTGAGAGGGGCTTCGCTATACTCCGGCGGCCCCATGGCCAGCATTCCCCAGGCGCGCATGCGCAACTTCTCGATCATCGCCCACGTGGACCATGGGAAGTCCACGCTGGCCGACCGGATCCTGGAGCTGACGCACACCATCGACGCGCGCCAGATGACGAGCCAGGTCCTCGATTCGATGGATCTCGAGAAGGAGCACGGCATCACCATCAAGGCGCGCGCCGTGCGTCTCGAATACGCCGCGCGCGACGGCCATACGTACGGCCTCAACCTCATCGACACGCCGGGCCACGTCGACTTCTCGTACGAGGTGAGCCGCTCGCTCCAGGCCTGCGAGGCCGCCATCCTGGTCATCGACGCCGCGCAGGGCATCGAGGCGCAGACGCTCGCCAATGTGCACCTGGCGCTGGCACAGGGCCTGGTGATCGTGCCGGTCATCAACAAGATCGACCTGCCGTCGGCACAGCCGGAGCTCGTGATCGAGGAACTCGAGAACGTGCTGGCCATCCCTCGTGAAGAGGTGATCCTGGCATCCGCCAAGGAGGGCACCAACATCGACCTGGTGCTCGAGGCCATCGTCGAGCGCGTTCCGCCGCCAAGGGGCGATCCGCGCGAGCCGCTGAGCGGACTCATCTTCGACTCCCACTACGACCCCTACAAAGGTGTCGTGGCCTACGTGCGCCTGGCGGCAGGCACGCTCCGCGACCACGAGAACGTCCGCCTCATGGCCTCGGGCGCCGAGACGGAGATCCTGGAGCTTGGCGTCTTCCGGCCGCAGCTCGTTCCCGTGCAGCAGCTCAGCGCGGGGGAGGTGGGATACGTGGCCACCGGCCTCAAGAGCGTGCGCGACTGCCAGGTGGGGGACACGCTCACATCCGCGGAGCGGCCTGCCCTGGTTGCGCTACCGGGTTACAAACCAGCCAAGCCGCTCGTCTTCGCCGGCATCTACCCGCTCAACGGTCCCGACTACCCGCTGCTGCGCGACGCACTGGAGAAACTCCACCTCAACGATGCTTCGATCAGCTTCCAGCCCGAGAGCTCCGTGGCGCTGGGCTTCGGCTTCCGTGTCGGCTTCCTCGGATTGCTGCACATGGAGATCGTCCAGGAGAGGCTGGAGAGGGAGTTCGACCTGGATCTCATCGCGTCGGCCCCGTCCGTTGAGTATCTGGTGACACTCAGCAACGGACGCGGCGAGGTCCACGTGGACAATCCGTCGCGGCTGCCGAACGTCGGCGAGATCGAGACCATCGGCGAACCCTGGGTCAAGCTCAGCATCGTCACGCCGAGCTCCCACATCGGAACGCTCATGGAGCTCGTCACGGGTCATCGCGGTTCGTTCTCCACGCTCGAATACCTCGATGCACTGCGGGTCCTGATGACCTTCGAGCTGCCGCTGGCCGAGGTCATCGTCGATCTCTACGACCAGCTCAAGAGCCGCACGCAGGGCTATGCCTCGATGGACTACGAGGAGATCGGGTACCGTCCCGGGAACCTGGTCAAGCTGGACGTGATGGTGGCCGGCGAGCCGGTGGATGCCCTCTCGCTGATCGTTCACCGCGACCGGGCGCAGACTGTCGGTCGCGCGCTGGTCGACAAGCTCCGAGAGCTGATTCCGCGCCAGATGTTCGAAGTTCCGGTGCAGGCCGCCATCGGCTCCAATGTCATCGCGCGCGAGACGATCAGGGCAATGCGCAAGAACGTGCTGGCCAAGTGTTACGGTGGCGATATCAGCCGCAAGCGCAAACTCCTCGAGAAGCAGAAGGAGGGCAAGGCGCGGATGAAGCGGGTGGGCAGCGTCGAGATCCCGCAGGCGGCATTCCTTGCCGTGCTGCGCAGCGGGGAGGCAAGCTAGCGCGAGATGGAAGACTCGATCAAGTTCCTGGTCTTCCTCGCGTTCGTGTTCCTGCTCCTGCTGCTGCGCCTGGATGCGTTCCGTTTCGGAACCGCGGAGTACGACGATGAGAATGCGGCCGGAGGCTGGCGGGCCTGGCTCCGGCGCATGACCTGGTACGCCCTCGGCATCGCGCTCGTGCTGCTGGTCTATCGCCTGTACGCGCAGCCCATCTCGCAGTTGCACCTGGACCTCGGAGGGGACCGCCAGCGGGCGCTCATCTTCGGTCTCGGGTTCGGCGCGGGCGGAACGGGGGTCGCCTTCGGGTATGCGTGGTTGCGCTACCGGCGGTTCCGCCTTCCTCCGGCCCGCCAGTACGTGGGCGCAGTCATCAATGCCATCGGCACGGCCTTCATCGACGAGGCGCTCTTCCGCGGCGTCGTCATGGGCCTCCTGATCGCCTACAACTGGCCACCCTATCTGGCGCTCGCCTTCCAGGCCCTGCTCTACGCGCTGGCCACACGACTCGGGGCACGCGGACGGAGCCGCGCCATGCTGCTGCTTTCGCTGGCTACCAGTGTTGTCGGCGGCTGGCTTGTGCTCGAGACCGGTGGCATCGGCGCCGCCATCCTCGGCCATGCGGTCACGCGCTTCGCGATCTTCCTTGCCACCGGACACGCCGGACAGGTGCGGCCTCCGGGCTGGGAGCCCGAGGAGGAGGCCGGCTACGGGCTTCCGCCGCACGGCTGGGAGTTCGTGGGAGACGAGGTCGATGACCCCGCGACCGGCTACGGCCAGGTTCGGCCGAGCTGACCACCGGTAGCCGCCGCCCGGCATCCGAAGCCATGAGCGCATCCGCCGCCCGGCCGCCGGTCGCGCTCTACATCCACGTTCCCTTCTGCATCAGCCTCTGCCCCTACTGCGATTTCGTCGTGTACACGGGTCGTGCCACGCGCGGACCGGCTTCGCGTGTCGGCGTGTTCCTGTCCGCAGTCCACGCAGAGCTCGACCTGCGGGCCGACGCCGTGGGTGCGCGCTTCGGCCCGGTCGCTGCGCCAGAGCCGGCGGCCGCGCTGGAGCCGGCGGCCGGGGTTGGGCCGCAACGCTGGCCCCTGGGAAGTGTCTACATCGGGGGCGGTACGCCCTCGCTGCTCCCGGCACGTGACGTCGCCGCGCTGCTCGACCACGTGGAGCGGCGCTTCGGGATCGCCGCGGGAGCGGAGATCACGCTCGAGGCAAACCCCGGCCCCGATGAACTCGGTGATCTCGTCGGGATCCGGGCCGCCGGCGTGACGCGCCTGAGTCTCGGCGCCCAGAGCCTCCACGACGACGAGTTGCGCGCCCTGGGGAGGCGCCACCACGCGTCTGACGTCCCGGTGGCCGTGCGAGACGCGCGGCAGGCAGGCTTCACGAACATCTCCCTGGACCTGCTCTACGACGTGCCCCGGCAGACCCTCGGGACGTGGCAATCCACCCTCGAGTCGGCCGTGGACCTCGAGCCGGACCACGTCTCGACGTACGCTCTGGCGCTCGACGATCCCGACGCCGAAGGCCTGACCGGTCCCACCGGCGACCATCTCCCACTGCGACCCGGAGCCCGTGCCTGGCGAAGGCGAGCCCACTCCGGCCAGGACGACGACCGCGCCGCCGAGATGGACGCAACCGCCGACGCGATCCTGGGCGCGGCGGGCCTGCCGCGGTACGAGATCGCAAACCATGCCCGGGCGGGCCGGGAGAGCCGGCACAACCTCGTCTACTGGCGGCGCGAGCCGTATGAGGCGCTGGGTCCGGGAGCCCACGCCTTCGATGGCCACAGGGAGCGGCGCTGGAACGCGGCTCGCCTCGATGCCTACCTGGCGGCCCTGCTGCCAACTGGGACGGGCGCGCCCGGCCTTCCCCGGGGTGGCGTGGAGCACATGAGCGCCGCAACTGCGCGGTCTGAATCGGTCATCCTCGCCCTGCGCCTCAGGGAGGGAATCGAGCTCGACGTGACCGGAAACCCGGCCTTCGCCGCGGCGCTGACCTGGGCGCTCGAATCGGGCCTCGCCGATCGATCCGCCGGTCGCCTTCGGTTGACACAGCGAGGGCGCATGCTGAGCAACGAGGTCTTCGCGCGACTGCTCCCCGTCGAGAAGCCGCGGGCCGCGGGCGAGGCAGTGGAGGAGGTCGCGGCGGCATGAGCGAAACGGTCCGAGGCGGCGCCGCGGTCCTCAAACCCACGCGCCTGCAGGCGGGTGACATGGTCTCCGTGGTCGCGCCGGCAACGCCGTGGGAGAACCGCAGCGACCTCCTGCGCGCCGTCGCCGGCCTGGAGGCATGGGGCCTGAAGGTCAAGCTGGGCGACCACGTCAACGATCGGCACGGCTACCTCGCCGGCGTCGACCAGGACCGTGCCTCGGACCTCAATGCGGCCTTCGCCGATCCCGAGACGCGGGCCGTGGTCTGCCTCCAGGGCGGCTATGGCAGCTCGCGCCTCATTCCGCTCCTCGATCGTGAGGCGATTGCCGCGAGCCGGAAGGCCCTCTGCGGCTACTCGGACATCACCTCGCTGCACCTCGCGGTGCAGGCCTGGAGCAACACCATCTCCTTCTATTCCAACGGTGCCGCCGGTGTCGGCGACGCTGAGACCACTTCCTTCTCCCGCGACACCATGCACCGGGCCCTTTTCAGCGACGAACCGTACGGCGAGATCCCGCGCAAGCCGGACGACGACTATGTCCGCACGATCACCGGCGGCACAGCCACAGGGCGCATGACGGGCGGCTGTTTGACCCTCGTGCAGGCGACCATCGGCACGCCGATCGAGATCGACACGACCGATCGGATCCTCTACTTCGAGGACCTGGACATGCACGCCTACAGCCTGGACACGATGCTCACGCACCTGCGCAACGCGGGCAAGCTGGAGGCCGCGGCAGGCATCGTGATCGGTGAGATGAAGAACGTCGGCTGGCGCGATAACTATGCGTCGTTCATGCAGGACCTCTCGATCGAGGACGTGCTCGAGGAGGTCATCGGGCCGCTCGGCATCCCGTGCATCTACGGCCTGCCCATCGGCCACGGCAAGCACCACGCGACGGTCCCGCACGGCGCCCTTGTGACGCTCGACGCCGACGCCGGGCGCCTGGTGGTGGACGAAGTCGTCACGGCAGACCCGGAGACGTGAGCGGCAACCCGCGAGATCCGGCCTGGGCTCCCAGCCCCGGCGTGCCGCGAACCAATGAGGGTGGCGGCACGATTCCCGGCAGAACCCAGCCAAGGCGATTCCGTTCCGCCGCCGTCCGGGCCGGGCTGCTGCGACTTGCGCTGAAGGCCACTGTCGTGGTCGCGGCGGCGCTGGCTGCCGTGTACGTGGTGCTCGCCGCATTCTTTGACCGATCCGCGGATCTGCCGGCAGGCCTGTTTGCCGACGTCGCGGGGATCTCCAGCGCACTGGTGCTCGCGACGGTCGGCCTGGCCGCCATCACGTTCCTGCTCTGGCTTGCCTGGTCGAGCCGGGTGGAGGCAAACGCACCGACCATCGGCGGAGGGGAGGGAACCATCGGGCCTGCCGGGGCCATCCTGTGGTGGTTCGTGCCCTTCGCGAACCTCCTGGTGCCGTTCGGACTGATCCTCGGCCTGGGACGGCGTCTCTCCGACCAGGACCATCCGCCGCGCGACGGCCTGATCGTGATCTGGTGGCTGACGCTGCTCGCCTCCGCCACCGCCGTCGTCGCCACCTGGATCGGGCTCCAGAACGCAGTCGGAGACGCGGCCGTTCGCGCCGCTCTGTTCAACGCCGCGCTGGCACAGCTGGCATGGCTCGTGGCCGCCCTGTTCTCGCTGGCGGTCGTCCGTTCGATCCAGAGCCGGGAGAACTTCAGGGCCGCCCGCGTCCCGAGCTGGGCAGGGTCTGGGCCCAATGTGCTCGCTCCGATCGCGTCGCCGGGCGGCACACTCGTGGGTCTGCCCGGTGCCGTGCGGGTGCTGCCGGCTGACACACCGAGCTTCCCGTCCGTCGTGCCGGTCCAGGGCGCGCCGCGTCCAGCCCGGGGATCGCCCGCCAGCCTGCGCACCGGGACTGTGCGGCGCCGCAGCGGCGGCTGGACCTGGGCGATCATCGCCATCGTCATCGTCGGTTTCATCGTGCTTCCGCAGCTGATCGACTCGCTGCAGGGCGGCGCTGCGCCGGTGCCCACCACCCGACCGCGACCCACAGCGACCCGTACACCCCGACCGACCGTCACGCCGGTGCCGACCAGCAGTCCTGTTGCCCAGCCCAGTGAGGCAATTGAGTCAACGGCCCCCGACACGTCCGAGCCCTCGGTCCCCGACACGTCCGAGCCCTCGGCCACCGCGGTTCCGCCGCCGCCCTCGCCGCCGACTGCCTCCGGTGCCCCGGCGTATCTGCTCGCGCACGCCTCGGATGGAGACGGCACGTGCGCCGCCACTCCGACTGCGTCCATGCCATCGGGCGCCCTGGCCGCGATCGATTGCCATCCAGCCTCCGCGGCCGTCGCCGCGCTCCTGTACGCGGTCTTCCCGAGCTCCGACGCTGCCAGGTCGAGCTATGACACCGTCGTCGCAGCGTCGGGCATCGGGCCCGGGACGGGGGCCTGCTTCCTCGGCCAGCAGGGCGAGACGAGCTTTCTCACCAACCAGGAATCCGCCGGTCGCGTGCTCTGCTTCATCGACGATGCGGGTGGTGGCACCGTGCCGCGAATCGTCTGGGTGGACGAGCGGCTCGCCATCGTCGGTCAGGCACGCGGAACCGCGAGCACGCTCGGCGATCTCGTCGACTGGTGGAAGTCGCAGTCGGGTCCGACCTGATCGGCCTCGCCCACTCGGTACCGCTGGCGGGTTTGACGTCGCGAGCCACAGCGCCGAGACTCGCACGGATGGTTGCGCTGCAGGTTTCCCGGTTGCGCCCGCTGAGGTTCGGCTTGACGATGGTCAGCCTCGTGGGTCTCACCCTTGCGTCCGCGGTGGCGGGACCGTCAGCGCTTGCTGCCCACCCCGGCGATCCGTTGCCCGCCTGCAACTACAGGGACGTCCACACTCGGTACTCCGCCTACCGCGACTGGAAGATGACCCTGCTCGATACGATCGAACGGGTGGGCCGGCATTACGTCCCACCCGACCTGGTCTCGACGTCGGGTGCGCACATCGCCGGAGGCGGGCACGTACGGGCCGTGATGACCCACGATCTCCGTGCCATGGCGGCCGCAGCTCGGCACGCCGGGAAGGGCATCGCGGTGCGATCGGCCTACCGGTCCTACGCCGAGCAGAAGGCAGTCTTCGAGTCCTGGGTTCGCCGCGACGGCTACCACAAGGCCCTGCTCGGCAGCGCTCGTCCCGGGCACTCCGAGCACCAGCTGGGTCTGGCCGTGGATTTCCGCAGCGCGTCCAGTGCGGCACCCCCATGGGATTACGCGGACTGGGCCGCCACGGCCCCTGGCGCGTGGATGAAGAAGCACGCCTGGCAGTACGGATTCATCATGAGCTACCCGAAGGGCAAGACCCGGGCCACCTGTTACATGTATGAGCCCTGGCACTACCGCTACGTCGGCCGTGCCGAGGCCGCGGCCGTGCACGACAGCGGCCTGGTCCTGAGGCGCTACCTCTGGGAGAACTACGAGACGGCTCCCAGCGGCTCGTGACGCGACCGTGACGCGTCGGGCCACCGGTGCCATCCGAGTCGCCGCGTACCTGGTCGTGGCCCTACTGCTGGCCGCGGCTTGCGCCGGCAACTCCAACCCGACCGGGAACCCGGCGTCCGCCCGCGCATCGGCGAGTCCGGGTGGCGCAGCGTCCCTCCCTGCCGGCTCGTTCGAGCCGGGCACGACCCCGGAGCCTGGCACGACCCTGGAGCCTGGCACGACCCCGGAGACCGGCACGACCCGTGAGCCTGGCATGACCCCTGAGCCTGGCACGACCCCGGAGCCGGGGGAGACAGCAGGCCCGACGCCCGTTTCCGGCGCCAGCTCGACACCCTCGGACGGAGGGGCCGGCGACCCGCTGCCCGCCTGCGCCTACAAGGACGTGGCGGCGATGGGCGATCCAAACAGGGATTGGGCGACCATGGTGCTCGACACGATCTATCGGCTCCCGTCCAACTTCGTGCCGAAGCACCTCGTACCGACTTCGCAGGCGGGCATGAACGGCGGCCTCGAGGTCATCCCGGCGCTTGTCGACGATCTTCGGGAGATGCACGAGGCTTCAGTCGAGGACAGCGCGGAGATCGCCGTCCGCTGGGCATACCGGAGCTATGGCGAGCAGGCCGGTGCGTTCGCCTACTGGGTCCGACAATCGGGCAGGCAGGAAGCCCTGCGCCTCAGCGCTCGGCCGGGCCATTCGGAGCACCAGCTCGGGACGGCCGTGGACTTCCGCAGCGCCGACAGCGATCTGCCGCCATGGGACTACGACGACTGGGGAACCACCGAGCCCGGGGAGTGGATGGCCAGCCACGCGTGGCGGTACGGCTTTCTGCTGAGTTACCCGAAGGGGCAGCAGTCGGAGACGTGCTACGGGTATGAGCCATGGCACTACCGGTACGTCGGGCGCCAGATCGCGAAGGATGTTCACGAGAGCGGAGAGACGCTGCGGCGCTACCTGTGGGAGCACTACGCGGCGAACCGATGACTCGATTCGTGGCTTTGCGCGTCGCGGGCGTGATCGCCCTCGTCGCCGGGACCCTGTCTTCGGTAGCGGCACAGGCGGCCGAACCACTCCCGCAATGTCGCATCGATGACGTCCACACCCGTTACACGCAGTTGGCCGACTGGAAGAAGACGCTGCTCGACACGACCTTCCGGTTGCCCCGAAGGTATGCGCCCGACGACCTTCGCTCGACCGCCGAGGCCGGGCTTAACGACGGCTTCCAGGTGCGCGAGGTCATCGTGGCCGGCCTCACTGACCTCGCGGCGGCGGCCCGGTTCGCTCACGCCGCGGTCGCGGTGAACTCGGGCTACCGCAGCTTCCAGCGACAGAAGGACTCGTTCGAGCTGTATGTCAAACAGGTCGGATACGAGACGGCCGTCAAGTACGGCGCACGGCCCGGCCACTCGGAGCACCAGCTGGGAACGACCATCGACTTCCGGAGCGCGGACAGCGAACAGGCGCCCTGGAACTATGCCGACTGGGCCACCACGCCTTCGGGCAGGTGGATGAAGGAGCACGCGTGGGAGTACGGCTTCGTCATGAGCTACCCCCGTGACAAGCGCCTGAATACCTGCATGAACTACGAACCGTGGCACTACCGCTACGTCGGGCGCCACATCGCGCGGCAGGTCCATGAACGCGGCGTGACGCTGCGGCGCTACCTCTGGAATCACGCAGGGGTCGCGGGCAACCAGTAGTCGCACCCGCCGGGGAGCGCAGGGCCCTGCGCGCGCTCATCTCCCATTCATGTTCCGTTGTGACGATTCACGCGCGCCGACCGCGTCCTGGCGCTTCCTCTCCAGAGCCGGAGCGAATGAAGCCGAGCTACATCGCGGGCGCCGCAGCGGTCGTGGTCATCCTGGTCGTGGCCTTCGTGGTGCTGAGTCAGTTCCCTGGAAACGGCGTTCCGGCTGCCAGTCCAGGGCCGAGCGGGCAACCCACCCGCAGCACGGGCCGGTCAAGCCAGTCGCCCGGCACCATGCTGGCGTCGCTCCCTGCCGGGATCACGCCGGAACCAGGCACGACGCTGCCCGGTGGCCCCACGGACCGGCCGACGAGGGCACCCGGGTCGTCAGCTCCGACAGGGACTTCACAGCATTTTCCAGGCGGACTGCTCATTGCCGATCGCGGCAACGGCCGCCTGCTGGCGGTCGACGACGCAGGTGCGATCCTCTGGCGCTTCCCCGAGGCCGGGAGCCTGCCGGCGGGCGAGACCTTCTCCGCCGACGACGCGTTCATCTCCCCTGATGGCAAGACGATCGTTGCCAACGAGGAGGAGAACCAGGTCATCGTCCGCATCGACATCGCGACAAAGAAGGTCGTGTGGGAATACGGGCAGTTCGGGCATCCGGGCGGAGGCCCCGGCCAGCTCTGGAACCCGGACGATGCGTACCCGCTCGCCAACGGCGACATCACCGTCGCGGACATCAAGAACTGCCGGATCATGGAGATCTCGCCGGACAAGCGGATCGTCAGGCAGTGGGGCCAGACGGGTGTCTGCAGCGACAATCCCCCGCACACGTACGGGCAGCCCAACGGCGACACCCCGCTGCCCGATGGCGGGATGCTGGTCACCGAGATCTACGGATCGCGGGTGGTGCGCCTGTCCGCCACAGGAAAGGTCCTGTTCGACATCCACGTTCCGCTGCACTACCCCTCGGACGCGCAGCTGCTGGCGGACGGCAACGTGCTCGTCGTCGACTATTTCGACCCGGGAGCGCTGATCGTCGTCGATCCCGGGACCGGGCACGTCCTCTACCGCTACGGCCCGAAGCACGGACCCGGCAAGCTGAACCACCCGAGCCTCGCGCTGCCGCTTCCCGACGGGACGTACGTGCTCAACGACGACTACCGCCACCGTGTGGTGGTCATCGATCCAACGACAAACAGCATCGTCTGGACCCACGGGCACAACCGCCAGGCGGGCGCCGCGGATGGGTTCCTCAACATCCCGGACGGCGTGGACGTGGCCCCGGTGGGCATCTTCAAGTAGACCCATTCGTTCAGCTGGCGCCGGAGGGGGGCCGCCGGCGCTCGCTGCGCGGCCGGCGCACGAGTCGAGTCGGTCAGTCGGGATTGATCGCGATGACCGATGCCAGCGGCCCGGAGGCCTCGCCGCCAACAAGGTAGCCGGTCCCATCCACGACGACGCCGGCCGCATCCGAAAGCGCTCGCGGCAGCTCGCCGACGGTCGTGACCGCCCAGGTCGCGGGATCGATGGCCAGAATGGACTTCTGGGCTCGGCCCGCGGTTCGCCCACCTGCAACGAGCACCTGCCCTCCTAGGGTGAGCGCCGTCGCGTGTGAGAGTGGCGCCGGCAGCTTCCCGACGACCTTGACCGTGCCGGCCGTGACGTCCACGACCTGGATCCAGCGAGCATCTCCAGGCGCCTCTCCGCCGATCACCAGCACGAGGCCACCGACGGCGGCCACCGCGGCATAGCGGACCGGGTGCGGGAGCGCTGCCACGACGGTGAACTGCGCGCCGTCCCGCGTTGCGAGTACCCTCGGGTCGATGCGTCCCGATCCCCAGCCGCCGACGACGATGAGCTGATCGCCCAGGACCGCCGCGCCGAGATCGGCTCGCGGAGCCGGGAGCGAGCCAACCTCGCTACCGGTGCCGTCCACCGCGACCTGCTGCACGAACGCCTCCTGGAGCGTCTTGCCACCCCCGAGCACGAGCCGAAGGTCACCGAGCGTGGCGCCGGCGGCGTCGTGCACCGCATGGCGCAGCTGGCCCGAAAGCGTTGCCGTGCCTCCCGCCGGGTCGATCCGCAGGACATCGCCCGTCGTGCCTGCGGCGGTGAGGCCGCCGCACAGCAGGATGCCCGAGCCGTCGGCGAAGGCGACAGCCCGCGAGACCCCCTCCGGCAGGCTCACCGTGGCCTCGGTGACGGTGAAGCCACCGGCGCGTGTTGTTTCGCCGGGAGTGCCGGAGGACCCAGCCGGCACGATCGAGCTCGGCGCCACCGTCCCCGTGGCTCGCGGCGGCAGAACGGTTGCGCTCGCACCCGGCCCATGGCTCAGACCCGGTGAGGCTGGCACCTGGCTGGGCTGCGGTGCAGACGTACAGGCGCCGCCCACGGCCAGGATGGCGATCACGATCGTCTTGTGCGCGGCGGCCCGGATCAAGGCACGTTCCGGCATCCCCGAATGGCTGAAGGAAGGACGCACTCAGCCGGCCATCGCTTCTGAGAGCGCCACGCCGGGGAGTCCGAAGCGACCCTCCGCTCGCACGCGCAGGGCATGAATGCCGGGAGCTTCGGTCGCGACGTGGCCCGCCAGGATCAGGTTGATGCCCACCTCTCGCGCGAAGAGGCGCGTGTACATGCTGCCTTCGCCCGTCAGGTAGGTGTCGCAGCCGGCTGCGCGAGCTTCGTCCAGCCAGCCCGTCATTCCTCCGGCTCCCGTGACGATCCCGACCCGTTCGCACGTTTCCGCGTTCCGGTGTGCCTCTGGATTGACACCGAGGCGTTGACCTACGACGTCGAGGAGCGCGTCCCAGCCTCCGGCGAACCGACCGTGGACACCGGCCAATCCGCCCTGGTATTCGGCGAAGCGCCCGTCGACCGAAAGGTCCATCAGGCGGGCCAGTGCCATGCTCGTACCGTCCTCGGCGCAGTCGAGCGAGACGTGGGCGCCATAGAGCGAAACCCCTGCCGCCATGAGCGCATCGAGCTTCCGTTGATGGAGCCCGAGATCGATGTAGGGCCAGCTCGGGTGATGCACGATCAGGAGATCGGCTGCCGCAGCGGATGCCGCCGCGATCGTTTCAAAAGTGGTGTTCACGGCGGACGCGATGCACACCACCGGGCGCCCGGAATCGACCAGCAGCCCGTTCTCGGGTTCCTCTGCCCGGTACTGTTCGGCTAGGAGCTCCGAGTCGAGCCACGCCGCGATCTCGGTCGCGAGGACCACCATGGTTGCCTCCCTTCCTGCTCGTTTCTCGCGTTCGCCGGCCTCGCCGCTGACCCTCCAAACCGTCTCCAGGTCGTTGACACTCGCCATGACCGACTGATACCATTCGGTCACTCAGTTAGCACTCGTCGCGCTAGAGTGCTAACCATCTCGCGCAACCGAGGTTTGCATGGCGCGCCGCAAGGACCGCCCCGGTCCGCTGGAGCCACGCTCAGAGGCCATCCTGCGGGCCATCATCGAGGAATACGTCGCCACCGCACAGCCGGTCGGCAGCATGACGCTTGTCACCAAGTACCGTCTCGGGGTCAGCCCCGCCACGGTCCGCAACGTCATGGCCGAGCTCGAGGCCGCGGGATACCTTGGCCATCCGCACACCAGCGCCGGCAGGCAGCCAACGGACGCCGGGTACCGCCTGTATGTCGAGTCGATTGCCGATGCCGCCACGCTGGCACCGGTGGAACAGCTGATGATTCGTCACCAGTTCGGCCAGGTCGAGTTCGCGAGCGAGCAGTGGTTCCGACTTGCCGCGTCGACGCTTGCGGGTGCCACGCACGCCGCCGGGATCGCGACGCCGGCCAAGCCACAGTCGTGCCGAGTCCGCCGTGTCGACCTCGTGAGCAACGGGACCCGCACGGCCAGCCTTGTGCTTGTGCTTGCCGAAGGGCCCGTGAAGCAGGTGCTGATGACCGTCGAGACCGACGATGAGCCGGCCGACCTGGAGGCCGTCGGACGGAGGCTGAACGCCCGCCTGGCGGGCCGGTCGGCGGTCGAGGTCGAGAGTTGGCTGGCCGAGCTGCGCGACGCGTTGCCGCCGGCCGATTCGCTTTTGGTGCGTGCCGTGGAGCGGATCTCGCGGCTGATGCACGACTTCGATGCCGCAGGCGTGGAGGACGTCTTCAGCGAGGGACTTCTCAATGTGATGGAGGCCCCGGAGTTCGCCCGCAGCGAGAAGCTCCGGCGCGTGTTCTCGGTCCTCCAGGACCGCAACTACCTCGGGGAGTTGTTCCAGCGCCTGTCGCGAGAGGGCGATGTGCACGCCTTCATCGGCAGCGAGAACGATCACGAGGAAATGCACGACGTATCGCTCGTCCTGGCCGTCTACGGGCGCATGGGCCGAGCAACCGGGGTCGTGGGCGTGCTGGGTCCGACCCGCATGGCCTACGCCCAGGTCATCAGCACGGTCCGCTACGTGAGCGGACTCATGAATGAGTTGGTGGATCACCTGTACGCATGAAAGATCGAACGAATGGCGCGCCGCCGGACGCGGCAGCCGCACACAACCGGAAACGGACACGAGCCGAGGAGCGGATCGAAGCACTCGATACGTCCGCCGGGCTGGCCGCGCAGATCGACGACCTGCGTGACCGGGTCGAACGGGCGGAGCGCGAGGCAACCGAGAACCGCACCGCCTGGCAGCGATCCGCTGCCGACTTCTCGAACTACCGTCGCCGCACGGAGCAGCAGCGGGAGGAGGAGCTCGGCCTCGCCAACGAGGGCCTGCTGCTGAAGCTGCTGGCCGTTGTCGACGACCTCGATCGCGCGGTCGCCCACGTCCCGCCCGAGCTTCAGGGGTCGCCGTGGGTGGAGGGCATCAACGCCATCGATCGCAAGCTCCGTTCGCTGCTCGATTCGGAGGGCGTGACGCCGATCGAGGTGGCCGAGAGCCCCTTCGACCCGCGACTGCACGAGGCCGTCCTCCACGAGGAGACGGCGGACGTCCCCGACAGTCACGTCACCCGGGAGCTGCAGCGCGGCTACCGCATCCGCGATCGGGTGCTGCGCCCTGCCCTGGTCGCCGTGGCCAAGAACGACAGCACATCAACGACGACCCAGACAGCCAACCAAGGCGGCGCCCAGGAAGCGCCGGACGACAGGGAGTAGAGACCAAATGGGCAAGATCATCGGAATCGACCTTGGCACCACCAACTCGGTGGTCGCCGTCATGGAGGGCGGGGAGCCGACCGTCATCCCGAGCGCTGAAGGTGGGCGGACTGTTCCGTCCGTCGTCGCGTTCACGAAGACCGGGGAGCGCCTGGTAGGCCAGATCGCCAAGCGCCAGGCCATCACGAACCCGGAGAACACGATCTATTCGATCAAGCGCTTCATGGGCCGCCGCTGGGACGACCCGGAGGTGCAGCGCTCCAAGGATCTCGTCTCCTACAAGGTGGAGAAAGATCCCAAGAGCGACGGCGTGCGGGTCAAGGTCGGGGACGGCAAGTTCTACACGCCGCCGGAGATCAGCGCGATGATCCTCCAGAAGCTCAAGGCGGACGCCGAGGCGTACCTCGGGGAGAAGGTCACCGAGGCGGTAATCACGGTCCCCGCGTACTTCGACGACACCCAGCGTCAGGCGACCAAGGACGCGGGCCGCATCGCCGGCCTCGACGTCAAGCGGATCATCAACGAGCCAACCGCCTCGGCCCTGGCCTACGGACTGGACAAGAAGAAGGACGAGCAGATCGCGGTCTACGACCTCGGCGGCGGAACCTTCGACATTTCGATCCTGGAGCTCGGCGACGGCGTCTTCGAGGTCAAGGCCACCAACGGCGACACCCACCTCGGCGGCGACGACTTCGACCAGCGCGTCATCGACTGGCTCCTCGCCGAGTTCAAGAAGGACCAGGGCATCGATCTCGCCAAGGACAAGCAGGCCCTCCAGCGTGTGAAGGAAGCTGCGGAGAAGGCAAAGGTCGAGCTCTCGTCGGTCACCCAGACCGAGATCAACCTGCCCTACATCACGGCGGATGCGGACCGCAATCCCAAGCACCTCGTGATGACCCTGTCGCGGGCCAAGCTCGAGGACCTGGTCGCGGACCTCGTCGACAAGACCAAGGGTCCCGTGCAGGCCGCTCTGAAGGATGCGGGGCTCAAGCCCGCGGACATCGACGAGGTGATCCTCGTCGGCGGCCAGACCCGCATGCCCGCGGTGGTCGAGGCCGTCAAGGCCATGTTCGGTGGCAAGGAGCCCCACAAGGGCGTCAACCCCGACGAGGTCGTGGCGATCGGCGCCGCGATCCAGGCGGGCGTCCTGGCCGGCGAGGTCAAGGACGTGCTGCTCCTCGACGTCACGCCGCTGTCCCTGGGCATCGAGACCCTGGGCGGCGTCATGACCAAGCTCATCGAGCGCAACACCACCATCCCGACGTCCAAGAGCCAGGTCTTCTCGACCGCCAGCGACAACCAGCCGCAGGTCGAGATCCATGTGCTCCAGGGCGAGCGGGAGATGGCCGCTGACAACAAGACCCTCGGCAAGTTCGTTCTCGACCAGATCCCGCCCGCGCCGCGCGGCGTGCCGCAGGTCGAGGTCACCTTCGACATCGACGCCAATGGCATCCTCGACGTGAAGGCAAAGGATCGGGCCACGGGTCGAACCCAGTCCGTGCAGATCACGGCTTCCTCGATGCTCTCCAAGGAGGACGTCGACCGGATGGTCCGCGACGCGCAGGCGCATGCGGAGGAGGACAGGCAGCGTCGCGACGAGGTCGAGACGCGCAACCAGGCGGACGCGCTGGCCTTCCAGGCCGATCGCACCCTGCGCGACCTCGGCGACAAGGTCTCGGCGGAGGACAAGATCGACGTAGAGACCAAGACCGAGGCCGTCCGTGCCGCCCTCAAGGGCAACGACCTGGACGCGGTCAAGAGCTCATCCCAGGCGCTGGCCGAAGCGCTCAGCCGAGTCGCAACAGCCGCCTACCAGGCGTCAGGTTCGGCCGGCGACGAGAACGGCAGCGGTCCCTCGGGAGGGGATGGCAGCGAGCCCTCCGGCGAGGGCGAGGAAGAGGCCGTCGAGGGCGAATTCAAGGAGGTCTGACCCTCCGCTTCACCGGCGAAAACGACGAGGCCCGGTCCCTGTGGCAGGACCGGCCCTCGCTCTTTCTTCGGCCACTCCGGGGGAGGAGGTCCCTCGGCGGCCGAATGGGCCGCTGGGCAGCAGCGACCGACGCGTCGTCCGGGAAACCCGCGTCTCTTGCATAGTAATCCGACTTTGTCTATCATGCCGCTCG